>DATGIA010000107.1:0-35440 GCA_035307465.1 Steroidobacteraceae bacterium
GGAAGAATCCGCTCAACTACGTCGGCCTCACGGTGACCGGGCTGCTCGAAGCGGCGATGCGGATCGTGTTCATCCTGTACGGCAACAAGGTGCGCATCGTGTCGAAGAAGATCGCGGCGGTCGCGCGGCGCCCTGCAGGCTGAGAGGACATGCGGGCGCCGTCGCCGAATACCTACTGGGTGATTCCCGGCCGCTTTCTCGCCGGCGAGCATCCGTGCGCGACGGCCGCGGACGCGCCGGCACGGCTGCGGCTGCTCACCGCCGCGGGCATCGATTACTTCTACGACCTCACCTACCCGCACGAGATGCCGGACTATCGCGCCTGGTTGCCGCCGCACGCGAAATACACGCGCACCTCGATCGGCGACATGGAGGTGCCGGAGGAGGAGGCCCGCATGCACGAGATCCAGGCGCGCATCCGCTCAGCGCTGCTGTTCGGACGCTCGCTGTATCTGCACTGCCGGGCCGGCATTGGTCGCACCGGACTGGTCGTCGGCTGCTATCTGATCGAGCAGGGGCTCGATGGTCCCGCCGCGCTCGCGCGGCTCAACGAGCTGTGGCGCGAGTGCGAGCGCTCGAAAAGCTGGCCGGAGATTCCGCAGACCGCCGAACAGGCGGATTACGTGCGTCGCTGGGTGGAGCACCGCGTGCGCGCACCGGCGCCGGCCGCGCGCGGCCGGCGGCTGCCGCGCCTGACGGTACGCTGAAAATCCACCCGCGGCTGTTGGTCCCCCAACCTGGGCCGAGCGCCCGCGCACGATTTGACAGTGGCGCGCGTCGCGCGCACTACGCAGCGCGTTGTTAGCAAGTTCGCGCGCAAATGACTGCGACGCAGATCTCAGTTCCGAGCGCTCGCGATATCTCGCGCGTTTGCCGAGATTGTCGATGTCGCTGCGCGGCGACCGTTGACGCGGCTTGACCGCAGGAATTAGCGTTCTCAGCGCGACGAGTCGAGCCGCCAGCGGGAGAGCGCCGATGCAAGTTAAACGAGTGTTCAGATTCACGGTGTCCGCGACACTCGGGATCTGCGTGAGCGCGGCCGCGCTCGCAACGACGGGCAACACGCCGTTGCCGCCCTCACCGGTGTGCATCAACAATCAATGCACGGGCGGCTCGAGCAACACGGGCGGCCCGATCAAGTGGAATCCAGGTCATTACATGAACTCGAACTCGGTGCTGCTCGGCGGCTCCACCGTCGGCAAGATCCAGGGCGAGCTCAACGATCTCAACAACCAGGACGCGATCCAGGGCATCCGCATCAACATCACCTGGGGCGCGCTCGAATCCGGGCAGGGCACCTACACCTTCGATGTGATCGACAACATCCTCAACCAGCTCAAGACCTCGTTCAACAAGCAGAAGCACCTCGTGATCTATGTCTGGCTCTACGGCCAGACACCGCTGCGGTCGAACGATGCGCGCACCATGCCGCTGTATCTGCAGCAGAGCGCGGCCTACGGCAACAGTCCGGTCTCGGGCAGCTACGGCTGGTGGGGACAGACGACGAACGGCACGCCGAGCGGCATGTGGGCGCCGGCCATCTACTACGCGCCGGTCATGGACCGCCTGATCGCGCTCGTGCAGGCGCTCGGCGCGCGTTACGACGGCGACCCCAACGTCGAGGCCATCGAGTTTCAGGAGAATGCGACGATCGCGCAGGCGGCGACCGCGTTCCCGCCCGCCGATCCGAACTATTCCGACTCGGGCTGGTACACGCAGCTGCAGCGCCTGCTGAGCGCGACCGCAGCCGCCTGGCCGCATACCAGCGTCGTCATGGACAATTCCTGGTTCGACCGCCCGCCCTATGCCGTCAATCTGACGCAGTGGATGGCGAACAATCGAATCGGGCAGGGGACCGCGGATACCTGGGGTGAGTCGGGGATCGACCAGTACGGGACCTCGCACCTCTCCGACGGCATCAAGGCGCTGCTCGGCCTCAACTCGACCGGCCCGCAGATCGACCTGCGCCCGCGGATGGCGCGCATGATGGCGATCGAAGGCTTCGACATCGCCGGCAACTACTTCCAGAACTACGGCGGCCCCTGGACGCCCGCCGACATCGTCACCGCGCTCAACCAGACCTACCACGCCTCGCACGCGTTCTGGACGCGCCTCACGGGCAAGGAGGCGACGCGGGGCGGGGCACCGGTGCCGGATGCGGCGATCTGGAAGAACCTCGCTCCGACCGTCTCCGCCCGGCCGCTGACCCACACCGAATATCCCTACGCGCAATGAGCGCGCGACCTGCGGGCGCGCACGCCCGCAGGTCGCGGCGCGTGCGCTCGGCGACATAATCCCGCCAGGCGCCCGCGGTGGGCGGACGGTGGCGGGTGCAAGGAGGCGCCGCTAAGATGCGCCATGGGGTTGCTCCGATCGCTCCTCGCCCTCTCCGTCGTCATTTACCATGCCAGACCCGGCTCGACGCTGCTGGTCGGCGGGCCGAACGCCGTGCGCTGCTTCTACGTCATTTCGGGATTTCTCATCTCCTACGTGCTGGTCGAGCGGCGCCAGTACGCCTCCGTCCGGTCGTTCTACCTGAGCCGGTATCTGCGCCTTTACCCGATCTACGTGGTGGTCGCGCTGCTGGCGCTCGCCGCCGCCCTGCTGATGCATCAGGAGCACTTCCTCGCCGTGTATCGCGACTCGCCGCCCTCGGCCATTGCGGTGCTCGTGCTCACGAACCTGTTCCTCATCGGCCAGGACTGGATCATGTTCCTGGGCGTTCAGCATCACGCACTCGTTCCCGTCGCCAACTTCAATCATTCGGACGTCGCGCTCTATCAGGGGATGCTGATCCATCCCGCCTGGACGCTCGGCATCGAGCTGTCCTTCTATGCGATCGCACCCTTCGTCCTGCCGCGGCGCAAGCTGATCTATGCGCTGCTGCTGGGCTCGCTCCTCTTGCGCTGGTATCTGGTACATCTCGGTCTCGGCACGCGCGACCCCTGGAGCTATCGCTTCTTTCCGACCGAGCTCGCGCTGTTCCTCGCGGGCGCTCTTGCGCAGCAATGGCTGCTGCCGTGGTTCGCCGCGCGCGACGCGGCGCATCGCGGCATCTGGTCGCTCGCGGGCACTTTGGCGCTGATCGCGCTGTGCGCGCTGTACTACGAGCTGTCGCTCCCCTCGCATCTCGCGGTGTTCGTGCTCATGGGCGCGTTCATCGCGCTCGTGCCGCTCGCATTCCTCTTCCAGCGGCGCCATGAATTCGACGTCAAGCTCGGCGAGCTTTCCTATCCGATCTACATCGTGCACTGGCTGGTGCTGTCGGTCACGGGCCATGTTCTGCGCCGGCTCGGCGTGCTCGCACCGTGGGTCTGGATTCTGGTCGTTCTCCTGACGACGATCGCCGCGGCGATGGTGCTCAACAAGCTGGTGGGGGAGCCGTTCGAGCGGTTGCGGGTGCGCCTGCGCGGCGCCGGATCGCCCGACCCGCGCCGCCGATGGCGAGGCTCGATTCCCCTCGCGCCGGTCGAAGCCGGGCGTGGATAGGGGCGGCGCGCACCGGCGCGGAATACCGGTGCTCAAGGACCTGCTGATGACGCTGGTGGTGCTCAGCGCGTTCCTGGCCGTGCTCGAGGGGGGCTTGCGCTTCTTCGGGGTGAAGAACGATGCCTCGCTGTACCGGCTCGACGCCGACCTCGGATACGTCCTGCGGCCGAATGCCGCCGGCTGGAGCGTGAAGGAACGCGAGCGCTACGAGCGCATCAACAGCGCGGGCCTGCGTGATCGCGAGCATGCGCGCGCGCGCCCCGCGGGTGTGATCCGCATCGCCCTCGTCGGGGACTCATTCGCCGAGGCGAAGCAGGTCGACCTGGATGCGGCCTACTGGGCGGTGCTCGAGCGAGAGCTCAACCGTCGGCTCGCGCCACGGCGGGTCGAGGTGATCAACTTCGGGGTCGCGGGTTACGGCATCGGCCAGGAATACGAGGTCATCGAGCGCAAGATCTGGGACTTCGATCCGCAGATCGTGTTGCTCACCGGGACCCTGCATTCACTCATTCTGAAGAGCAGCCGATCGTTCTCTGCACCCTCGCGCGCCGAGGGGCCGGTGCCGTTCTTCGAGCTGCGCGACGGCCGGCTCGAGCTCGATGCGATCTCCCGGCGCGAGCGTGCGGCGTTCGTCGCGCCGAGCGTCTGGGACGACCGGGTGGCAGAGCTCACCAATGCGAGCCGGCTCCTCTCGCTCCTCAATGCAGCGCGCCGGCGGCTTTCGAGCTTGACGCTCTCCGAGGCAGCCGGCGCCCTGGTGCATTCCTCGCGCGCGGCGGCGCCCCGAGGCGATGGGGCGGAGGACGAGGCGCATGCCCTCGAGAACCTCGCGCTGCGCGGTCCGGTCACGCCGGAGCTCGAGCGCGCCTTTGCGGTGTGCGAAGCGCTCATCGAGCACGCCCGCGACACGGTCGCTCAGCATCACGCCGAATTCTGGTTCGTGCTGCTCGACATGGCGCCGCAGATCGACCCGGATGCGAGGCGCCGCGCCCGCACCGCGGCGGCCCTCGGCGTCGGCGATCTCTGGGTGGGCGACCGCGCGCTCCTCGAATTCGCCCGCCGGGCGCAGATCGAGCATGCGTTCCTCGCTCCGGCGATGCTGCGCTATGCCGAGGCGCACCAGACGGTCCTGCACGGCTTTCCGCATCATCCGCGCAATACCGGGCATTGGAACGAGCTCGGCCACACCCTCGCCGGCGAGCTCATCGCGGCGGTCCTCGCGAGCTGCTCACCAACGCTCAGCGGGCAATCCCCCGCCGCGCTTGCAGCGGCGAGCGGCTGCAAGGACGATGCGGTGCTGTCGAATACCCTCAATTCATCGACCTCATGAACCCGAACAAAGTCATCGATCTCGATTACCGGCGCCTGGTGCGCGCCGGCAAGAAGCTCGCGCTCGAGCCGGGCGCGCCGAGCGTGCGGCTCGCGCTCCTCTCGGATGCGGCGACCCAGCAGTTCGTCCCGGTCCTCAAGGCCCTGTTCGCCGAGCACGGCGTCGCGGCCGAGTGCTACGAGGGCGCCTTCGATGCCCTCGAGCTCGAGGTGCTCGATGCGGGCTCCGGACTGCATGCGTTCCAGCCCGATGTCGTGGTGCTCCTCTGCGCGACGCAGGCGCTGCGCGCGCGCTACTATGCGCGCGGTTGCGAGGGCGAGCTCGAGAGGCTGACGCGCCTGTGGGACGCGCTCGTCGCGCGCGGCGTGGGGCGCATCATTCAGGCGAACTTCGCGCTGCCCTTCGACCGGCCTTTCGGTCAGTACGATCTGAAGGGCGCCCCCTCGCTGTACGCGAGCGTGCAAAAGCTCAACGCCGCGCTCGCGACGGCGGCCGCGCAACGCGCCTCGGTGCTCATCTGCGACCTCGAGTCGGTGGCTTCCTACGTCGGTCGCCGGCACTGGTTCGACGAGCGGCTCTGGGACCTCTCCAAGACCTTCTGCAATCTCGAGCATCTGCCGCGCGCGGCGCAGGCGATCGCCGATCTGGTGCTCGCGAGCCTCGGTCGGGTGGTCAAATGCGTGGTCCTCGACCTCGACAACACGCTCTGGGGCGGGGTGGTCGGCGATGCGGGCGCGACCGGCGTCGAGATCGGCGCGCATGGCGACGGCGAGGCATTTCACCGCTTCCAGCATTTCCTGCTCGCGCTCAAGAATCGCGGCATACTGCTCGCGGTGTGCAGCAAGAACGAGCTCGCCAATGCGCTCGCCCCCTTCGAGCAGCATCCCGACATGGTCCTGCGGCGCGAGGACATCACGGTGTTCGTCGCGAACTGGGAAAACAAGGCGGACAACCTGCGCACCATCCGCGACACCCTGGAGATCGGCTTCGACTCGCTCGTGTTTCTCGACGACAACCCCTTCGAGCGCAATCTGGTCCGCACTTATCTGCCCGAGGTGATCGTGCCCGAGCTGCCCGACGACCCGGCCGACTGGGTGCGCGCGCTCACGGAGCTCGATCTTTTCGAGACCACGAGCTTCTCGAGCGAGGATCTGGCGCGCGCGGCGCTCTACAAGCAGGAAGCCGATCGGCGCGAGGCGCGCGCCGCCTTCACCGACGTGAGCGAATACCTGCGATCGCTCGACATGCGCATCGGCATCGAGCCCTTCCGCCGCGAGCGGCTTGCGCGCATCTCGCAGCTGTTCCTGCGCAGCAACCAGTTCAACCTCACGACGCAGCGCCACAGCGAGGCGCAATGTGCAGCCCTCATGGACGATCCGGACGTGATCGCGCTCACCGCATCGCTCGAGGACCGCTTCGGTGATCACGGGCTGATCTCGATCGTCGTCGCACGGCCCGACGGTCACGTCCTCAAGGTGTCGGACTGGCTCATGTCGTGCCGGGTCCTCGGTCGGGGTGTGGAGCAGTACCTCATGAACCGCCTGTTCGCGCTCGCGCGCGAGCGCGGTCTGGCGGCGGTCGAAGGGGAGTACCGGCCGACCAGCAAGAACGGACTCGTAAAGGAGTTCTGGAGCGGCTTCGGCTTCGCGAGCGAGGACGGGCGCCATTACCGCCTCGAGACCTCGCGCTATCAGAAGCGCGACACGTTCATCCGGGAGATCGCGGGGCCGGCGCTCGAGGTCTCGCCGTGACGCCGGCCGAGGTCAAGCCGCGTCTCGAGACCGTGTTCCGCGACATCTTCGAGGACCCCTCGCTCGTCATCCACGACACCACCACGGCGGACGACATCGAGGCATGGGACTCCCTCACGCACATCGACCTCATCGTCGAGGTGGAGAGGACTTTCGGCATCAAGCTCTCGACCGGCGAGGTGCGGGGCTTGAAAAACGTGGGTGATTTCATCGCCCTCATCGCCCGCAAGGCGCCCTGATTGAGCTTTACCTCGGCGGCTTTCCTGGGTTTCCTGGGCGGCGTCGCGCTGCTGCACGCGCTTTTGCCGCGCGTCGCCCGAGCGCCGCTCCTGCTCATCGCCTCGTACGCCTTTTACGCGCTCTACAGCGGCTATTACGCGTTGCTGCTGCTCGCGAGCACCCTCGTCGCCTTTCTCGCGGGCCGCGTGCGCTCTGCCGCGCTCGCGGGCGTCGCGTTGCTGATCGCGGCGCTCGTGCTCTTCAAGGCGCTGCCGATCCTCGGCGTCGGTGCCCTGATCCCGCTCGGGATCTCCTACTACACCTTCAAGCTCTCGGCGTATCTCATCGACCGGCACTGGGGCGCGGTCGAGTCCGAGGGCCGGCTGGTGCCGTTTCTCACCTTCACGGCGTTCTTTCCGCAGATCGTCGGCGGACCGATCCAGCGCGCACCCGATTTCTTGCCGCAGCTCGCCGCGGGCTCGCGCGTCTCACCGGATCTTGCGCTCAAGGCGGTGATGCGCATCTGCCTCGGCTTCTTCAAGAAGTTCGTGGTCGCCGACAACCTGGCGCCGATCGTCAATTACGTCTATGCGCACTTGGGCGCCCATCCGGGGGCGCCGGTGTTGCTCGGCTTCTACGGGTATCCGTTGCAGATGTATGCGGATTTCTCGGGCCTCACGGATATTGCGCTCGGCGCGGGCGCTCTCGTGGGCATCATCGGGCCCGAGAACTTCGCCGCACCGTTCGCCGCGCCGAGCCCAAGCGAGTACTGGCGGCGCTGGCACATGTCGCTCACGACCTGGATGGTCGACTATGTGTTCACGCCGCTGCGCATGGCGCTGCGGCGTTTCGGCAATGCCGGGCTCGTCGCCAGCCTGTTCATCAACATGATTCTCATCGGCCTGTGGCATGGCTTCTACCTGACGTTCGCGCTCTTTGGAGTCGTGCATGCGTGCTACATGACGATCGATGCGCTGACGCAGAAGGCGCGCAAGCGGCTCTACAAGCGCCACCCCTCGCTTGATCGGCTCACCGACGTGCTGGGGCCGCTCATCACGTTTCACTTGATCGCGGTCGCCTTCGTATTCTTCCGCGCCGACAGCGTGGCGACGGTGGGCGCGTTCTTTGCCCACTTGACTGCAGGCCTTGAGCCGCTCGCCCCGGCGTTTCACTACATCATCGATCAGCCGGGCAGCTCGATCGGCGTGCTCGGCGCGGCGCTCGTGCTCATGGAGGCGGGGGACTGGGTCAGGCGGCGATTCTGGAGCGTGCCTCTGCCGGGGCTGCCTCGCTGGGGGCGCTGGTCCCTGGTGGCGGCGACGGGGTTGTCGATCCTGCTGACGGCCGCGTTGCTCATGACCTCGAGCAGCGAAAGCAACCCCTTCCTCTACGCCATCTTCTGAGCCGCCGCGCCGCGGCTCGCCAGGCCAGAGGGCTCGCCAGGCCAGAGGGGGGCTCGCTAGGTCAGATCGGTGGCGAGCGTGGCCGGGCGGGCGATCTCGGGATCCCCCCCGTCTTCGGCGTAGTGAATGATGCGCTCGACCTGGTAGTCCTTCGCGCCGCCGCCGTGCGTGAAGATGATGAGCTCGCCCAGCAGGCCGAGCGCAAAGATCTGCACGCCGAGTACGATCATCAGCGCTGCGAGCAGCAGGGCGGGCCGGTCGGCGAGCGGGGTGCTGAACAGCATGCGGTCGGCTACGAGATAGGCGAGCTCGAGCAAGCCGATGGTGAACACGCCAACACCGATCATGCCGAAGAATCGCAACGGCTTCTTGGTGAAGCGCACCAGGAAAAACACGTTGAAGAGGTCGAGGAGGCCGCGGGTGTAGCTGCGCGCCCGATAGCGCTCGCGGTTGATGTCTTCCTTCGACTGGCGTGCCGCAACCTCGCGCACGCGAAACCCCTGACGCTCGGCGAGCACCGGCAGGAAGCGCTGCTGATCGCCGTACAGACGGATCTCCTCGAGCACCTTGCGCTTCAGGGCGCGTGCGTTGCACCCAAGATCACGAAAGTCGAGCCCGGTGACCCACTCGAGCAGGGCGTGGAACCCGCGCCGGCGCAGGCTCTGGAACCAGGAGCTCGCGCGCGGCTCGCGAACCGCGACCGCAAGATCCGCCTGCCCGAGTGCCGCGACCAGGGCGGGAATCTCGGTGCCTTCGATCTGCAGGTAGGCGGGCAGGGTCAGAATATGGCTGCCCGAGGCCTGCTCGAATCCCACCATGAGCGCGGTCGCCTCACCGAAGTAGCGCGTGAGGGCGACCACGACGACCGGCTCGCCGCGTCGTGCGAGCTCGAGCAGCGCGCGCTCGTAGTCCGGTTGCGGACCGTCGAGCACGAAGATGACCTCGAACGGCAGGCCGGTCAGCTCAAGGCCCGCCTTGTATTCGGCGTAGAGCCGCTCGGCGGGGCTCTGGCGCGAGCCGACGGGAATGAGGACGGAGAGGCGAGCCGGTGCAGAGGTCATCGTACGCCTCCTCTTGAAAGGACCCGGGCGGGGGGCCGCGGATCGACCATCGATTTTTTCGTGAGCCGCGCAAAATCCTCGGGACGGATGTCGCCGAGCTTGTAGACGAGCTCGGCCAGCGTTCCGCTTGCGAGCAGCACCATCGCCGCCATCATCAGGATGACTCCCGTGCCGGTGAGCGGAATCGCGGGGCGCCCTTGGCCGAGCGCGACCAGGCCCGCCACGAAGGCGGCGGCGCCGATGACCACCAGCGGCGTGCACATGAGGGAGAACCACAGGAGCGGCCGCGCCGTGAAGGAGGCAACGGTCTTGATCACCATGAGATCGAGCAGCACCTTGTAGACGCGCGACAGGCCGTACTTCGAGCGTCCATACTGGCGCGCATGGTGCCGCACCTTGATCTCCGCGAGCCGCGGGCCGGCGATCGAGGCCATGGCGGGAATGAACCGATGCATCTCGGAATAGAGCGGGATGTGCTTGATCAAGGTCGCGCGGAAAGCCTTGAGCGAGCAGCCGTTGTCCTGGATGCGGATACCGGTGACGCGGCCGATGAGCCA
The DNA here is from genome assembly GCA_035307465.1 of Steroidobacteraceae bacterium. Lineage (GTDB taxonomy): Bacteria > Pseudomonadota > Gammaproteobacteria > Steroidobacterales > Steroidobacteraceae > Bog-1198. The sequence goes on from DATGIA010000107.1 coordinate 9,811, forward strand.
GTTGGCGACGCGCGAGGGGATCTTGCGCGTGACGAGCTTGTCCTGGCGGTTGAAGCGCCAGCCGACGACCATGTCATAGCCCTCTGCGATCTTGGCGAGGAACAGCTCGATATCGGCCGGATCGTTCTGCAAATCGCCGTCCATGGTGATGAGCGTCTCACCGCGGGCATGCTCGATGCCCGCCGCCATGGCGGCGGTCTGTCCGTAGTTGCGGCGAAATTTCACCAGCCGCACCCGCGAATCAGCGCGCGCGATGACCTCGCCACGCGCCGCGGTCGAGTCGCGGCTGCCGTCATCGACGAACACCATCTCGAACGAGACACCGAGCGGCTCAAGGGCGCGCACGAGCGCTGCGTGCATCCGCTCGATGTTCTCCTCTTCGTTGTAGAACGGCACGATCACCGACAAGGTCGGCGGCGGGCAGCCCGCGCGGTCGCTCATGAAATCCTCATCCCCCAGCGAAGCAATCAATGTAGCACAGGCGCCCGCGCGGCTGCAGCGCAGGGATTCCTACAACCGCGACGCCGGTGGCAGAGCGCACTGAATTCTGTCAAGTCGCGACCCGGCCCGCGGTGCTTATAATCGCGGCTCTATGAAAATCCTCGTGACCGGCGCAGCCGGCTTTATTGGCGCGGCGACCGCGCTGCGCCTGCTCGAGCGCGGCGATGAGGTGGTCGGTCTCGACAATCTCAACGATTACTACGATCCGGCCCTCAAGCAGGCTCGTCTCGAGCGCCTGCATCCCCATCGGGGCTTTCGCTTCGTGCGCGGGGATCTCGCGGACCGGCAGGGCATGAGCGATCTGTTCCAGCGCGAGAAGCTCGAGCGCGTCGTGCATCTCGGCGCTCAAGCCGGTGTGCGCTACTCGCTCACCCATCCGCACAGCTACATCGACAGCAATGTGGTCGGCACGCTCAACGTGCTCGAGGGCTGCCGCCATCACGGCATCGAGCATCTGGTCTATGCCTCCTCCAGCTCGGTCTACGGGGCGAGCGGGCGGTTACCCTATTCGGAGCACGAGCCGGCTGCGCATCCGGTGTCGCTCTATGCGGCGACCAAGCGTGCGAACGAGCTGATGGCGCACAGCTATTCCTCGCTCTTCGGCCTGCCGACGACGGGACTGCGGTTCTTCACGGTGTATGGGCCCTGGGGCCGCCCTGACATGGCGCTCTTCCTCTTCACGCGGGCGATTCTCGAGGGACGCCCCATCGAGCTCTTCAACCAAGGTCATCATCGACGCGACTTCACCTACATCGATGACATCGTCGAGGGAATGGTGCGGGTGCTCGACCAGATTCCTCGCGGTAGCGCGCGCTTCGATCCGCTGCAGCCGGATCCCGCCGTGAGCAGCGCGCCCTTCCGGCTTTTCAATATCGGCAGCAACCGGCCCATCGAGCTCTCACGCTACGTGACGCTGCTCGAGCAATATCTCGGGCGGACCGCCGAGAAACGCCTGCTGCCGATGCAGGCGGGCGATATGGCCGAAACGTTCGCCGACGTCGAAGAGCTCATCGCTGCGGTGCATTACCAGCCCTCGACCCCGATCGAGGAGGGGGTGCAGCGATTCGTCGCGTGGTACCGCTCGTTTTACGGTCTGTGAGTCAATCGGTCGAGCGGCGGCCGCGCGACTGGCGACGCTCGAGGCCGTTCCAGGGACGGTGCATATCGAAGACGTCGGCATGACGGCGCGGCTCCGAGCGGCGCCGATCGGGAAAGTGTCGGTAACCGCACAGGCAGTTGTGCGCCGTGCAGCCGTCCACAGGCAGCGGGGGCGCGTCGGCCGATAGAAAGCGCTCGCGCGCGAGGCGTTGCACCGCTTCGCAGGCGTGCGGTCCGGGAGCGATGGAAACCGCATGCCATGGGTTGCTGATCCACTGGCGGCGCTCAGTCCCCGAGCGCGCCTTCGCAGGGTCGCGCCTGCCAAACCAATCGCGCAACAGATCCGAGAACGCCATACGCCCAGTCTGCGAAAACTTCGCGACGCATACAAGATTCTGTCAAGAGGAGGGGAGCGGGGCGCGTTCACTCGGCGGGCAGCCCGCATGGCTCAGCGCGAACAGGCTTGCGGCCTCATTGCTCTTGACGAGCGCGCCGGGGGGCAGGCGGGCCTCCTCCACGGGCGCGGTCGTGATGAGATAGTCATAGGCGCAGGCGACCTGCGGCCCCCCAAGCGAGCCCGCCATCCGGTACCACATCTCGTCCGGGGCCGGGAGGCGGAGGCGGTCGTGAAAATAGACCATCGGGTAGCCTCCCTCGGCGCTGAAGAGGTAGGGGGTCCGGGCGTGGCGGTCGATCACCGCGAGCTCTCCGGCGTGCAGGAAGGGGCGCAGAGCCCCCTCCGGGGCGCGCGTATAGACGGGCAGCACCCGTGCACCGCTCGGGAGCGCGTCCACCACGGCCCGATAGCGGGCGAGAAAATCATGGTCCGGTAGAAAATGCCGCGCCAGTGCACCGAGATTGCCCAGGGCCAGGAGGCCCGCCAGCAGCACAGTCCCGATCGCCCTCGGCGGGGTGGAAGCCGCTTCGGCCAGCAGCAAAGCGGCCAGCACCAGAAACAGCACGCACATCTCGATCGCGCGCGCATCGACGAACCAGATGCTGCCGTACCCTTGCGGCAGCGCCAGGTAGACCGCGAGAAAGACTCCGGCCAGGAGGCCCGTCTCGAGGGCCGCCTCGCTCGGGGGCCGGGCGAGCCCCCCGCGCAGCGGCAGCGCCAGGGCGACCCCCAGCAGCGCGAACAGGGCGAAATCCGTCCTCGCCTGGTAGCGCAGGATGCTGATCCCGAGCCCGCCGAGCTTCTGCGACCATCCCTCCCAGACGTACCCCGAGCTCTCGACCGGCGATGCTTGCAGATGCGTGCTCAGCACGACCTGCCACACGAGCAGCAGGGCGATGGGAGCAGCCAGCGCGAGCTCGATACGCCAGCGCACCCGGCGCCGGACCATGGCCACGCCCGCTGTCACCGAGACGGCGACGGCTGCGAAGGCAATCGCCGAGAGATGCAAGCCGTAACCCACCGCGATCGCGCCGACATAGGCGAGATAGGCTCCGAAGGAGAAGCCCTCGCGGACCCGCCGCAGGCACGCGAGCGCAATCAGAAGCGCGGGGATGGCGAGCCTGAAGGCGATGAATCCCTTGACGAAGAACCAGTCCGTGGCGAGGTACAACGCGATCAGCCAGGCGATCGGACGGTGCTCGCGACGCAGACCGCAGGCGTCGAGGTAGAGCAGCACGGCGACCGGCAGGCTGAGGATGAGGGCGGCGCCGAGCACGGTCGCGGCGAGTGAGGGGCCGCCCGCGGCGGCGAGCGTCGCAGGGACGAGATCGCTCAGGATATAGGGCGCCCACAGGAAATGAAACGAATAGAGGCCGGCGAAATGTCGGCCATGATCGAAGAGCAGATCCGCGATGACGAGGGCGCGCGCCAGGTGGTTCGGAAAGTCCTGCAACGGCAGGAGCGCTCCACACAGCAGCACCAGCAGCAGATATCCGCCGGTGAGCGTGACCGCTGCAGCGACGGCGATCCGCTGAATGACGCTAATGGGGTCGTGCCGGTCGCGTGCGTTGCACCGACACGGCAAACGAGGGGCGTACGACGCGCTCCATGACGGTCATGGTGGAGGCCGCAATCGCGTCCCAGTCGAAACGCTTGCAGATCTCGGTGAGACGGCGATGAATCTGGGCGCGCTCCGCGCTCGAGAGGACCGACAGCGCCCTGAGCCGCGCCTCCAGGGCCGCGGTGTCGCCCACCGCAAAATAGTCGGTATCGAAAAGACCGACCTCGCGATTAGGAGGAATATCGCTCGCGATCACCGGAACGCCGAGCTTCATCGCCTCGAGGAGTGCAATGGGCAACCCCTCGTGCGAGGAGGGCAGCACGAAGATGCCGGCCTGAGAGAGCAGGGTCTGCACACCCGGCAGGGTCAGGAATCCCGTATTGATGATGCTCGGCTCGCCACGGATCGCCTCCAGCACCGCGTCGGCGTAGCGCTGCGAGCCCTGAGCGCCGCCCACCAGCACGAGCTTCCAACCCTCGAGCTTGGCCGCTTTGAAGGCTTTGATGAGGTCGAGCTGACGCTTTTCCGGCACGAGACGACTCACCTGCACGACGTAGCGACGCGCCTCGAGGCCGTAACGCTCGAGCAGCTTTTCAGGCTCGATCGCCTGGGGCTCGCTGACCCCGTTCGGAATCACGACGGCGTCGCGCCGATATTTTTGCTGCACCGATTCGAGGAGCGCTTGCGAGATCACGATGCGCTCATCGGCGAATCGCACGCCGAGCCGCTCCCCGAGTCGCAGCAGCGCGCGCGCCGGCGCCTTCCACTTCTCGCGCCGGTAATCCTCGCCGTGATGGGTCACCACCACCTTGAGCCCGAAGAGCTTGGCGAGCGGCACCATGAGCCACGGGCCCACGGCATGAATGTGCAGGACGTCGGGCCGTCGGATCGCCGCATACAGCACCCCGAGGAAGGTGTGCACGAGCGCCTCCACTCCCTGGAGCCTGGGGCAGGGCAGCCAGCGCACGCGGATGCCCGCCCATTCGGTGGGCGCACCGGAGGCGCGGAAGGGCCGGCGTGCGAGCACCGTCACCTCGGCGCCGAGCGAGTGCAGTCGCGGATAGAGCTCGGCGGCATGAACCTCCACGCCGCCGGGCACGTTGGGCACGCCGCGCAGGCCCAGCGCCATGATATGAAATCGTCCACCGAGTCGATGTGCCGGCACGACTCTTCCCCCAAACAAAATGGCTCGACCTCAAACTTCTTCGATTTCTTTATCGCGATCAGCTTGTTGTCGTTCTGAACAACGTATTCCCAAGCTTCGGTACAACTCTAACACACGCCTTCGGTAGGCCAACGGCGAAAACGCGTCCCGCATCCAGGCCCTACCCGCTTCGCCCATCTGCTCGAGCTCGCCCAGCGGCCGGGCGCTCACGTGCTCGAGCGTCTGCACCAGGGAGTCCACATTTCCGCTGCGGAACACGAATCCGGTCTCGCCCGGGCGGATCAGCTCCGGAATACCGCCGATGTCCGCCCCGATCACCGGGCGGCCGAGCGCGCTGGCCTCCATGACGCTCATCGGGGCGTTCTCGTACCATTCCGAGGGAACGACCACGGCGCGGGCGCGGCTGATGGTCTCGTGCAGCCGCTCGCCGGTGAGATAACCCGTGAACTCGATGTCGCCCTTGAGATCGTGGGCGAGGCGCTTGAGCTCGGGCTCCTGGAAGCCGGTTCCCACGATCTTGAGGCGCACGCGGGCGCGGGCAGCGGCCCGGATCAGGGTCGCGAGCCCTTTTTCCGGCACGAGGCGCCCCGCGTAGACGTACGCGTCCTCGACCGGGTGGCAGCCGCGCGCCGGGATCTCGACGGAGTTCGGAATATGTACAAAAGTGCTCGTATCGAACCCCCAGTCGGCGAACTTGGCGATGAAGAAGCGGCTGGGAACGACGAAGCGGGTCACCGTGCGGGCGTACAGGCCGAGCGCGCGGTGCAGGCTCGATTCGAGCCAGACCAGCGCACTTTGCGCGAGCGAGTCCTTGATGCAGCGTTTGGCGATGACATGGCTCAGATGCCCGTCGCGGCAGCTCTCGCACACCGCGCCCTGGGTGTGCATCTTGTAGGCCGGACAGGCGAGCTTGAGGTCGTGCAACGTCATGACCGTCGGGATATCGCGGCGCTTGAGCTCGACCAGCACCGAGGGCGAGAGGTGATGGTAGAGATTGTGTGCATGTGCGATGTCGGGGCGCACTTCGCGCAACAACCGGCCGAGACGTCGCGCGGCTTCGACTGAATACACCGCCCCGAGCGCGCGACCGAGCGTGCCGAATACGCCGCTGCGCGCCTCGGTCGAGGTGATGAAGTGCGAGGCCCAAGGGGTGGGCTCGTTTTTCGCATCCTGCATCGAGAACGGCACGACCTCCCAGCCGGCCTCGGCGAGCAGACGATTGTGCTCGAAGAACACCGCCTCCGAGCCACCGCGGCGATAGAAATAGTTATTGATGGCGAGCAGGGTTGGCATCGAAACGAGCAGCCTCATGCAGCCCGGCCGGGCGCGCCGCGCATGATGCACCAAATCTGCGCCGGGCGCCGAGCGCACGCGCAGCGCTCTTGTCATAAGGCGCCCGCCTCGGTGATCGCAATCAACGTTTGCGCAAGGCTCGAAGTGTTTGTAATTCTTACCGCCCCGCGCGCACTCGCGATTTGGCATATCATTTGGCGGTTCCCAAGCGGCGCGCGCCCCTCCTTCGACGTGCGCTGATGCTTTCGAGAGGTCTCATGGATCTGACGGTCATTCCAACGTTCCGCTGCAATTCGCGCTGCCAGATGTGCTACATCTGGAAGAATCCCACGGAGCCCAAGCTCGAGGTCACGCCCGAGACGCTCGCCAAGCTGCCGGGCGGGTTCGACAATCTCAATCTGTCGGGCGGTGAGCCGACGCTGCGCCGTGATCTCGCGACGCTCGTCGATGTGCTCTACCCGAAGGCGCGCATCATGGAGATCAGCTCGAACGGGCTGCATCCCGAGAAGCTCGTCCCGATCATCAAGAAATATCCGAACATCAAGGTGCGCTTCAGCCTCGAGGGGAACGAGGCCACGAACAATCGCATCCGCGGCGAGGATGATGGCTACGCGACCAAGGTGCGGGGGCTGCGCCTGCTCAAGGAGGCGGGCGGCCGCGATCTCGGCTTCGCGATGGTGATTCAGGACGAGAACGTCGACCAGCTCGTGCAGGCGTACGAGTTCGCCCGCGCGGAGGGCTTCGAGCTCGCCACCTCCACGCTGCACAATGCCTGGCAGTTCTACAAGAACGACAATTACTTCTACGACCGGGTGAAGGTGGCCCGCCAGGTGGAGGGCTTGATCAGCGCCCTGCTGAAAAGCGGCACGGTGAAGAACTGGTTCCGCGCCTATCTGAATCTCGGGTTGATCGAGAAGATTCTCGGCCACCCGCGACTGATTCCGTGCGTCGCGGGTACCGGTTTCGCCTTCATCGATCCGTGGTCGGATGTGTGGGCGTGCAACGTGCGCAGCGATCTGCCGATGGGCAATCTCGCGCGCGAGCGCTGGGAGGACATCATGGCGAGCGCCACCGCGCAGAGCTCGATCGCCAAGGTGCGTGCGTGCGAGCAAAACTGCTGGATGGTGACGACCGCGCGCACCGCCATGCGCTCGACCCTGATCCCGAGCGCTCCGAAGCTCGGCCCTCTCGCCTGGGTGCTCAAGAACAAGCTGAAGGTCTCCCTGGGCGGTGCCATCAACTTCGACGCCTACATCGACTACCAGGACGTGAAGCCCACACCGCACGTCCCGCGAACCTCCTATCTCGAGCACCGTGTGAAGGTGAAGCTCGTGAAGGGTCGCGAGACGGCGGACCAGCACTACCCCTTGAAGGTGTTCGAGAACACCTGACCGAGCGCACGCGCGTGACTGCCTGCAGGCACAAGGCGCCCGTCGCCAATCCGCTGCGCGCCGGGTGAATCATGCAACGCGACCTCCGCCGTCTGTCGAATGAAACCTACGACCTGCTCGTGATCGGCGGTGGGGCGTTCGGCGCGGCCGCGGCCTGGGACGGCGCCCTGCGCGGGCTCTCGGTCGCGCTCATCGAGCGCAGCGACTTCGGTGGCGGCGCTTCGGCCGAGTGCTTCAAGATGGTCCATGGCGGCATTCGCTACCTGCAGCATGGCGACGTGCGCCGGCTGCGCGCCTCATGCCACGAGCGCTCGGCGCTGCTGCGCATCGCCCCGCATCTGGTGAGCCCGCTGCCGATCGTGATCCCGACCTACGGCCACGGCCGCCAGGGCAAGGCGCTGCTCGCCGCCGGCCTGTGGGTCTACGATGGGCTCACGCTCGGCAAGAACGCCCGCATCGGCGACCCTCAGCGGCGCATCGCGCGGCCGAGACTGCTCTCGCGCCGCGAGACACTCACCCTGTTCCCCGAGCTCGAGTCGCGCTCGCTGACCGGCGGGGCGGTCTTCGAGGACGGCCAGATGTACAACACCGCACGTCTCGTGCTCGCCTTCGTGCGCTCGGCCGCTCGGCGCGGCGCGCACGTAGCCAATTACCTCGAGGCGACCGGGTTTCTATGGGACGGCGATCGCATCGGCGGGGTGCGGGCGCGCGATCGGCTCACGGGGGATGAGCTCGAGATCCGCGCGCGGCTCGTCCTCAATGCCGCCGGCCCCTGGGCGGACTACCTGCTCGAGGATGAGCGCTTCGGCCGGCACCAGCGCGGGCACTTCTCGCGCGATGCGTGCTTCATCGTCGACCGGCGGCCGAGCTCGCGCTACGCACTCGCCGTGCCCGGAGCGACGCGCGACAGCGACGCCCTGGTGAGCCGCTCGGCCCGGCATCTGTTCGCCGTCCCGTGGCGCGACCGGCTGCTGATCGGCGTGTGGCACCGGCTCTTCCCGGCGCGGCCCGACGTCGCGGAGGTCGAGGAAGCCGAGCTCACCGCATGGATCGCCGAGATCAACGCGGCCTATCCGCCGCTGCGCCTGAAGCGCGAGGATGTGCTGTATGCGCACTGCGGCCTGGTGCCCTTCGGGGACGAGACCTCGAGCTCGGGCGAGCTGTCCTTCGGCAAGGAGTCGCGCCTGCTCGACCACCGAGTCCAGGGTGTGAAGGGTCTCGTCACGATCATCGGCATCCGCTATACGACCGCTCGCGGGGATGCCGGCCGGGCGCTCGATCTGTTGCTCGAGCAGCACCCGAAGGCACCCCCGCGGCCGCCGACCGATCGCACCGCGCTCCTCGGCGGGGATATCGAGGACACCGAGGCGTTGCTGCGTCGTGCCCGGGCCGAGGCCGCCGGGGTCGCGGCGGCGTCGGTCGAGAGCTGGGTGCGTAATTACGGTACCGAGTACCGGGCGCTCCTCGAGCGGGCACGCGCGCCGGGCGAGGCGGCGCGGCTGGGCGAGGGCGCGACCGTCCTTGCGGAGGTGAGCCATGCGGTGAGCGAGGAGATGGCGCTGCGCTTGGAGGACGTGGTCCTGAGGCGCACCGACCTGGGGTCGGGCGAGCACCCCGGCCGCGCGGCGCTCGAGGCCGCCGCGGCGCGCATGCGTGCGCTCCTCGGGTGGAGCGAGGCGCGCGAGCGCGAGGAGCTCGCGGGGACCGAGCAGATCCTGGCGCGGCACCGGGCCGCGCCGCGGGCTCGAATGGGGCTCTGAGAGACTCAGGATGCGAGTGCTGGTGACGGGAGGGACGGGGTTCATCGGGTCGCGCTACGCGCTCAGCGCGCGGGCGCGCGGTGATGAGCCCGTCGTCGCGGGGCAGCTCAACACGGACGCCGAGCGCCTGCGCGCGCGCGAGCTCGAGGCGAGCGGCCTTCGCATCGAGCAGGGCCCGTTGCAGGATCCCGACTATGCGCGGCGCATCGTTACGGGCTGCGAGGTCGTGATCCATCTGGCTGCAGCGCAGCACGAGGCCAATGTACCGGAAAGCTACTTCGAGGACGTCAACGTCCGGGGGACCGAGACACTCCTCAAGGCGGCGCTCGCGGCCGGTGCGCGCCGCTTCGTGCAGGGCAGCACCATCGGGGTGTACGGGGAGTCGCGCGGCGAGGCGCTCGATGAGCAAAGCCCGCCGCATCCAGTGAATATGTACGGGCGCAGCAAGCTCAAGGCCGAGGAGCTCGTGCGCAGCTACCGCGAGCGGCTCGAGGTGAGCATCGTGCGCATTTCCGAGACCTACGGCCCGGGGGACTTCCGGCTCCTGAAACTGTTCCGGGCCGTGAATCGCGGCCGGTTCGTGATCCTCGGGTCGGGGCAGAACCGCCGGCAAGTGATTCACGTGAGCGATCTCGTGCGCGGACTCGATCTGGCGGCCGTGCATCCGCGCGCGGTCGGCGAGACCTTCGTGATGGCGGGCGGCGAGGTCCTCACCACGCGCGAGCTGGTGCGCGAGGTGGCGACGGCGCTCGGCCGTCCCGCGACGGCGCCGCGCCTGCCGATGTGGCCCTTCCTCACCGCGGCGGTACTGATGGAGCACACGCTCGCGCCGCTCGGCATCCAGCCGCCGCTGCACCGGCGCCGGCTCGATTTCTTTCGCAAGTCCTTCCTGTTCTCGATCACCAAGGCGCAGGAGCTCCTCGGATTCAGTCCCGAGATCGCGCTGCGCACGGGTGCGCCCGAGACCATCGCCTGGTACCGGCGCGAGGGACTGCTGTGATGCGCATTCTGTTCTGCAACTACGAGTACCCGCCCCTGGGGGGCGGCGGCGGCGTGGTGATGGCGGCGCTCGCGCGCGAGCTCGCCCGCCGTCGCCACACGGTGACCGTTCTGACCTCGCGCGCGCTCGATTTGCCCGCGGAGTCGATCGAGCAGGGCGTGCGCGTGCTGCGAGTCCCGGTGTTCTTCCGCCGCCAGCTCGCGGTCGCCAATTTTCCCTCGATGCTCGCGTATCTGCCGATGGCGCTCGCACGCGGCGGGCGGCTGCGCGGCGAGTTCGACGTCATCAACACGCACTTCGTCGTGCCGACGGGGCCGGTGGGCGAACGGCTCGCGCGCGCGCACCGCATCCCGAACGTGCTCTCGGTGCACGGCGGCGACCTCTACGACCCGAGCAAGCCCTCATCACCCCATCGGCATCCGTGGCTGCGAGCCCCGATCCGCCGGATGCTGCGACGTGCGTCGGCGCTGGTCGGCCAGTCGCGCAACACGCTCGAGCACGTCGAGCGCATCTACGGGGTGAAACGAGCCTCCGAGCTCATCCCCTTGGGGATCGACCCGCCGCCCGCGGTGCCGGCCGCCGCGCGCGCCGAGCTCGGCATTCCCGAGGCGGCGCTCGTGCTCGTGAGCGTCGGGCGCGTGGTCGCCCGCAAGGCCGCGCCGCAGCTCATCGAGGCGATGGCGCGAGCGGAGCGCCCGGTGATGCATCTCGTGCTCATCGGCGAGGGGCCCGAGCTCGCGGCGGTGCGCGCCGCGGCCGAGGCTCGCGGCCTCGCTGCGCGCGTGCACCTCCTGGGTCAGGTCTCCGAGGAGCGCAAGTACGCGCTGCTCGCTCTCGCGGACGTCTTCGCATCGACCAGCCAGCACGAGGGGTTCGGCCTCGTGTTCCTCGAGGCGATGGCGCTCGGGCTGCCGGTCGTGTGCTACGACCACGGCGGGCAGACCGACTTCCTGCGCAGCGGCAAGACGGGCTTCGTGCTGCCGCTCAACGATGTGAGCGCCTTCGCCCGCGGGCTCCAGGCGCTGCACGATGACCCGGCGCTGCGCGCCGCGATGGGCGAGCACAATCGGCGCGCCGTCGAGGACTACCTGATCGGTCGGTGCGCCGAGCGCTACGAGCAGGTGTTCGAGTCGGTGATCCGCGCCTTCGCGGCGCGAGCGGAGGCCCCCGCATGTGTGGAATAGCCGGTATCGTCGGTGCGCTGCGGCCGGACGGAGCGGACATCGCCTCGATGCTGTACGCCCTGCGTCATCGCGGGCCGGACGGGGAGGGGGTCGAGAGCGACGGGGTGTGTGCGCTCGGCCATCGGCGTCTCTCGATCATCGACCTCGAAGGCGGGCGACAGCCGCTGCACAACGCCGAGCGCACGATTTTTCTCGTCTGCAACGGAGAGATCTACAACTACCGGGAGCTGCGCGCGGAGCTCGAGCAGGCAGGGCATCGCTTTCTCACGCACAGCGACTGCGAGGTGATCATCGCGCTCTACGAGCGCTGCGGCGAGGCGCTGCTCGAGCGTCTGCGCGGCATGTTCGCCTTCGCCTTGTGGGACGCTGGGCGCAGGCGCCTGTTCGTCGCACGCGATCATCTGGGACAGAAGCCGCTCTACTATGCCGCGCAGGGCACGCGCTTCGCATTCGCCTCCGAGATCAAGGGACTGCTGGCGCTCGACCCGGCGCTTCGGCAGCTCAATCTCGAGGCGCTCGATCAGTATCTGGCGCTGCGCCTCATCGCCCCGCCGCTCAGCATGTATCGCGGTATCACCAAGCTGCCGCCGGGCCACTGCCTGACCGTCGAGCCCGGCCGGGCGCCGGTCCTGCGGCGCTACTGGGATCTCAAGTTCGAGCCCAAGAACGAAGCCTCGGAGGCGGTGCTGCTCGAGGAGCTCGAGGAGCAGATCGTCGAGTCCCTGCGCCTGCATCTCGTGAGCGACGTGCCGGTCGGCGCGTTCTTGAGCGGCGGTCTCGACTCGAGCCTGCTGGTCGCGCTGCTGGTCGAGCGGCTGAAGGTGCGCGACTTGCCGACGTTCACCGTGGGTCTGCCGTACCGCCAGTTCGACGAGGCGCCCCATGCGCTGACAGTGGCCGAGCGCTATGGCACCGACCATCACGCGCTCACCGTGCGCCCGAGCCTGCGCCCCTTGCTGGCCGATCTCGTCTATCACCTCGATGAGCCCTCCGACCCGCTCTCGCTCTGCACCTGGTACGTGGCGCAGCTCGCCCGCCGCCACGTGAAGGTCGTGATCGGCGGGGACGGCGGCGATGAGCTCTTCGGTGGCTACGATCGCTACTACGGCAATGTCTACGCGGGCTATTACGGGCGCATCCCGGCGGCGCTGCGGCGCGGCCTGCTCGGCCCGGCGCTCACGATGCTGCCGGCCTCCGGCTGGTACAAGAGCCTCGAGCATCAGCTGAAGTGGCTGCACCGGCTGTCCTTTCTCGAGGGCAGCGCGCGTTACGCGGCGAGTCTCACGTATTTTTATTTCGATGCCGGGCGCCGGCATGAGCTCTACACCCCGGCGACGCGCGAAGCGCTCGCGGGCTTCGAGGCCGAGCAGGCATTGCGGAAGCCGTACGATGCTTTGAAGAGCGACGATCCGATCGATCACATGCTTTACGCGGACAGCCAGGTGCGCCTGCCCGATCACCCCGTGATGATCAGCGATCGCATGACCATGGCGCACGGCCTCGAGGAGCGCAGTCCCTTCATGGACCACCGGCTCGCGCAGTTCGCAGCCTGCATCCCCTCGAGCTTCAAGGTCCGGGGGCGGAGTCTGCGCTACCTGCAGCGCAAGCTCGCCGCCCGCTACCTGCCTCCCGAGATCCTCACGCGCTCGAAGCAGGGCTTCTCCTCGGCGCTGCCCTACATCCTGCGCGATGAGTACCGCTCGCTCTATCATGAGTATCTCGAGCACTCGGAGCTCGTGCGCAGCGGCATTCTCGCCGAGCGCGCGGTGAGCGCGCTGCTCGGTGAGCATCTCGCGGGCCGAGCCGATCACGGCAATCGTCTGTGGCTGCTGATCAACTCGGAAATCTGGTTCCGCATGATGATCCAGGGCGAGCCCCGCGAATCCTTTCGGCGCGAGCCGTCCTCCGACCTCGCGAGCGCCGCCTGAGCGCCGCCCGAGCGCCGCATGAACGCCGTGGCCGCTGGCGCAACGTTCGCAGTCGAGACCCACGGCCTGTGCATGGATTACGGCAACGGCGAGGCCCTGCACGAGCTTGAGCTGCGCGTGCCGACGGGCAGCGTCTTCGCGCTGCTCGGCGCAAGCGGGGCGGGCAAGACGACGACCCTCAAGCTGCTTCTGAATCTCATCGCGCCGAGTCGCGGCGGCTCAAGGATCCTCGGTCGCGCATCGAGCGCCCTGTGCCCGGAGGTGCTCGCGCGCGTGGGGTATGTCTCGGAAAACCAGGTGCTGCCCGCGCGCCTCACCGTCGAGCAGTTCTTCGATTATTTGCGTCCGCTGTATCCGCGCTGGGATCCGGCGGCCGAGCGCGAGCTGCGCACACGGCTCGCGCTGCCGGCGCGCCGGCGCCTCGGCGCGCTTTCGCACGGCATGCGCATGAAGATGGTGCTCGCGTGCGCACTGCCGTTTCATCCCGAGCTGCTCGTGCTCGATGAGCCCCTGAGCGGCCTCGATGCGCTCGCCCGCGATGAGATCATCGACGGATTGCGCACGCGCCCGCCCGGCACCACCGTGCTGCTGTCCTCGCACGAGCTCGACGAGGTCGAGCGCTTTGCAACCCACGTCGCGTTCCTGCACGAGGGGCGGCTGCTCTTCCAGGGATCGATGTCCGAGCTGCACGAGTTCGCGCGTCCCTTGATGGGCGCCGGGTCGAGCCCCGCGCTGCGCGCGATCTTCATCGCCGTCGTGCGTGCGCGGCGGGCGGCCTGAATGATCGTCTCCCTGCTGCGCAAGGACTGGCAGCTGCTCGCTCCGATGGTGGCCCTCGTCACGGGCATCCAGATTGCGCTCGAGATCGCGATTCACGCCGGCGGCCTGCTCGAAGGCAGCGCGGTCGCGCTCGAGCTGCAACGGCCGCTCACCATCGCCTGGTTCCTGTCGATCGCCGCGCTCACCATCGCGACGGTGCAGGTCGACCCGTTGCCGGGCGCGGATCAGGACTGGCTCGTACGCCCGATCCGGCGGCGCGACCTGCTCACCGAGAAGATCCTGTTCATCCTGCTCACGGTGTTCGTGCCGATGCTCCTCATCAACACGGTGCACGTGCTGGCCGAGGGCTTCCCGCTGGGCGCGGCCCTGGGCCCGCTCCTCCTCAAGGATGCCTACCTGCTGGCGTTCTTCGTGCTGCCGGTGGCGGCGCTCGCCGCGACGACGCGCTCCATGACCGAGCTCGCGCTGCAGGGCGCCGTGCTCGTGGTGCTCTATGTGGCAGGCACCGCCCTCGCCGCGCTCCTGCTCGCAGAGCACCGATGTCCCACCTGCGAGACGGGACTTTCGTGGATGGAGCACCTGGTGCAGCACGCGGTCACGTGCGTCGGCGCCGTGGTGATCCTCGTCCTGCAATATAGGCGCCGGGCAACGGGCCGTGCGCGGGCGCTCGCGTGGGCAGGCGCGGGGCTTCTCGCGTTCGTGCAGCTGCCGTGGGATGCGGGATTCGCCCTGCAGCGCACACTCGATGCGACCGCGCCGAGCGCGCTCAAGCTCACCTCTGCACCCGGGATTCCCGAGCCCGCGAGCGCGGCGCCCGAGCGCACCGTTACCGGACGCCAGGCGAGCCGGGCGCTCTGGCGCGGTCAGGTCGACCCCGCGCTCGAGTACCTCGCGCACCGCTCGGGTGGCGTCGGGACGGAGCTCATCGAGGTCCCGCTGCAGGTCGAGGGTCTCGCGCCGGCCGCGGTGCTCCTCACCGATCGGATCGAGGTGCGAGTCCTCGATGCACAGGGCGGTGTGCGCTATCGCGCACTTCTGCCCTACTCACCGGCGGCGCTCAAGGCGAGGGCGGGCACGGCACAAGAGCCGAACTATCCCGTCGCCCAGGCGCTGCAGCTGCCGCGGGCGCTGCTCGGTGCCCAGGCGCCGGTGGTGATGCTCCACTACTGGCTCACGATGCTCGAGCCGGTCGCCGAGGTGCGGCTGCCCGCCCGCCACGGCGAGGTGCGCCTCCCCGGGGTGGGGTCCTGTGCGACCGATGCCGACGCGGGCACTTTAAGCGTGCGCTGCGAGCAGGTCGGGCGCGCACCCTTCTGTTACCAGGCGGTCCTCGAAGGGGATGCGGGGAGCGCGGTGCCGATCGAGGGATCGAAATGCTGGCCCGACTATCGCCCGTACGGCGCCATGCTGAACGCCTTGAGCTTCTACGGGCTCGACCTGCCGCTGCCGAGGGATGCGCACGCCCCGGTGGGTGCGGGGCTTGACCCAGCCCGGCTCGCCCGCGCCAGCGTGCGGCTGCGTCTGTACGGGAACGCGCGCCATACCGAGCGCTCCGTGCGCACGAGCGATTATCGGATACTCGAGTGATGTCGAGTGCTCGAGTGATCAGTCCTTGATGTAGCGGGCGCGGAACACGAAGAAGCGACTCGCCACGAAGTTGAAAACCGTGCCGGCGAGGATGCCCGCCATGGCGGCGAGCTGCTTGTACGGGGTGAGTGCGAGGAGCCTCACGGTGACCATGTAGTTCACGGCGGCGCCCAGTGCGCAGGCGGCGACGAACCCCAGAAACTGATGAAGGATGGAGCGGTCGCGCGCATAGGAGAAGCTGAAGCGACGGTTCAAGATGAAGTTCCACACGAGCGAGAGGGCGATCGCCACCGCGACGGCGGTGCGATCGGCGACCCCGGCGGCGAGCAGGGCGGTGAGAAGGGCCAGGTTCACGATCATTCCCGAGAATCCCACCACCAGGAATTGCATGAGGTGCGACCAGGTGCCGTACTTGAAGATGTAAAGCCGGCGCAGGTGCTGCAGATAGCGCAGCTGCTCGGCGAAGGTGAGCTTGCTCTCGCCGAAGCGCCGGTTGTCGAAATGAATCGGCACCTCGGCCACCCGCCGGCAATGGCACTTGATGATGAGCTCGAGGAGTATCTTGTAACCTACCGGATTGAAATCCTTTCCGGCGAGGAAGGTCGAGCGGCGGAGGGCGAAGAATCCGCTCATCGGGTCCGAGAGCCGCGTCAGGGGTAAGGCCAGCAGGGTGGCGATGCGGCTGTTCAACCAGCGCAAGAATCCCCAATCATGCGCAGTCGAGCCGCCTTCCACGAAGCGCGAGCCGACCGCAACGTCCATGCCTGCCTCGAGCGCCTTGAGCATCTCGGGAATCCTCTCGGGCGGATGACTCAGGTCCGCGTCCATCACCACCAGCATCTCGCTCTGGGCGCGATCGAGGCCGTCGAGAACGGCGTAGCTCAAGCCGCGGTTCGTGGTGCGGGTGATGAGCTTCGCCCAGGGCAGCGCGAGTCGCTCGACCAGCTCCGCGCTGCCGTCGCGGCTGTCATCGTCCATCAGCAGGACCTCGATCGGTAGACCGGAGCTCGAGCGCACCTGCTCGATTCGCGCAAGCAGGTGCGGAATGCTCTCGACCTCCCGGTAGGTCGGGACGACGAGGGTGACGCTCGGTCGGGGCATCGATGCGGGCGCGGCGCGCGCCGTCGAGTCGGCAGGTGTAATGTTTTTCTCGCAGCGCAAAATTCAGCCAAAACTATAGCAGATGTCCGCGCGGCTCCGCCCGTAGAGGCGCGGTGGGGCAGCCGTTCTGTCAGCGTTCCGCCGGCAATGCAATCAGCCCGTTCCCACGCGCGTGGGGGCGCTGCGTCAAATATCATCCTCTCCCATGGGCGATGGCGGCGCACCTCGTTCGAAGGAGATCACTTACGCGGTGAACCCCTCGCCGTTGCGCAAGATCCTCTCGCTGCTCACGCTCCTGTTGCCCGGTGATTATTTGAAGACCGCGTTCTATCTGAACCTGGTCGAATCCCCGCGACGCTATCTGCGCCAGGCGCTCACGACCTTCTATCGCTTCGATCACGTGTACGCCGTGCTGCGCGAGGTGAAGCACTCCTATCGCGGCAATTTTTCGATTCTGGAGTTCGGCACCTCCGACGGCTACGCATTCACCAAGCTTCTCTACGCCACGCGCTATCTCGGCATGGAGGATCGCGTCACGGTGCACACCTTCGACTCCTTCGAGGGCATGCCGCGCGCCGCCGACGCCAAGGATCTCGATCTCGTCGGCGGTGATTCCTGGGTTCCGGGACAGTTTCGCGGGCGCTACGAGGCGCTGCGCGATTACTGCTCGCGCAAGTATCGAAACTTCGAGATTCACAAGGGCTACTTTCAGCAGACGCTGACGCCTGAGTTTCTCGATTCGCTGCGCGCACGGCCGCCGATCCTCGTCTGGTTCGACTGCGATTACTACAGCTCGGCGCGCGCGGTGTGGGAGCGACTGATGCCGTTTCTTCCGAACGGCTGCGTGCTCTACTTCGATGAGTACGACAACCTCAACTTCGGCAGCCGCTTCACCGGCGAAGCGCGGCTCGTGCACGAGATTAATCACGGCGAGTTCGGTGACGCGGTGGAGCTCGTGCGCGATCATCGTCTCGGCCTCGACTCAAATCGCATCTATCGTTTCGTGCGCTTCGCGGCACCGCTCTGCTATGCAGCGCTGCCCGGTGAGAACGCTGCGAACGTCGTACACCTGCGCACGAACGACTCACCGCTTCCCTGAAGCCCCGCCAAATCCAGCGCACGCACTCGCGATGCGCGGGCTTTTCCGCTCGTCTCCTGTCGTGTCCTGGAGACAGTTGAAGCGTTCCATCCGGCTGCTGTTAACTAGCTCCCGTCGATAGTTAGGCAAACCCGCCGCAAGGCGGGGACGCAAAGCCTCCGGTCTCGAGCTCCGATGAGCTCCAGATAGCGGGGTTGCCGCCCAAGACCATCGGTCGGGGCGTTAAACCTCGTCACACCCGTGGTGCTTTGCGTCTTCGCTCGAACTGAACTTCGGGAGTGACATATTATGGTGAAATTCTCTGGGCTCCTCGGCCTGGTCCTGGTGCTGGCCCTCGGCGGATGCGGGAACGACGGCTCGATGCCCGGCGCCAACAACTCATCCCAGAGTTCCTCCGGCTCGGGCAGCGGTTCCGGATCGGGCGGCGGAGGCAGCGCCACGTCACTGTCGATCGCAGGATCCCCGATGAGCTCGACCGTCGTGGGAATGACCTATATTTTCAACCCGAGTGTGCAGAATCCCGACGGCGCGCAGCTCACCTTCTCGATTCAACATGCGCCGCCCTGGGCGAGCTTCAGCCCAATGACCGGTGAGCTCACCGGTGTTCCCACGGCCGCGGACGTCGGCACCTATTCGAACATCGTGATCGAGGTTTCCAACGGAAGCTCGACCGCGACGCTTCCCGCCTTCGCCATCAACGTCACCGAACAGGCGACCGCGAGCATTACGCTCTCCTGGCAGCCGCCCACCGAGAACACCAACGGGACGCCGCTCACCGATCTCGCGGGCTACATCATCAACTACGGCACCAGCCAGAATCACCTGACCGAGTCGATCCACGTGGCGACGCCGGGCGTCGCGAGCTACGTCGTCTCGAACCTCTCGCCCGGCACCTGGTACTTCACGGTCGTGGCGTACACGAGCGTCGGCACCCAGAGCAACAGCTCGCCGGTCGTGAGCACGACCATCGGGTGAGTCCGATCATCGGTTGAATACGGCCGCTGATCGGCCGTGGGCGGCGCGGCGCATCTCGCTCGCCGTCTGGCGTTTCCGTACCCTTCCTTCCGTTTAAGCCCTGACTGCTGGCTTTGTAGCGCTGTTGACATAAGCTAGTCGTTTCTGAGGACTGCATCGAGGTGGCCTGCCTCGAGGGTGCCTATGCTTGATCATTTGGCGACACCCCCCGGGAGACTTCCTCGATAAGAACTAATATTTGATGGATAAGTCAATGAAAATAATGGCTTTGATGATGTTGCTGGCGGGGTCCACGGCCCTTGGTCAGCAAGTCGCGCCTTCCGCTCCGTCGAGCCCATCCGGCAGCGGGACCGCCCCGCCGCCGAGCGCGCCTTCCTCATCGGAGGTGGGAGGGGATTACCTCATCGGACCGGGCGACACGCTCGAAGTCTTCGTGTGGCGCAATCCCGACCTCACCGTCACGGTGCCGGTGCGACCGGATGGTAAGATCTCCACACCGCTCGTGGAGAACATGACCGCCGTCGGCAAGACCCCCTCGCAACTCGCGCGCGATGTCGAGCGAGCCTTGTCGGTGTACGTGAAATCACCCCAGGTGAACGTCATAGTCACCGTCCCTGCGAGCGCGTTCAGCCAGGTGAAGGTGATCGGCCAGGTGCTGCATCCGCAGGCCCTCGCGTATCGCAAGGGCATGACGGTGCTCGATGCCGTGCTGGCGGTCGGCGGCTTGACGCAGTTCGCGGCGGGCAATCGATCGCGACTCGTGCGCTCGGCGAACGGCAAGAGCGAGGAGCGCAAGGTGCGTCTCGATGCGCTCGTCAACAATGGCGACATGACGCAGAACTACTCGCTCGAGCCCGGGGATGTGCTCGTGGTGCCCGAGACGCGCTTCTGATGAGTTCTTTCGCATGATGCCGGCGCTCGAGAAGGCCTACGACGAGATCCGCAGCGCGTTGCGCTTCCGCTGGTATGGCCTGTCGGCGGCGCTCGTCGTCGCCCTCATCGGCTGGACGATCGTGTTCGCGCTGCCGGACCGCTACGAGACGACTGCCAGCGTGTTCGTCGACACGCGTACGCCCTTGAAGCCCGTGCTCACGAACCTGACCCTCGAGCAGGACGTCGATGCGCAGATCAACTACGTACGCGAATCGCTCCTCGCCCGTCCGCAGCTCGAGAAGGTCGCGCGGGATGCCGGCGTGCTACCGACGACGCCGCTCACCGAGCGCGAGCGCGTGAGACTCCTCGATGACATGGCCGACCGGGTCACGCTCACCGTCTCGAACGCAGGCAGCCCGGGGGACGAGCGTGCGACCGCGGGCACCGTCTACACCATCGATTACCTCGACACCGACCCCAAGCGCAGCTTCAAGGTGGTCGATACGCTCCTCAACAACTTCGTCGAGCAGACCCTCGGCGGCAAGCGTGCGGGCTCGGAGAACGCTCAAAAATTTCTCGAGGCGCGCATCAAGGACTACGAGCAGCGCCTGAGCGTCGCCGAGGACAAGCTCGCCAACTTCAAGAAGCAGAACGTTGGACTCCTGCCGAGCGAGCAGGGCGGCTATTTCGCGCAGCTTCAGTCGGAGGTCGAGGCCTCGAAGAAGGCGAGCACCGACCTCGCCATTGCCGAGAGCCGGCGCGACGAGCTCACCCACCAGCTGCGCGGCGATGTGGCCCTCTCGGCGGCCGGCACGACGGGGAGCACGCTCACCGCCCAGGGGATCACACCAGGAAGCGACACCTTGAGCCGGATCCAGGAGACCCAGGCGAAGCTCGACGAGCTGCTGCTGCGCTTCACCGACCAGCACCCCGACGTGGTCGCGACGCGGGAGACACTCGCGGAGCTCAAGGCTCGCCGGGCCGCCGAGCTCGAGCGGCTGAAGCGGGGCGATGCGAGTGCCGCCGCGAGCAGCGGCGCTGCCAGCAATCCCGTGTACCAGTCGATCGAGCTCGAGCTCAACAAGGTGAGCGTCGAGATCGCGGCGCTGCGGCGCCAGGTCGCTCAGCACGAGGCGGCCGTGAGAGAGTTGCGCGCGCGCCTGAACAGCGCCCCGCAGGTCGAAGCGGAGTATCAGCAGCTCACGCGCGACTACGCCATCAACAAGGCCGAGTACACCGCGCTCATGGAGAATTACCAGAAAGCACGCCTCGGCGAGCAAGCCGACAGCGCCGGGTCGGTGCGCTTCGAGATCGTGCAGCCGCCCGAGGAGCCGGTCATTCCGATGTGGCCGCGCCGCAACCACCTGCTGGCCGAGATCTGGCTCGCGGCCCTCGTCCTCGGTGCGGGGCTCGCCTACGGCCTGCACCTGCTCAAGCCGGTGGTCAACTCGGTCCGGGGACTCGATGAGATCTCGCAGTTTCCGGTCCTCGGCGCGGTCAGCGTCGCTTTTCCGAGCCGTGAGCAGTTCGTGTTCCGCCGGCGGTTCGTGCGCTTCTCGGCCGCCGGGGCGGGTCTCATCGCTGCGCTCGTGATCGTGCTCGCGCTCAACTGGGCCGGCGTGCGCATCGCATTGGGCGCTCTCAAAGGGCTGACGCCGTCATGAGCCTGGTCGAGCGCGCCATGTCACGCATGCGCCCCGGCGAGGCCTCGGTCCCGGCGGGCACGCTGAGTCCGGTCATTGCGACCCCAAGCATCGATGCCGCTTCGGGCGCCACGCGTATTGCCATTGATCTCAATTCGATGCGTGCAGCGGGCTATCTGCCCGAACAGGAAAAGGATCGCCAATTCGCCGATCACTTCCGCCTGATCAAGCGACCGCTGTTGCAGCGTGCGTTGCAGGCCCCGGTCGCGGGCGTGACCGAGCGCCGTCTCATCATGATCACGAGCGCACTGCCGGGCGACGGCAAGACCTTCACGAGCATCAACCTGGCCATGAGCATCGCCCGGGAACGCGACGTCTCGGTTCTGCTCGTGGATGCGGATCTCCTCAAGCCGCACGTGAGCAGGATCTTCGGGCTGCAGAAGGAGCGGGGTCTCGGCGATCTCCTGATGGACGAGTCACAGAGCGCCGAATCGGCCGTCGTGGGCACCGATGTGCGGGGATTGTCGATCCTGCCGGGCGGCGCGCCGCTCGAGAGCATCGCCGAGCTCCTCGGCAGCGATCGGATGCGCCGTCTCATGCAGGAGCTGTGCACCGCCCACCCGCGGCGAATCGTGCTGCTCGACTCCCCGCCGTTGCTGGTGACGAGCGAGGCGCAGACCCTGATCGGCATCGCCGGCCAGGTCGTGCTGGTGGTGCGTGCGGGACAGACACCGCAGCGGGCGGTCACCGATGCCATCAAGCTCATCGACGAATCCAAGGCCGGCGGCCTGGTGCTGAACGAAGCTCGTGACGGGCTCATCGAGCGCTACTACGGCTACGGCTACGGGAAATACGGAACGTATGGCGATGCCGGCGCGCCTAAGCACTGAACTCGCCGCCTTAAGCCTTCTCTCGACCCTCGCTCTCCCGTCACACGCGATCGGGACGTTCGACTACGGTGCCGACGTCGGCGTGGGAGAAACCGACAACGTCACGCTCGTCCAGTCGAACAAGCTGAGCCAGACGATGGCGATCGCCGATGTGGATTTTGCGCTCAAGGACAAGACGCGGTTCCTGGACGCCGAGGCGAAGGGCGACTTCAGCGAGCTCGATTACCTGCAGGGCGCGTACGCGAGCGAGCTCGTGGGCCGATTCGACGGCACCGCACGCTACGCCTTCGTTCCGGAGAAGATCAGCTGGACGGTGCAGGAGCACTTCGGGCAGGTCGCGCTCGATCCCTTCCTGCCGGTGACGCCGCTGAACCGCGAGAACATCAACTACGTGAGCACGGGCCCCAATCTCGATCTGCGCCTCGGCGGGGTTGGCTTTCTCGATGCCACGCTGCGTTATGTGCGCTCGGACTATCAGGTCAGCCCCTTCAGCAGCAACCGCTTCCTCGGCGACCTCGCACTCGGCAGGCTCCTCAGTGCGCGCTCCAGCGTCTCGATCAACGTCGCGAGTGAACGCGCGCTGTTCGAGAACACGCAGCTCAACACCGACTTCACCCGCAGCAGCGTTTACGCCGCGTACGAACTCCACGGAGAGCGCACCAAGATCGAGGCCGACCTGGGTCTTACCCGGGTTGACTCGAGCTCCTCCGCCAACAGCGCGCTCATCCAGAACGTACCGACCGGCCAGATCCCCGCGAGCGGCAGGGGCCCCACGACGCAGACCGGCGGCCTCGGGAAATTGAGCGTCGAACGATTGCTGTCTCCGTCGTCGAAATTGACGCTCGCCGCGGGCCAGAATCTGACCGATGCCAGCACGAATTTCAGCACGCTTCAACCGGGTGCGCTTGCAACGACAGGAACCTCGCCGGCCGCCGTGACGTCGGCCAACTATAAGGACACTTACACCTCGATCGTCTGGCAATACCTTCATCATCGGACAAGCATCGCTCTGAGCGCGCAGTGGGAAAAGGACAGCTACGCCGGTCTGCCGCAGCTCGATCTCGACCGCGAGACCGCGCAGCTCAACGCGACACGCCAGCTCACCGGTGTGCTCGCCGCGCAGCTCATCGGCAGCGTGTATCGGACCCGCTATTCGAATGGTCAGTACGCCGAGACCGACGGGATCGCCGGCGTGGGCCTGGTGCTGCGGCGCGGGCGATGGCTCGAGCTCAAATTACGCATCGACCATGACTCGCGAACCGCGAGCGGTCTGGGAGCGCAAGGATATTCGGAGAACCGGGCGTTTCTACTGGTGGGCTATCGCCCTGCGACCAATCCGAGCGCGGGGATGCTCCCGGTATCGCTTACCCTCAGCGACACACCGCAAGTCAGCAACACACCTCAGGTCACGCCTTGAGGGGTGCTCGACCGCCGCCCGCGAAGTACCACGAGACCGCCCCCCAGGAGGGTCAATGCGACCACACCCGACGAGGTATCGAACTGCGGCACGGTGTGCACCTTGTGCTCCTTGCGGTCGCACACTTTCCACCAAAAAAACGAGTCGCATTGCTTCGCCGACGCGGTACCAGCGAAAGCCAGCAAAAGGGTCCCGATCAAGAGTTTGGATTTCACGACACACCGCCTCTTCGAATGTCTCTTTGAGGGATCCTAACACGCCGGTGGCGCCGCGCAAATCGTTGTTCCCGTTCTGTAAAACGTTCTGTTAAATGGCCGCCCACGGGCCGGCGGCGGCGATGACCAGAGCGTTGGTCAAAACATGAGCCACCACGGCTTCGCCGAATTTTCCCCGGCGCACGATTAGCGATCCGTAGGCGATGCCCCCGATCAGCGCCGGAATGAAGAGCGCGCCGTGGATCGCGCCCGAAACCACCGCACTCACCCCGATCGCGGGCCATCGCACGGCGGTGAACGGCATCGCCTCGAAGTCGACCCGCGTCAGCCGGCGCATGAGAAAACCGCGATAGGCGAGCTCATCGGCGAGGGGCAGCGTGATCAACGCCGCCACACACCGGCTCCCGGCGGCGAGCCAGCGACCCAGCGCCGTCCCGGTGGGGATAGGATCCAGATTCGGGGGCAGTAGATGCATCACGATGATCGTCAGCGCACCGACGACCACACCGCAGAGCGGCCCGCGCCAGGTGAAGCCCCAATCGAGGGTCTGGCTCAGGGGCCGGCGATACGCCCAGAGCGCTCCCAGACCCGCCAGGACGCTGAGCGGATAGAGGGCCTGGGATGGGTCCGAGACCGCGCGTGTCAGCATGCCGACCGCCAGGATGCTGAGCAGGGGCACCAGATAGGGGGTCGTCGGATTGGGCGCCACGGCTCGCCGGTCTTGCGGATCTCTCTCCGGGCGCAGGAAGAGCGGCCGGCGGCTCAAGAGCACCACGGCGCAGGCTCCGAGGATGAAGGTGAGCCATCCCGCCTGGGAGTGGAAGCCGAACAGGGCGATCTCGGGATAACCCGCGTGGCCGATGAGGAGAAGGACCGCAATTCGCAAAGCGTTCAGCGCGAGCATTGCCACCATGCCGATCGGCACGATCCAGAGCGCTCGGGGAAACACGTACTCGCGCCGGAAGTAGACGAGCCAGAGCGTGCTGAACAACAGGATCAGGCCGATCCCTTCGAGTCCCGAACAGGCATCTGCCACCTGGACGGCGAAACGGCCGGTGTCGAGGATGAGCTCATTGGGATCGGCCTGAAGCGCCGGCAGGATCGGCCTCAGCAGACTCGCCACGAGATAGAACGTGAGCGCAGAGGCCGGCCGCCACAGGCTCTGCAGGAGGCCGATCGCACTGGTCGCGATACCCGCGATGATCGCCGCGTAGAGCCAGGCCGCTCCGAGCGATCGAGCATCGCTCATCCAGATGGCACGGGGCGCGAAGGCGAGCAACGCGGTGACGACGGCGGCCAGGCCGACGACGATGCCGGCGCCAGCGACCAGAGCGAGCGACAGATCGCTGGTCGCCTGCCGATAGAGCGAATGACTCAGAGCGGCCAGTATCGCGAGCAGCAGCAGATGGGCGAGAAGCCACCTCGCGCGCGGCATCGCAGAGCGCACCGGGGCGATTTCACGTGAGGGCGCGCGCCCGCGCGCGAGCGAGAACACGAGGATGGATGCGCCGAACACGGCGATGAATCTAAACAGCCAGTGCTGCAGCGAGCGCACCGAGGCCCCGAAACCTTGGGACGCATCGGCCAAGGTGAAGTCCACGAATTGATCGAGAAAGACCTTCTCGAGAAAGAACAAGAGCGCGAGCTGAAGCAAGCGGCCCGCGAAGCTCTGCCGCAGTCCACCGCGGGCGGGCGTCTGCGGCAGCGTGGCGGACGGAAGGGAGTCCTGGGTCACCGGCGAGATCTTACCGCGAAGGAAACGCCGGCGTCGG
>DATGIA010000108.1:0-40131 GCA_035307465.1 Steroidobacteraceae bacterium
CCGGGCGGCGTGCAGGCGGAGGCGACGCGCGTGCAGGGCGCGCTCATCCGCGACGTCTTCGTGCAGAACGCCGAGCAGCGGAACTTCCGGGTCTTCAGCCCGGACGAGACGACGTCGAACCGCTGGAACGCCGTCTTCGAGGTGACCTCGCGCGAGTCGGTCGCCGAGATCCTGCCGACCGACGACCACGTCGCGCCCGAGGGGCGCGTGATGGAGATGCTGAGCGAGCACCAGTGCGAGGGCTGGCTCGAGGGCTATCTGCTCACCGGCCGTCACGGCCTGTTCAACTGCTACGAGGCGTTCATCCACATCATCGACTCGATGTTCAACCAGCATGCCAAGTGGCTCAAGGTGACCGCGCAGCTCCCGTGGCGCCGCAAGCTCCCCTCGCTCAATTATCTGCTGAGCTCGCATGTCTGGCGCCAGGATCACAACGGCTTCACACATCAGGACCCGGGCTTCATCGACGTCGTCGTCAACAAGAAGTCCGCCATCGTGCGCGTCTATCTGCCGCCCGACGGGAACTGCCTGCTGTCGGTAATGGATCATTGCCTGCGCAGCCGCCACTACATCAACGTGGTCGTGGCGGGCAAGCACCCGTCACCGCAGTGGTTGTCGATGGACGCCGCCGTCAAGCACTGTACCGAGGGCGCCTCCATATGGCAGTGGGCGAGCAGCGATCAGCAGGCCGACCCCGACGTCGTGATGGCCTGCGCCGGCGACGTGCCCACGCTCGAGACGCTCGGCGCCGTGTCCATCCTGCGCAAGCATCTGCCCGAGCTCCGAGTGCGCGTCGTGAACGTGGTCGATCTCATGAAGCTCGAGCCGCCGACCGAGCATCCCCACGGCATGAGCGACTACGATTTCGATGCGCTGTTCACCCGCGACAAGCCCGTCATCTTCGCCTTTCATGGCTATCCGTGGCTCATTCACCGGCTCACCTATCGCCGCCACAACCACGACAACGTGCACGTGCGCGGCTACAAGGAGGAGGGCACCATCACCACTCCCTTCGACATGGCGGTGCTCAACGATCTCGATCGCTTTCATCTGGTCATCGATGCCATCGACCGGCTGCCGCAGACCGGCAGCCCCGGGATCTATCTCAAGCAGCAGCTCGAGGACAAGCTCGTGGAGCATCGGCATTACATCGAGCGCCACGGCGAGGACATGCCCGAGATCCGCGACTGGAGCTGGCCCGGCCCCTGAGCATCGTTGCCGCGGAGGGCGACGCGTCGATTCGCATCCTACAGGCGAATCGGCCCTCAGCCGACAGCACGATGCTGCAGCTGCGCTCACTCTCGCGCGAACAACCTAGAGGAATTGCCATGGAACGAGATTCCGCGCCGCACCGGATGGAGTCCGCGTCGCACCGGATGGACCTGCCCGATCGATTCTCTCAGTGAAGCCGGTTCCCACCTCCGTGTCCTCGGCCCTGCAGCGCGATCGGGCCCCGCATGCCGTCGGCTCGCCCCATCCGCGGGGTGCGATGTGGGACGGTGAGGGCGTCAACTTTGCACTGTTCTCGGAAGGATCCGAGTCGGTCGAGCTGTGCCTCTTCGATGCCGAGGGCAAAAACGAGCAACGCATCCGGGTGCGCGAGCGCACCGACGGCGTCTGGCACCTGTACGTGCCCGGCATCGGACCCGAGCAGCTCTACGGCTATCGGGTGTACGGACCGTACGATCCGCTCACGGGGCTGCGCTTCAACCCGAGCAAGCTCCTGCTCGATCCGTACGCGCGCGCCATCGGGCGACCGCTGCGCTGGGCGGACGAGCTCTTCGGCTACCAGGTCGGTGACGCGGACGCCGATCTCGTGCTCGATGAGCGCGACAGCGCGCAGTTTGCGCCCTTGGCGGCGGTGATCGATCCCGCCTTCGATTGGTCGGGTGAGCAGCGGCCGTATCACCCGCGGCACGAGACGATCATCTACGAGGCGCATGTGCGCGGCATGACCAAGCTGCACGGCGAGGTGCCCGAGGCGCAGCGAGGCACCTATGCGGCGCTCGCCTCGCCGCCCATCTTGGAGCATCTGAAGGCGCTCGGCGTCACCGCGATCGAGCTCATGCCGGTGCACTACTTCATCGACGACCGGCATCTCCTGGAGAAGGGACTGCGCAACTACTGGGGCTATAACAGCCTCGGGTTCTTCGCGCCCGCGCCCTGCTACGCCGCCCCTGGGGCCAGGCCGGGCGAGGTGATCCGCGAGTTCAAGCAGATGGTGAAGGATCTGCACAATGCGGGCTTCGAGGTGATCCTCGACGTGGTCTACAACCACACCGCCGAAGGCAACCACCTGGGCCCCACGCTTTCCTTCCGCGGCATCGACAACCTCGCCTATTACCGCGTGACGCCCAACGAGCCGCGCTACTACATGGATTTCACCGGGTGCGGCAATACCCTGAACATGATGCACCCGAACTCCGTGCGTCTGCTCATGGATTCGCTGCGCTACTGGGTGAGCGAGATGCACGTCGACGGCTTTCGCTTCGATCTCGCCTCCGCACTCGCGCGGGAGGCGAAGGATGTCGATCCGCTGGGTGCGTTCTTCGACACGATCTACCAGGACCCGACTCTCGCGCGTGTCAAGCTCATCGCCGAGCCCTGGGACCTGGGGGAGGGCGGCTACCAGGTCGGCAATTTCCCGGTCGGCTGGATGGAATGGAACGGCAAGTATCGCGACGCGGTGCGCAAGTTCTGGAAGGGCGACATGGGCCTGCATTCGGAGATTGCGACGCGTCTTGCCGGCAGCGCCGATCTCTACGAGGGCTCGCGCCGCCCGCCCTCGGCCAGCATCAACTTCGTCACGGCTCACGATGGCTTCACGCTCGAGGACCTCGTGAGCTACGACCACAAACACAACGAGGCGAACGGTGAGGAGAACCGCGACGGCGCGGACGACAATCACTCCTGGAACTGCGGAGTCGAGGGGCCGACCCAGGATCAGGGGATCATCGAGCTGCGCGAGCGTCAGAAGCGCAACTTCGCCTGTGCGCTGCTGCTGGCGCAGGGCTCGGTGATGATCTGCGGGGGCGATGAGCTTTCGCACACCCAGGGCGGCAACAACAATACCTACTGTCAGGACAACGAGGTCACCTGGTATCACTGGGATCTCGATGAGCGGCGCAAGGCGTATCTCGATTTCGTGTGCCGCCTTGCCCAGTATCGCAGGCAGCACCCGAACTTCCACCGCCACGTCTTCTACGACGATGATCCGGATGCCGAGCATCCCGCGAAGAACATCGTCTGGTACCGCGCGGACGGCCGGCGCATGGGCGCCAAGGACTGGGAGGTGGGCGGCTGGATGCGCACGCTCGGCATGTTCCTGAATGGCACCGCTCCCGAGATTCGCGACGCTGCGGGTCGAATTGCGCAGGACCATGATTTTCTGCTGCTGCTCAATGCGCATCATGAGCCGGTCGGCTTTCGCATCTCGCACGAGCTGTATCATTCGGGCTGGAAGGTGGCTTTCGACACCGCCCGTCCGGATCTGCCGCTCGAGCGCGAGGACGTCAAGCGCAACCGGCTGGTCGATCTCGCGCCGCGCTCCTTCGT
This sequence comes from Steroidobacteraceae bacterium, assembly GCA_035307465.1. GTDB lineage: Bacteria > Pseudomonadota > Gammaproteobacteria > Steroidobacterales > Steroidobacteraceae > Bog-1198. The sequence goes on from DATGIA010000108.1 coordinate 3,556, forward strand.
CGTGCTGAGCCATGCGCGCTGAATGGATCGCAACCTATCGGTTGCAGCTGCACGCGGGCTTCACGCTGGCGGACGCCGAGCGGATCCTGGGCTATCTCGCCGAGCTCGGGGTGAGTCACCTGTACCTCTCGCCGTGCCTGCAGGCGACGCCCGGCAGCCTGCACGGCTACGATGTAACCGACCCTACGCGGGTGAGCGAGGATCTCGGCGGCGAGACCGCCTGGGGTCCGTTCGTCGAGCGCGTCCATGCGGCGGGCCTCAAGCTGCTGCTCGACATCGTTCCGAATCACATGGCGGCCTCCGAGCAGGATCCCTGGTGGGACGCGGTGCTCGCGCACGGGCCTTTCAGCGAATATGCACGCTACTTCGACATCCGCACCGAGCGCGAGGCACCCTGGCGCATCCATCTGTGCACGCTCGCGCACCCCTATGGCGAGACCCTTGCGCGGGGCGAGCTCACGCTCGAGCTGCGCGACGGGCTGCCCCGCATCAGGCACTTCGACAACAGCTGGCCTATCGGTCCCGCTTCCTGGAGTGTGCTGCTCGAGGAGGACGCTGAGGGGCATGCGGCCGCGGACGGGCTCGAGTGGCTCGCGAGCACCGCCCCTCCCGGCGCGCAGGCGCGGCAGCGCTACGCGAGCGCGCTGCGCGATGCCGAGCGGCGACTCGCGAGCGCACGCCGTGACGGGACGCTCGAGCGCGCGCTCGAGCGCTGCCGCAGCGATGCGGACCGGCTCGATGCGGTGCTTCGATGCCAGTTCTACGTGCTGCATGGCTGGAAGCTCGCCGGGGAGCTCACCAATTATCGGCGCTTCTTCGACGTGAGCGGTCTCGTCGGCGTGCGCAACGAGGAGCCGGAGGTTTTCGAGGCGACGCACGCGCGCATCGCGCGCATGATCCGCGACGGCGACCTCGATGGTCTGCGCATCGACCATCCGGATGGGCTGAAGGATCCGCGGGCTTACTTCGAGCAGTTGCGGTCTCTTTGTCCCGCATGCCGCATCTACGTCGAGAAGATTCTCGAGAACGACGAGCGGCTGGTCGCGGACTGGCCGATCGACGGCACGGTGGGCTACGACTTTCTCGCGAAGGTGAATCGGCTCTGGATGGACGAGCAGCGGACCGATGCGCTCACCGCAACCTACGCGGACTTCACCGGGCATCCCGTCAACTTTGCGGCGCTGGTGCGCGACAAGAAGCGTCACATCGTGGAATCGACCTTCTCCGCGGATCTCGACCGCCTTGCCCGGCAGGCGCTCGCGGTCGCGCGCGAGGATTGGCGCACCCGCGACCTGAGCCCGCGCGATCTGCGTGAGGCGCTCGCGCGGGTCACGACCGCGCTCGCCGTGTACCGCACCTACCGCACCGGCGCACGGCTCTCCGCCGAGGATGCGCGCGTGCTCACGGAGGCGGTGCAAAATGCGCGGCTCGGCTCCGCGGACATGGAGCCCGCGGCGTTCGACTTTCTCGCCGAGCTTTTCCTCAAGCCGTCCTTGAGCCCGCTCGAGGCCGAGCTCGTCGCGCAATGGCAGCAGCTCGCCCCGGCGGTGATGGCGAAGGGGGTGGAGGACACGACCTTCTACGCCTTCGACCGGCTGGTGTCCTGCAACGAGGTCGGCGCACAGGCCTCCCTCATCGGCATCTCCTCCGATAAATTCCACGAGTTCTGTCACTACCTCGCCGAACAGTGGCCGAACAACCTGCTCGCGACCTCGACGCACGACAACAAGCGCAGCGAGGACGTGCGCACGCGCATCTCCCTGATCTCGGAGATTCCCGAGCGCTGGGCGGAGGCGCTGCATCAGTGGTCGCAGCTCAATGCCTCCGCCTGGAACAATCGGACCCCGGATCGCCATGCCGAATATCTGCTGTATCAGACCCTGATCGGAGCATGGCCGATCGATCGCGAGCGGGCCTGGGGCTACATGCAGAAAGCCTGCCGCGAGGCGAAGATCCGCACCTCCTGGCACGAGCCGAATCTGGGCTACGAGGAGAACATCCGCGGGTTCGTCGAGGCGGTGCTCGGCAAGGCGGACTTCATCGCGAGTCTCGAGGCGTTCATCGCGCCGCTGATCGAGCCCGGGCGCATTAACAGCCTCGCGCAGACACTCATCAAGACGATGGCACCCGGCGTACCGGACTTCTACCAGGGTACCGAGCTGTGGGACTTGTCGCTCGTCGATCCCGACAATCGCCGCCCCGTGGACTTCGCCGCGCGCGCGCACCTGCTGCGGCGCTGTCGCGAGCTCGATGCGCGCGGTGCGGTCGCCGACTGGAGCGAAGGGTTGCCGAAGCTGTGGATGATCCAGCGGGTGCTCACCCTGCGACGCGCGCGCCCCGCCGACTTCTCGCGCGACAGCGCCTACCAGCCGCTGGTCGCGCAGGGCTCGCATCTCGGCAATCTGTTCGCGTTCCGGCGGGGCGAGAACCTGATCGCGGTCGTGCCCCGCTTCAGCATGACTCTCAAGGGCGACTGGCAGGACACCCGCCTGCCGCTGCCCCGGGGACGGTGGCGCAACGTGTTCACCGAGGCGATGCTCGAGGGTGGGGTGGCGCCCGCGGAGCTGTTCGGCTCCTTTCCCGTGGCGGTGCTGATGCGCGACGACCCGGCCCCATGATGTTCTCTCTCTGGGCGCCGCGCGCGCGGCGGGTCGAGCTCGTCACGGGCGAGGAGCGCATCGCGCTCGAGCGCGCCGCGGAGGGCCACTGGCAGGTCGAGCTCGCGCACGAGCGGGTACGCAGCGGCTATCGCTTCTCGCTCGACGGCGGCCCGCCGCTGCCCGATCCGCGCTCGCGCTGGCAGCCTTCGGGCGTGCACGGTCCTTCCCAGATCATCGATCCCGCGCCGCTGCGCCGCTATCAGCGACCGGGCTTTCGCGCCGCACCGCTGCGCGATGCCGTGATCTACGAGCTGCACATCGGCACCTATACGCCCGAGGGCACCTATGCGGCTGCCGAGCAGCGTCTCGCCCACCTCCTCGAGCTCGGCGTCACGCACCTCGAGCTGATGCCGGTCGCGACCTTCCCCGGCCGTCGCGGCTGGGGCTACGACGGGGTCGACCTGTGCGCCCCGCTTCCCGCGTATGGGACCCCCGAGGAGCTCGCGCATTTCATCGACTGCTGTCACGAGAAGGGACTCGGCGTGCTCCTCGATGTCGTCTATAACCACCTCGGGCCCGACGGCAACTACCTCGCGAGCTACGGGCCGTACTTCACCGACCGCTACCGCACTCCCTGGGGCGAGGCGATCAACTACGACGGGGCGCAGAGCGATGAGGTGCGCCGGTTCATCATCGACAACGCGCTCATGTGGCTCAACGATTACGGCTTCGACGGCCTGCGGCTCGATGCCGTGCATGCCATCTTCTGCTTCGAGGAGTCGTTGCATATCCTCGAGCAGCTCGCTCTCGAGGTGCGCGAGCTCGGTACGAAGCTCGATCGCGAGTTCGTATTGATCGCCGAGAGCGATCTCAACGACCCGCGCCTCGTGCAATCGCCCGCCCGCGGTGGCTTCGGGCTGCAGGCGCACTGGGCCGACGACTTTCACCACGCGCTGCATGGCTTCTTCACGGGCGAGCGCACCGGCTATTACGCCGACTTCCAGGGCCTTGCCGATATCGCGACCGCGCTCAAGGAAGGTTACGTGTATCAGGGACAGTACTCGGCATTTCGCCAGCGCCGTCACGGACGAGTGCCCAAAGGGGTTGCGCCCGACCAGCTCGTGGTGTTCTCACAGAATCACGATCAGATCGGCAATCGGGCGCGGGGCGAGCGCCTCAGCATGCTGCTCGAGGTCCCGCAGCTCAAGGCGATCGCGGCCCTGACGCTGCTCGCCCCGTTCGTGCCTTTGCTGTTCCAGGGCGAGGAGTGGGGCGCGGGCACGCCGTTCCTGTACTTCACCGATCATCAGGATCCCGATCTCGGGCGGCGCGTGGCGCAAGGGCGCGCCGCGGAGTTCGCGAGCTTCAGCTGGGCCGGTGAGGTGCCTGATCCTCAGTCCGAGGACACCTTTGCGCGCTCGCGTCTCGACTGGAGCGAGCTCGCCCGCGCACCCCACGCAGAGCTCCTCGATTGGTACCAGCGGCTGATCCGGCTGCGACGCACGAAGTCCGATCGCTACGGACGGGGACGTGCCAAGGTGCAGCACGACGCCGCCCGGCGCTGGCTTCGACTGCAGCACGGCGGACTGCTCGCCTCGTTCAACCTGGCCGAGCGCCCGCAGCGCATCGCGCTCCCCGCCGGCTCCTGGGAGCTCGCCCTTGCCTCCACGCCCGGAGACACGGGCAGCGAGGAGCAGACACCCGCCCACGGCACCCGCATCTACAAGCGCCCGGCCACCGACACCGCGCTTCCGGCGAGTCCCGAGACCATTCAGTAATTCGAAGCCGTCGCCCGCCGCCCCGATTCGGAGCCTGCGCCCGCCCTCATTCGGCGCGCGGCGCGCCTCAGGCGGAAGTGACGGCGATGGAGGATGCTGCCGCGGACGGCGCGAGCGAGGGCGAGGGCGCGAGCGGGGGCATCCGGGGGTCCGCACCCGATGCCTCGGCGGCGAGCGGCTCCATGAGCTTTGCGACCTGAGCGCGCCACCACGAGGCGGTGAACAGTTCCGCATGCGCCTTCAGGAACACCTCGAGAAGACCCTGTGGAATGGCGAGAAACTGCAGCCACTGCTCCGGAAAGACATCGTGCGGGCCATAGTGAAACCACGGCTCCGCGCTCGTCTCCTCCTCCTCGAAGCGAGCCTGAGGCAGATCGCGGAACACGCACTCGGTGAGCAGCCCGAGCTCGTCGTAGTCATAGAAGATGACGCGTCCGTGGCTCGTCACCCCGAAGTTCTTCAGCAGGAGGTCCCCGGGAAAGACGTTGCTTGCGGCGAGATCCTTGAGCGCCTGGCCGTAGTCGACGATCGCGGCCTCGGCGGCGGCCGGATCGGCCTCGCGCAGGAACAGGTTGAGGGGCCTCAGCCGGCGCTCGATGTAGCAGTGCTCGACGATCAGGTCCTCGCCCTCGATGCGACAGCTCTCGCGGGCCTCGCGCAACAGCTCCTCGACGAGATCGGGCATGAAGCGGGCGCGCGGCAAACGCAGCCGCTTGAACTCCTGCGCATCGACCAGACGGCCTGCCCGGTCGTGCCGGAACACGAACTGATAGCGATCCATGACGTCGGCGCGCGTGCTCGTCTTGGGCGCCCCGAAGTGATCGCGGATCACCTTGAACACGAGGTCGTGCGAGGGCAGCGTGAATACGATCATGACGAGCCCGCGCTCGCCGGGTGCGTGCACGAAGCTGTCGATCGAGGTGGTGAGGTGGCGCTGCAGGGCGAAATAGCGCTCGGTCTTGCCTTGCTTGGCGCGGCCGAGCACCGTGTAGAGCTCATCGATGGGCTTGCGCGGCATGAAGGAGCGCAGCAGCGTGATGGCGGCGCTCACGACCGGCAGATCGACGTGGAAGTAGGAGCGCGCGTAACCGAAGAGCGAGCCCACCTCGGCCCGGGACAGCATCACGGCGGTGACGTGGACCCCTCGGGAGGAGTTGCCGAACGCAATGACGAGCGGCGTGATGGTGCCGTCACCGATCAGGCGTCCGACGACGTAGGCCTGGGTCCCTCGATAAAAAACCGGCTCGATGAACTCGATGGACTCGGGCGCGCCGCGCACCCCGCTCTCGAAGTGACGGCCGATGTCGGCGCTCACGCGGCGCGCGGCCACGTCCGCATCGCCAATGGCGGCGCCGAAGGGTAGATCCGCCAGCACCTCGCGCACCGCACCCAGGAGCGAGCTGCCGATGCGGTGCACCCGGATCGGTACGGCGCCCGAAGCGCGGCCGACGCTGGTCGCGCAGAACTCGACGGCCGCGTTCACGCCGACGGTGCCGAACAGGTCGCGCGTGACGGAATTGAAGAAGGTACGGTAGAAGTCGCTGTCGGGTCGTCGCGCGACGAGCGTCTCGTAGGCGCGCTTGATCTCGATCCACAGCGGCAGATTGTCGCGCTCGCTTCGCAGCTCCTCCCCGAGGGAGAGCACGCAGCGGGTGACTCGCTGCTCGTAGAGCTCGATGCGTGCAACCGCATCGCGCTGACCGGCGGGCCAATCCTCGGCGAGGAAGTTGAGCGCCGCGCGGCGCGTGATCCGGCCGAACTCCTCGTTGTAGGCGCGGAAGTGCTCGGCGATCCCGGTCGCGTAGTCCCTAGGCGAGGGCACGTTGGGCCCCGGGCGGCGGAGCGGGCGCGTGGAACTGCTCCGCCTCGGTGCTGCCCGCCATTGCGCCGGTCGAGTGCTCGCCGCCTGTGATCGCGCTCTGCACGGCGTCGAAATAGCCGGTGCCGACGAAGGCTTGATGCTTGGTGGCGCGATAACCGGCGCGCTCCTGGGCGAACTCGCGTTGCTGCATGCGCGAGTAGCCGAGCATGCCCTCCTCGCGGTACGCGGTGGCGAGCTCGAACATGGACAGGTTGAGCGCGTGCCAGCCGGCCAGGGTGATGAACTGGAAGCGATAGCCCATCGCGGCGAGATCCTCGCGCCAGCGCTTCATGCTGGCGGCATCGAGCTTGCTTTGCCAGTTGAAGGAGGGAGAGCAGTTGTAGGCGAGGAGCTTGTCCGGGAAGGCGGCGCGGATCGCTGCGGCGAACTCGCGCGCCTCGCCGAGGTCGGGCTTGGAGGTCTCGCACCAGAGCAGATCCGAGTAGGGTGCGTAAGCGAGCCCGCGCGCGATCGCCTGCTCGAGGCCGTTGCGCACGTAGAAGAAGCCCTCGCTCGAGCGCTTGCCGGTGAGGAAGGGCCGGTCGCGCGCATCGTTGTCGCTCAGCAACAGGTTCGCCGCATCCGCATCGGTGCGTGCAATGATGACGGTCGGCACGTCGAGCACGTCGGCGGCGAGGCGCGCCGCGACCAGCTTGTTGATCGCCTCCGCGGTCGAGACCAGCACCTTGCCGCCCAGGTGGCCGCATTTTTTTGCCGAGGAGAGCTGATCCTCGAAATGGACCGCCGCGGCGCCGGCGCGGATCAGCGCCTTGCTGAGCTCGAACGCATTCAAGTTTCCACCGAAACCGGCTTCGGCATCCGCGATGATCGGCACCAGCCAATCGGTCGAGCCGTTGCCCTCGAGGTGGTGGATCTGGTCGGTGCGCAGCAGCGCATTGTTGATTCTCTCCACCATCTGCGGCACCGAATCGACGGGGTACAGGCTCTGATCCGGATACATCTCGCCGGCCGTGTTGCCATCACCGGCTACCTGCCAGCCGGAGCAGTAAATCGCCTTGTGCCCGGCCTGGACCACCTGCACGGCCTGGTTGCCGCTCATGCAGCCGAGCGCGCCGACCACCGGCTCGCTGGCGAGCAAACGACGGAATTTCTCCGCACCGAGCCGCGCGAGCGAGTGCTCGATGTGCACCGAGCCGCGCAGCCGCTCGACATCCGCCGCGCTGTAGGGTCGCTTGATGCCGGCGGTCGCTCCGTGGGTGCTCGATCGGGTGCTCGACGAATGCTCGCTCATATCGTTCTCCATGGCATGAAAGGCGGGGCCGGCGCTGACCGGCGCTGCCCTCATTCTCGCAAGCTTGCGACCCCCGGGTGAGCGTATTTACACAACAAAAATTTGACAATGTGAATTTCACTTCCTAGTCTGAGCGCATGACCGGTCTCATCCGCCAGGGTCACTTTCTCGGCGCGAAGCTGCGCGCCCTGCGCAAGCGCAATGGACTCACGCTCGAGGAGCTGTCGGCCCGCTGCGTGCAGCTCGATGCCGCCGCCGCCCCCTCGGTGTCCTATCTGAGCATGGTGGAGAACGGCAAGCGCGTTCCCTCGGCCGCGACCCTGGACATGCTGGCCGGCATCTTCAGCAAGGAGGCCCGCTGGTTTCTCGATGAGAACACCGAGGTCGACGTCGAGCCGACCCGCCGCGACCGCGGCGGCCTCGACTCGATGCCGCTCGAGCCCGCTTTCCTGTTCTCGCCGCAGCTTCTGCAGAGCGCGCTGCCCGAGCTGTTGTCCCAGACCGGGACCACAGGGCGGCAGTTCGCGCAGCTTCTGATTCGCGTCTGGCAGGAGACCCGCCACAACAACTTTCCGGACATCGAGCGCGCGGCCGAGCAGGGCGGCAAGCGCCAGATGCCGCTCACGCTCGCCGCGGTCGTCGATCTGTGCAAGCAGCACGGGCTCGAGATCCGCTGGTTCGAGGACGCGCGCCGCGCCAAGACCTCGCTCGCCCCGGTGCGCTCGCGCTTCGAGGCGCCCGGCATCGTGCACGTCAACCGGCGCCTGCGCGGCCAGGAGGAGCGGCTGAAGTACGAGCTTGCCTTTTTCGTAGGCCACAAGGTCCTGCACGGAGGCGACGGGCTGATCTCGCCGCATTACGCCGCGCAGGCGCAGGAGTTCTCCTCCTCGCCCGCGGGCATGGGCGCGCAGGACGTTCTGTCCGCCTGGCGCGAGTTCGAATGCAGCTTCTTCGCCGGGGCACTGCTCTGTCCGCGACTGCCGTTCCGGCGCTTCCTCATGCGCGAGGCGCACTCGGTGGCGGCGTGCACCAAGCTCGGCGTCACGCCCGCCCTCATCATGCGGCGCATGACCGCGGTCTCGCCGTATCGCTACTGGCATTTCTTCGATGCCTATGCGCCCGGATTTTTGCGGGCGGTGTATCGCGGCAACGGCATCCCGCTGCCCTGGGGCAACATGAGCCTGGTGTCCGATCCGTGTCCGCGGTGGGCGGTGTTTCGGCTGCTGCGCGAGACCGCAGTGCCGGCTCCCGGGCAGAAGCCGAAGTCGCAGATCTCGGTGATGCAGGATGGCAAGCGCGCGCGCCTGTACTGCTGCCATTCGCTCCTCACGCGCGATGCGCTCGATGAGCTGCACGTGCTGTCGGTGGGCGTCGATCTGCTGCCGGCGCTCGAGGCGCAGGGCTTCGACGGCGCGGCGGTAGTCGAGATGGTGGCCGAGGCGTGCCGGCGCGGCGGTGGCGATGGCGCCATTCCGCCCGAGGCCGCGCAGCATATCCGCGCGGTCTCTCAGGTGCTCAACATCTCCTGGATCGGTGATGCGCTCGAGTCTGCCGCGAGCGTGATCTGCCCGCGCAGCGGCGCATGTCCGCGCCAGGCCCCGTGCGGCGTGCACTCGAGCACCGTGTCGCCGAGCCCCACGGTTGCGCCGGCAGCGCGCTTTGCCTAGGCCCTCCGGCTAACCGAACAGCTTGATCGCGGTCCGCGCGGTCAGCTCGCCTTGATGACGCGCGCCCGCAAGCTCGATTTTGCTCGGCTGGCGCTGCCCGGTGGGACCTGCGATCGTCGTGGCACCATAGGGCGCGCCACCCACGATTTCCTCGAGCGTCATCATGCCCTGGTGGCTGTAGGGCAGACCGACGATGATCATCCCGAGGTGCAGCAGGTTGGTGATGATCGAGAACAGCGTCACTTCCTGGCCGCCGTGCTGCGTGGCGGTTGAAGTGAAGGCCCCTGCGACCTTGCCATTGAGCGCGCCGCGCATCCACAACGCGCCCGTCTGGTCGAGGAAGCTCGCCATCTGCGAGGTGAGCCGGCCATAGCGGGTCGGCGTGCCGACGATCAGCGCATCGTAGCCTGCCAGCTCCTCGACCGTGGCGATCGGGGCTTTCTGATCGAGCTTGTAATGCGCCGCGCGGGCGACTTCGAGCGGTGCCGTCTCCGGAACGCGCTTTACATCGACGGCGGCGCCGGCCGAGCGCGCCCCCTCGGCGATGGCGTAAGCCAGGGTCTCGACGTGTCCATAGGATGAGTAATAAAGCACCAATACCTTCGCCATAGTGCCTCCGCGATGACCGCTGTGGGTGAGGAATGCTAGCGCAGCTCTTGCCGCCCTTCCATCTGCATCAGACCTCCCCCAAGCCCCGCGAGCCCCAAGCCCCGCGAGCCCCAAACCCCGCGAGGAAGTCGTCAGCCCAATCCGACCCGCGCCCGCTCGCCTTTGGGTGTTTGCGCTCGGGTGTCATCGCGCTTATCGTGCGGCAGAGCGGCGCTGTAGCGGCCCGCGGCCAAGAATGAACGGCAAAGCGCATGAACGCACAGGGCAAGTGGAACATCGTCATCAGGACCCCGGCCGGCGAGCGTGCAGGGGTGCTCGATCTGAAGGTCGAGGGCGACCGCTTCACGGGCTCGCTATCCGATGCCGAATACTACGCGCCGATCAACGACGGGCGCATCGAGGGCAATCGCCTGCGCTGGTCCGCGCGCATCACCAAGCCGATGAAGATGAATTTCAAGTTCACCGCGACGGTCGAGGCGGACCGCATCGAAGGGTCCGCGCATCATCTGCTCATCAGCGCGCGCTTCAGCGGCAGCCGCGTCGCCTGACGCCCCTAGGGGCGCCAGAGGATCCGCTCGGGAGGCGATTGTGTGGGCTCGTACTCGAGCCACTCGCCGTTGCCGATCGATTGGCCGGTCAGCGCCAGGATGAAGGCCCAATGGCTGACGACGAGCGTGGTCGCGCTGTCATGGCGCTCGGCCATGAGGTCGCGAAAGGCAGCGGCGCGGGCCATGGTCTGCTCGGCGCTCTCGCCGAGATCCGGCCACCAGCGCTCGGGAATGTGCTCGAAGCGATGCTGCGGAAAGCGCGCCGCGAGCACCGCCGGAGCGCTCCCCACATCGCATACGAAGGCGCACCGCTCACGCACCTCGTGCATGACCTCGAGCGGCACCGCGTGCACGGCGCGAACCACCTCGGCCGTCTGCAGCGCCCGGGTGTAGGGCGAGACGATGATGCGGCTGATCGGATGGCGCTCGAGCGCGGCCGCGGCGGCCGCGGCCTGCTCGAGCCCGAGCGGCGTGAGGGCGGGATCCTCGATGCCGGGATCCACGCGGTGCGCGCTGAAATGCAGGTTAAAATAGCTCTGCCCATGACGCAGCAACAGCATGCAGGATCCTTGGTTTGAGTGAGCCGTTGACGCCGTTCCACCTCGCCGTACAGGTGCGCGATCTCGAAGAGGCGCGTCGCTTCTACAAGGATATCCTAGGCTGCACCGAGGGGCGCAGCGCCGCGCGCTGGGTGGATTTCAATCTCTTCGGGCACCAGCTCGTTTGTCACCTGAACCCCGCGCTCGGACCCGCCGGGCGGCTTGCGTACAACCCGGTGGACGGCGATGAGGTGCCGGTGCCGCATTTTGGTGTGGTGCTCCATCCGAGCGCGTGGGCTGCGCTGGCGGGGCGCTTGCAAGCCCGTCAGGTGAAGTTCATCGTCGAGCCGCACACGCGCTTTGCCGGCCAGGCGGGCGAGCAGTCGACTTTTTTCCTGCTCGACCCGTCAGGCAACGCGCTCGAGTTCAAGGCCTTCGGCGACATCGAGCGTCAGCTGTTCGCCCGCGACCCGGACGATACGCCCGCGCCGGCGTGATCGAGCTCGAGAGCATCCCGCGCTGCGCGCCCGAGCAAGCGCTCGAGCTCGCCCGGCGTGAGTATGGCCTTTGCGGCAGCGCGAGCCCATTGCCGAGCGAGCGCGACCAGAATTTTCTTCTTCAGACGCCGGGCGGCCGCTTCGTGCTCAAGATCGCCAATCTCGAGGACAGCGCGGAGATGCTCGATTTCCAGCATGGCGCGATGCGCCGCATCGGCTCGAGGTTGCGCAATTTTCGCATCCAGGAGCTCCTGCCGGCGCGCTCGGGCGCCGATCTGGTCACCTACCAGAGTGCGGCCGGCGCGCGCCACCTCGTGCGGCTGATGCGCTGGATCGAAGGCGAGGTGCTCGGCGAGCGCGTGATGCGCAGTGCGCCGCTCCTCGAGTCGATCGGCGAGAACATGGCGCGGGTCGATCTTGCGCTCGCCGGATACACGCATCGGGCGATGGAGCGCAGGTTGCAGTGGGATCTGAAGCTCGCCGGCCAAGCTCGTGAGCATGCCGGCCGCCTGCCCGCGAAGCGCCGCGCTCGGGTGCTCGCGATCTTCGAGCAGTGGGAGTCGATCGACTGGGGCTCGCTTCCCCACGCGGTGATTCACGGAGATGCCAACGACTACAACGTTCTCGTCGAGGGCGAGCAGATGGTGGGCCTGCTCGACTTCGGCGACATGCTGCATTCGGCCGTGGTCTGTGATCTTGCGATCGCGATCGCCTATTCGGTCCTGCACCAGCCCGATCCCCTCGCCGCGGCACACGCCGTGATCCGCGGCTACCACCGCTGCCGCCCGCTCGCAGCCGCCGAGCAGCGCGCCCTGCCCGCACTCATGCTCGCACGGCTCGGCGCGAGCGTCTGCTACGCGGCGCTCAATCGCGCCCGGGCCCCGCACGATGGCTACCAGGTGGTTTCCGAGGCGGCCGCCTGGGCACTGCTCGATGCGCTCGAGCGCGCCCCGAGCGGAGGGCTCGAGCGCTGCGTGGCGGCGGCCTGCGCCGGGTATCATTGAGGCGATGAAGCTTTACTCGTGGAATGTGAACGGCATTCGCGCCGTCCACAACAAGGGCCTGCTGCAACCGTTTCTCAAGGCACACCGACCCGATGTCCTCTGTCTGCAGGAGACCAAGGCGGAGCGCGGCCAGCTCGAGATCGACCTGCCGGCGTACCACGAGTTCTGGAACTCCGCGACGCGCAAAGGCTACGCAGGCACCGCCCTGTTCAGCCGTCACCCACCGCTCAGCGTCGTCAACGGCTTTCCGAAGCGGTTTGCCCGGCGCTACCGGTTCGCGGACGAGCTCGAGCGTGACAGCGCCGATGAGGGACGCCTCATCACCGCCGAGTTCCCGCAATTCTTCGTGGTCACGGTGTATACGCCGAACGCGAAGGACGATCTGAGCCGCCTGCCGTTGCGCCACGAGCATTGGGATCCGGCCTTTCTCGCTTATTGCAAGCAGCTCGAGAAGAGCAAGCCCGTGATCATGTGCGGGGACATGAACGTCGCGCATACCGAGCTCGACCTCGCGCATCCGAGGCCCAACCGAGGCAAGAAAGGATTCACCGTGGAGGAGCGTCGCGGCTTTCAGAACCTGATCGACGCGGGATTCATCGACACGTTTCGCCTCTTCACCCAGGGCAACGGCCACTACTCATGGTGGAGCAGCTTCACGCAGGCGCGGGCGCGCAACGTCGGTTGGAGAATCGATTATTTTCTGGTCTCCTCGGCGTTGCGAGACCGGGTGCGCAGCGCCAGGATTCATGCCGAGGTCATGGGGAGCGATCATTGTCCCGTCAGCATCACGTTGCGCTAGGGCAGGGCTGAGGCGTGTCGATCCTCTGGCATGGGCGGCTCATCGAGGCGGTGCTGCTGGATCTCGACGGGACGCTGCTCGATACCGCAGCCGACATTGCGCTCGCGCTCAACCGCGCGACCGCGGAGCGCGGCCTGCGGGCGCTCGATCAGGAGAGCGTGCGGCGCATGGTGGGCCGCGGTGCGCCGGTCTTGATCGAGCGCGCAACCGCGGCCCTGGGCGAGCCACTCGATGCAAGCGCACGCGAGGAGCTTCTGCAGCGATTCTTCCATCACTACGGCGAGCTCGAGGCGCGCGGCGAATTCTCGGCAGCGCCCTATCCGGGCGCGCGCGAGGCGCTGCATGCGCTGCACGCGGCGCACCTGCGCACCGCTCTGGTCACGAACAAGCAGCAGCGCTTCGCCACGAGCCTCATGGATCTTCTGGGCCTCGCTCCATTCATCGACGTCGTGGTGGGTGGGGACCGGTGCGAGCGGCGCAAGCCCGACCCGCAGCCGCTGCTCTACGCATGCGATCATTTGCAGGTGGCGGCGGAGCGAGCCTTGATGGTCGGCGACTCGATCAACGACGTCGAGGCCGCGCGTGGCGCCGGCATGCCCATCATCTGTGTGAGCTACGGCTATAATGAGGGCCAGGATCCGCGCTCACTGCCCTGCGATGCATTGATCGACTCACTGGCCGATCTGCTGCCGTTGTTGCACCTCGAGCCCGGCGGCGCTGCTTGAGGGCCCATGCGAGGTCGACACATGGTGCGGTATGAGAGTGCAACTCGGGATCTGAAGCTCGGCGCTTCCCGTCATGAGCATCGCGTGCGGGCGTCCAGGATCTCGCTGGCTCTGCTCGCCCTCGTTGCAGCCGCCGTCGCCCGGGGCGAGCCGCCCAGCCGCTTCGGGGTCGATGCACCGGAGCTTGCGCCTCTGGGGCCGCATGCCGTCGGGGTGCGTTCACTCACGCTCACGCAAGCCGCGCAGCCCGACGTGCTCGCATTCGATGCCGAGCAGGGGCGCGCGCCGTTGCGCGATCGCACGCTGCGGATCGAGCTGTGGTACCCGGCGCGCGCGCCCGCGAGCTCTGCGGCAGCGAGCTCCGCGCCGGCGAGCTCGGTGCCCATCCGCTACTCGGGCTCGCTGCCGTCGCCGCCCCCGCAGCCGGCGGCACGCTTCGAGATCGAGGGAATCGCGCTGCGCGATGCGCCGGCCGCGGGACGCGATTTCCCGCTGGTGATCGTCTCGCACGGCTACAGCAACGATCCGGTCGCGCTCAGCTGGCTCACCGAGAATCTCGCCTCCAAGGGCTACGTGGTTGCCGCGATCCGGCACGAGGACCCCTTCATCGGCGACGCGCCGAAGCGCGTCGGGCCGGTGCTGCGCAGACCGCTCGACATCGCCTTCGTTGCGCGCACGCTGCCGACGATGCTCGTGCGTGAGCATCTCGTCGACCCCGAGCGCATTGCGCTCTTCGGCTATTCGATGGGAGGCTATGGCGTGCTGACCTGCGCGGGCGCTGAGCTCGATCCCGAGGGGCCGCCGAACCGGCTGATGCCGGGCAAGCTGCTCGCGCCGTACGTGCGCGGTGGTCCGCTCGAGTCCTCGCTGCGCATCGCGCATCTGCGCGCCGTGGTGGCAATCTCGCCCGCGGGCGGCGGTCAGGAGTTCGCGGCCTGGGGGTCCGACGGCCTCAAAGGCATCGCGGTGCCGCTGCTGCTGATCGCGGGTGATCGCGATCACACCGTCGACTATGCGAGCGGCGCGCGCGCTTTCTTCGATCAGGCGATCCACGCGCACCGCTATCTGCTCACCTTCAAGGGCGCGGGTCACGACATCGGTTTTGACCCGGCGCCCGCATCGATGCGCGCGCGCTTGTGGGACTTCGACTGGTTCACCGATCCGGTCTGGCGCACCGAGCGTGTCAATGCGATCAACGCACACTTCATCACGGCCTTTCTCGACCGCTACGTGAAGGGCGATGAGTCGCGCGCCGCCTATCTCGAGGTGCCGGTGGCGCAGTCCTCGCAAGGCGAGTGGCCGGCGAGCACTCCGCCGACCGTTTACGGTGCCTTCAGTCCCGGACCGCCGGCGAGCACGGTGTGGAAAGGCTTCCAGAGAAACCACGCCGAGGGGCTCGAGCTCCTCGAGGCGCGTGAAGCCGCTCCCTGAAGTGGAGCCGCTACTAGAGGGAGCCCCTAGAAGGAGAATCCCCCCGCGAGGATGAGCGCCTGCGGGCGGAAGCTCACACGCGTGACGCGGATGATGCCGTCGGTGTCGGCGTGGAGATCCGATTTCACCTGCGAGGCGGAATAGGACGCGTAAAAATGCCAGCGCCGCGCAATGTGCCAGTCGACGCCGACGGTCGCCGCCGGACCGAGCGAGGAGGTGAGGGAAAGACGCGTCGGGCCGCCGAACGCCGCCTGGCCGGCGGGCGTGACGGTACGATCGTAGAAGCTCACATAGTTCGCGCCCACGCCGACGTAGGGGCGCAATGGCGAGCTCTTCGGCAGGAAGTTGTATTCGAGCAGGATGGCCGGGGCGAACCATCGCACCTCCGAGACCACCTGGCCGTTGTAGGGCACCGAGCCGAGCTCGGCGGGGCCAACGCCCTTGGTCTTCGCGAGCGGCGGCCATCCCATCGCGAGCTCGACCTGGAAATCATAGGGAAGGCTGCGAACGTAGGCGCCGTAGAGCGTCTCGAGATTCTCCGCGTGGATGTTCACCCCGGGAGGAACGTAAGGTCCCGACACGTCATCGGCATGCACGTGATAGAAGACCGAGTAGGAGCCGAGCCGCACGCTGTTCATGTAATTGTCATCGTCCGCGGCGGCGAGACTCGAGCCGAGCAACGCGAAGCCCGCGCAGGCGATGGTCGATGCGATTGTTCTGATTCGTGGCATGGCCGATCCCCTTAGAGGCTTGCAAAGAACGATTTCGCCGCCAGCACGCAGAACGGCGCCACGTCGACGTGATAATTCTCGATCACCTGCGCTTGCGCCGCGCTCGCGGACAATCCGCCGCCCGCGGGCGTCTGCAGATAGGCGAGCAGCGCGGCCTCGCTTGCCTGGAAGCCCGTCTGGATCGCCGCGAAGGGACCCGACGGGGTCGCAGACACATCGAGCACGGTGATCGCGCTCGCATAGGGCGTGGCGGCCCAGAAGGCCTGCATCACCTGCGTATTGGCGGCGAAGAACACCGTAGGATCCTGATCCCCGCCACACAGCAAGGTCGGCACGATCGGTCCCCAGTTGCCCTGGCGCAGGTCGTTCAGCCAGAGGTCCTGGCGAAAACCGAAGGTGGGCTTCACCTTGGCGAGCGGCGCGCCTGCCATCAACGTCGGCACGGCACCGTCCGGATTGGTCGCCGCGTCCTCCGCATAGGCCACGCGAAAGTCGTTGTTGAGCAGATAGGGATTGCCGAATCCCAGGTCGAACACCGCATTCGCCGGATTGGCCGGGTTCGGGATGGCGAGCGCCGCGGTCAATTCCGCCGACAGCACGGGCTGGCCGGGAATGTCGACCACCGGCGTGGTGCTGTTCCACAGCGCGGTCTCCGGCAGCATGCTCTCGGCGAAGAGCGTGCTGATCGGCGTGGTGCTCGGCAGCAGGGTTTGCGCATTCGGATAGGTGGACGAGAAAGGCGGGGTCGTGCTGCTGTCGATGTTGCCGTAGGCGTGCTGGTAGCTGTTCAAGATCAGCGGCGCGAATTCCGTTGCACCGAGCGCGACATCGCCGAAGGCGATGGCATCGTTGTATGCCTCGAGCGCATAAGGTCCCGAGCCGCCTGCAAAGGCCGTCACCTTCATGTGGGCGGCTTCCATTGCGCGCAAGGTCGCCATGGCGACATAGCCGCCCTGCGAGTAGCCGGTGAGGAACAGCACACCGCTGTCGCTCGTGGCGGCTGCGAGCGTGTTGGGGAGCGCCGTACGCGCGGCGGTCAGGATATCGATCATCTCGCCGGCGTTCTGCGAGGCCACGACGTAGGGGGTATACCCCAAGGTCGAGATGTCGTAGCCCGCATAGTTGGGCGCGACCACGATGTAGCCCTGCGCCGCGAACATCGCGGCGATCAGCGCTCCCTCGGTGTTCGAGGTATCGGTGATGTCGGCGATGTTCGCGGCCTTGTTGGACTGCGTGCCGTGCGCGTACTCGACGATCGGGCGCGGGCCGGAGCACTTGCCGGCCGCACCGGTCGGCACCATGAGCGCGCCGGACGACTCGGTTGTCTCACCCGCTGCGCCCGTGGTCCAGAACGTGAGGTAGTAGAAATCGACACCGCACACCGGCGCGCCGGTCACCTCGAGCAGCTGCGCCCCGGCGCTGGTCGCACCCAGCTGCGCAGCGAGCGTCGCGGCATCGACCGAGGCGATGCGAAAAGGAGGGTTCTGCGCGAGCGTCCCATGCGCGGTCGAGGTGCTCTCGGTCCCCGTATTCGAGTCGTTCCCGCACGCCGCGAGCATCAATGCCGCGCAGAGCGCAATCGCCGCCGCCGTACACACCTTGAACATGCTGATTCCCCTGCTGCCGCGAAAACGCAACAAACGTTGGCCGCGGACCCTCTGCGGTTGAAGTGGCGTGGATACGCCCCGTGGCGCGCGATTCTACGCTAGTGAATCCGGAAAGTGGCGGCAATGATCGCGCGTTGTGGAAATGCCACGACCGGGGGCGAGCCCGGCGTGACCCTGGGCGAGCCAGGCGTGGATCTCGCTCAGGATCGCAAGCGCGATGCCTTCGGGTGTCTGCGCGCCGAGATCGAGACCGACCGGACCGTGCAGCCGATCGCGCAAGTGCTCGCGACTCTCCCCGAGCTCCTCATCGATGCGCTGTCGTCGCGCGGCGGGCCCGAGCAGACCGACGTAACGCGGTGTGCTCGAGGCGGCGAGTGCGCGCAGGTAGGCGAGATCCGAGTGCAGGTGGTGGCTCATGACGACGGCGGCGTGCACGCCGGAGAGGTCGACGGTCGAGCGCAGCGTCTCGGCGTCCGCCAGGAGCACTCGTGCGCCGGGGAAACGATCTGCTGCGGCGAATGCAGGGCGATGATCGACGATGCTCACGCGCCAGCCGAGGCCACGGGCGGCACTGCAGACCGGCTGGGCATCCGGCCCGGCACCGCAGATCAGCAGGTGCGGCGAGGGCGCGAGGAAGTCGACGAATGCCCGCAGACGCTCTTGACCGCCATCGATCAGGATCTCGTGGGAGCAGCTCTCGGCGAGCGCGCGAGCAGCGGCCGCAGCAAGCACCTCGGGCATGTCGGCGCAGGCGTAGGTACCGAGCGGCAGGCGGCTCGATTCATGAACGACGATGAGCACGGCCGGCCTGCCGGCGCGAGTCTGCTCACCCGCCGCATCGAGCGCGAGCGCTGCACGCGAGCCCGCATCCGCCGGCTCGAGCAGCACGCGCATCGCTCCTTCGCAACCCGCGCCGACGCCGAACAGCAGATCATCGGGCCCGCGCATGTCGTATTCGAGGGTGCGCGGGAGGCCGCTTTCGAGGACCGCGCGCGCCTGCAGGGCGAGATCGGACTCGAGACAGCCGCCGCTCAGCAAGCCGATGCTCTGGCCGTCGGCGAGCAGCAGCATGCGCGCTCCGGGTTTGCGGTAGGTGGATCCCGCCGTCGTGACCACCGTCGCCAGCACGCGTGAGGTGCGCGCCTGCGGCGAGCGCTCGAGCAGCAGCTCGAGGCTGGTATCGAGCCGCACGCGGGGTGCTTCTGCGGCGCCGCGAGATGCGGCGGTGGCGGGGTCCTGCGGAATCTCAATGGATGGACGAGCAGGGGTTTGCATTTGTCTTACAAAGGATTGTGCGCTGCGTAGCAGTGGGGTGACGTGCCCTGCAAGATACTACTGATCGGATGTTCATCGCCTCGTCAATTATGTCGCATGACTTCGGGATGACCAGCGCGGCATGCAGGTCGAGTGAGGCGCCATGAGGTGGGCAGAGCTCATCGCGCGAACCCTGCGTTCGCGCGAAGGGCTGGCTGTGCTCGTCGCCGGCGGCGTCTGCGTGCTCCTCGGCAGCGTCATCGCACTTGCGCTTGCGCCGCTCGAAACGATGATCGGGGCACGCTCGCTCGATGAGCGGGTATCGCTCGATCTGAGCGTGCTGCTCGTCTCGGGAGCCGCGTTTGCCGCGGCCACGAGGCTGCGCGGATTGCTCAGCTTGCGGGGGCTCGACGGGCGCTTCAAGGCGATCATCGACCAGACGCACGACGGGGTGCTCATCCTCGATGGCTCCAAGCGCTCCATCCACTACTGCAATGCCTCCCTTCTCGCCCGCATCGGCTACTCCGCCGAAGAGGCGCGCCGGCTCAGCCCCGCGGATCTGCTGGTCGATGCGCACAGCCCGGCGGGCGAATTTCTCGCGCGCCTCGAGCACTCCGAGGCGCGCGCGATCGACCTGCGACTGCGGACCAAGTCGGGCAGCCTGATCGATGTCGAGGTCCGCTGCAACCGTCTCGACGAGGCCGGGCAGCCTGGCCTTGCGCTCATCATTCAAGACGTCTCGGTTCGCCGCAAGGCCGAGCAGCAGCTCATCGACAACCAGCAGCGCCTCGACCGCATGGCGCACCACGATCAGCTCACCGGGCTGCCGAACCGCCATTATCTCGCGACCTTCCTGCCGGAGGCGATTGCCGAGGCGCGCGCCGCGCAGACGATGCTCGGGATCGTGTTCCTCGATCTCGACCGCTTCAAGCACATCAACGACACGCGCGGCCACGAGACCGGCGACCGGCTGCTGCAGGAGGTCGCACAGCGACTGCGCGCGTGCGTACGCGACTCGGACGTCGTCATCCGCATGGGCGGCGACGAATTCGTGGTCGTGTTCCAGAAGGTGCACTCCTACGAGGAGGTGACCCAGGGGGCGAGCCGCATCATCGAGACGCTCAATCATCCGATCGTCATCGACGATCATCCTCTGCAGACGACCGGCAGCGTCGGCGTGAGCCTCTTTCCGCGCGATGGCGAGGACATGAACGAGCTGCTGAAGCATTCCGATACGGCGATGTACCAGGCCAAGGACCGCGGCCGCAACAACGTGCAGCTCTTCAGCCCCATCATGAATCGCAAGCTCAAGGCGCGCGTCGCGATGGAGGCATCGCTGCGCGAGGCGCTGCGTCTGAAGCAGCTCGACGTGCACTATCAGCCGTTCGTCAATCTCATGACGCGCAAGATCGTCGGCCTCGAAGCGCTGATTCGCTGGCGGCACCCGGTGCACGGCATGATACCGGCCGACCAGTTCATTCCCGTGGCGGAGGAAACGGGCCTGATCGTGCCGATGGGGAACTTCGTGCTGCATCGTACGATGCAGGCGATGAGCGCCTGGCAACGGGCCGGCATCCCGCTGGTCCCGATCTCCCTCAACGTCGCTCCCGCACAATTGCAGCGCGGCGAGCTGCAGTCGACGATCATGACGCTGCTCAAGACGCACGGGCTCAAAGCCGATCTGTTGCAGCTCGAGATGACCGAGCGCGCCGTGTTCGATTCCAGCCAGCCGCGCACCGGCGAGAGCCGCCAGGACACCATGGCGCGTCTGCGCGAGCTCGGCATCAAGATCGCGATCGATGACTTCGGCACCGGCTACTCGAGCCTGAGCTATCTCAAGAACTGGCGCGTCGATGCGCTGAAGATCGACCGCAGCTTCGTGCGCGATTTGGTGACCGATTCGAGCGATCTGGCGATCGTGAGCGCGATCGTCGCCATCGCGCGCCATCTGCACATTCAGGTCATCGCCGAGGGCATCGAGGCCTATCAGCAAGCGGAGATCCTGCGCAAGATCGGCTGCACCGTCGGGCAGGGATTCCTGTTCGCGCGCCCCATGCCGGCCGAGCAGTGCGTGGCGATGCTCGCGCACAATGTCCCCGAGGAGGAGGACATGCTGGCGGTGTTTGCCTCGGGCCGCGTTTAGCGCTCCGCAGGAGCGGATCACCGCGATCGGGCTCGGGGTGCTAGAGTGCTCCGATCGCGGGTCATCGTCCGCTGGGAGCGCGCGTGCAGACGCTGCTCGAGGCCAACCGTCTTTACTACGACTCGCTCTGGTCGGGCGCGCGGCTCGTTGAGCCGCATCGATTCAACACCTGGCCGCTGGTGCAATCCTTGCTCGCGCCCGGTGCCCCGCGTCTCGAGGTGGCCCCCGGGCTGCGCCCGCGCCTGCCTCTCGAGGAGACGCAGTTCGTCGACGTCAGCGCTCCGGCGCTCGCAGCCCTGCAGTCGCGTGGCGCCTCGACGGCGCTCGCGCTCGTCACCGCGCTGCCCTTTGCCGATGCCGCCTTCGATCTCGTCTGCGCGCTCGACATCATCGAGCACGTCGATGAGGGTGATGCCGCGCTCGGCGAGATCAGCCGCGTGGCGCGCCCCGGCGCCGTCATCCTGCTCTCGCTGCCGCTGCATCCCACCCGCTGGAGCGCCTTCGATGAGCTGGTCGGACATTGCCGCCGCTACGAGCCTGCCGCGCTCGGCGCGATGCTCGCGAATCATGGCCTGGTGATCGAGCGCAGCGCGGCGTTCGGCATGCAGCCGCGCTCCTCGCGATTGCTCGATGTCGGCATGTGGTGGCTCCTCCACGAGCGCGAGCGCGCGCTCTGGTGGTACAACCGCGCGCTGATGCCCCTCGGCCTGCTGTTGCAGCGGCGCCTGGTGCTGCGCGAGGGGCTGATCGAGACGGCGAACGTCGATGAGGTGCTGATGGTTTGCCGCAAGCAGCGGCGTTGCTGAGGCGATGGTTCGCCGCTGTCCGCGGCGTTGATGAGCGTTCGCTGTCAGTGCCAGCTGACAGCCGATCACAGGATTATCCGTTCCCGTCGTAGCGGATGTTTGACGAAGATGGGGCGCCGTCGAGCTCTCAAGGCGTAAACCCTCCTCATGCCCCTGCCACGCTATGCGTCGAAAGGTGCCCTCAGATTTCTCGCACGCTACGTACGGCGCCGCTTCTTCAGCCATTGCGTAGTGCTCGGGGCGGTACTGGCGGCGGTGGCCTGCAACGTCGGCTCTCAGTACGCCGTGAAGCACCTGGTCGATGTGCTCGGCATGCACTGGCCCTCGCCGGCGACCCTCTGGGGTGCGGTCGCGATCCTGCTCGGTCTCGTTGCCGGCGACAATCTGCTGTGGCGCGTCGCCGGATGGGCCTCGACGCACGCCTTCGTCGCCGTGGGCGGCGACATGCGGCTCGAGCTGTTCGCGCATCTGTCGGGCCAGGGCACGCAGTACTTCGTCGAGCAGTTGCCGGGCGCTCTCGCCGGACGCATCACCGCGGCTGCAAATGCCGCGTGGTTGATCGAGAACTCGATCACCTGGAATACGATCCCGCCCGGCGCTGCGGTGATCGCGAGCATCGTGGTGCTGGGGACGATCAACTGGCATCTCACCGTGGTGTTGCTCGTCGTGGTCACGCTGCTCGGCGTATTCATCGCCTGGCTCGCCGCGCACGGGCGCGAGCTGCATCAGAATTTCGCCGGACACGCCGCGCATGTCAGCGGCGATCTCACCGACATCGTGAGCAACATCGGTCTGGTGCGGGCGTTCGGCGCGGCCGGGCGCGAGCAGCAGCGCCTCGGCATGAAGATCCAGGACGAGATGCATGCACAGCGCCTCAGTCTGCGTTCGCTCGAGCGTCTGCGGCTGTTTCATGCGATCACCGTATTCGGCGTGACGGCGGGCGTGCTCGTCTGGTCGGTGGAGTTGTGGCGGCGCGGGCAGATCACCACCGGCGATGTCGTGCTCACGACCACCCTTGGCTTCACCGTTCTGCACGCTTCGCGCGATTTCGCCATGGCGATCGTCGATCTCGTGCAGCAGTTCGCGAAGATGCGCGAGGCGGTGCAGGTGCTTGCGCTGCCCCACGAGATGAAGGATGCGCCGGATGCGAGGCCGCTGGTGGTTAGGGAAGGAGCGATCAGCTTTCGTCACGTGAGCTTCAGCTATCCGAACGGCCAGCGGGTGCTGAACGGTTTCGACCTCGAGGTGACGGGCGGGCAGAAGGTGGGACTGGTCGGCCGCTCGGGCGCGGGCAAATCCACGATCGTGGCGCTGCTGCAGCGGCTGTACGATCCGGACCAGGGCGAGGTACTCATCGACGGCCAGTCGATCGCGCACGTCACCCAGGAAAGCCTGCGCGGCGCCATCGCGGTCGTGCAGCAGGACATTTCGCTGTTTCACCGCTCGCTGCTCGAGAATCTACGCTACGGACGGCCCGATGCCACCGATGAGGAGGTGTATCGGGCGGTGGAGGCGGCTCGCTGCACCGAGTTCATCAACCGCATGCCGAACGGCTTCGCGACGCTGGTCGGCGAGCGCGGCACCCGACTCTCCGGAGGTCAGCGCCAGCGCATCGCGATTGCGCGGGCATTTCTCATGGACTCGCCCATCGTCGTACTCGACGAGGCCACCTCCGCGCTCGACACCGAATCCGAGCAGTCGATTCAGGAAGCCCTCGCGCGGCTGTTCAAGGGACGCACGGTCATCGCCATTGCGCATCGACTCTCGACGCTCGACTCCTTCGACCGCATCGTCGTCCTTGATCGCGGTCGCATCGTCGAGGACGGCCCACCCCGACGACTGCTGCAGAGCAAGGGCGGGATCTATAGCCGAATGTACGGCCGGCAGCTGCGCATGGAGATGGAGACCACCCCGTGAGGGGTGCACCGCATCGCTGGGCGCTGGCACCGGCATTGCTCCTGCTCCTCCTCGCCTGCAGCACGCGACCGGCCACGGAGCGATCCCCTCCCGCCGCGAGCGCGAGCCGATCGAATGAGCCTGTGCCGGCGTCCGCGCCCGCGGGCGCGCCAGCCCCGACGCCCGTGCCCGCACCCGAGTCCGCGCCCGCACCCGAGTCGATGCCCGCGCGTGAAGGGGCGGCGCCGGCCTCCGAGCCACCGACCGCGCCCGAGCCGGCGCCCGCACCCGCCTCGGCGATGCCGGCATCCCCGGCCGGGACGTCGGGCTCGCCGAGCGCGCATCCTGCCGAGGCGACGCCCTGTGCCTGCGCGAAGGAATCGCGGGTGCATCACCGGTTCCGTCACAAGAGGGCGAAGCCCGCGCAGACGCCACCGCCCCCGGCACCGATCGAAACATCGGCGCCGCCGGGGACACCGATCAATGCGCAGGTGGGCGAGCTCAACAGCGCGCTGGTCTCGATTCTCGGCAAGCGCGTGCAGGGGCCGAAAGGGGAGGATCTCGGCCGCGTCGTCGATCTGCTGGCGGACAGCGAAGGGCGCGTGCGGGTCGCCATCATCGACTTCGGCGGATTTTTGGGCGTGGGCACGCGACGCATCGCCGTCGACTGGCCGCTGCTGCACTTCGAGCCTGGCAATGAAGACAAACCGGTGCGCCTCGATGTGAACCGCGAGAAGCTGCAATCGGCGCCCGAATTCAAGGATTCGAGACGACCTCGCGTGCTGATGCCACCCGATTCGGCTGCAGCGACCGCGGAGGCCCCACCTGCGACGAAGTGAGTCGATGCGCAAGAACGGCAACCCGCGATCGCGAGAGTCACACTCGAGTAACGCGGCTGCGGCTCGCGGACTCGACTGGTTCAACATGTTCGTCGCCAACATCCAGACCGGCTTCGGACCTTTCATTGCGGTGTACTTGAGTGGTCAGAGCTGGACGCAGACGGCCATAGGCGTCGCGCTGTCGATCGGCACGGTGAGCTCGATGGTGAGTCAGGTACCGGCCGGTGCTCTGGTCGATGCGATCGCGAGCAAGACCCGCGTCGCCGCCTTCAGCGTGCTCGTGTTCACCGCAAGCGCAATGATGTTTGCGATCTATCCGATTCCCCTGTTCGTCTATCTCGCCGAGATCCTGCACGGCATCTCGAGCTGTACGCTCGGACCGGCCATTGCGGCGATCAGCCTGCTGATCGCCGGACGCTTCGGGATGGGAATCCGCCTCGGCCGCAACGCGCGATTCGCCGCGATCGGCAACGGGATGGGTGCGGCCCTGATGGGCGCCTGTGGTCAATATATCTCCGAGCGCGCGGTCTTCTATCTCACCGCCGCGCTCACCCTGCCGGCGCTCCTGGCGCTCGTCCCCCTGCGGCACGGTGCGATGGAGCGGCGCCACGCGCAGCCGCATGCAGAGCGCCCGGGACGGCTGGCCTCGCTCGGCGTGCTCGTGGATCGGCGGCTGCTGCTGTTCTGTGCCTGCGCGATGCTCTTCACCTTCGCCAACGCGCCGATGCTCATGCTGATCAGCGGCACTCTCACCGCCAAGGGCAGCAATCCGAGCCTGCTGATTGCGGCCTGCATCGTCTTGCCGCAGATCATCGTGGCGCTGGCCTCGCCGGGCGTCGGCCGGGTGGCAGAGGAGCGCGGGCGGCGGCTCGTCTTGATGGTCGGCTTTCTCATGCTGCCGGTGCGTGCCCTGTTTCTTGCGACGACCACCAATCCATGGCTGCTGCTCGCCCTGCAGCTTCTCGACGGCGTGGCGGCTTCGTGCTTCGGCATCATGGTGCCGTTGATCGTCAGTGATTTGACCGCGCGCTCGGGTCATTTCAATCTGTCGCTCGGCGCCGTCGGCTTTGCCATCGGCATCGGCAGTACGCTGAGCACCCCGGCGGCGGGCTGGCTCGCGGACCACTTCGGCATGCGGCTCGCCTTCTATGGTCTCGCTCTCATGGGGGCAGCGGCGGTTCTGCTCGTCGTGCTCTTCATGCCCGAGACCCGTCCACAGCACGAGCCGCAACAGGAGACCGAGCGGCGCGAGCGGCCGGCCTCGACGCCGGCCCTCATCGAGCAGCCGCGCTGCGTGTCAAAGACCGGCTCTTAGGCCCTGTTCCAGGGGTTGCCGAGCTCGAGCCCTAGTAGCGCACGACCACGACCACATCACCGTCGCGACGGGTGACCGTCGCGGCCGTGTCGCGACCGTGACGATGCAGCAGCACGTCCGCCGAGCCGCCACTGAGGCGCAAGTTGCGCAGGTGCACCTCATCGAGTCCGGGCGGCAGCTGCGGACGATAAAACGCGATCTCGCCGATCCCATCGCGGATGTACAGGCCGAGCGAGGCCTGCAGCAGGCACAGCGGAGCGGCGCTCGCCCAGGCCTGCGGCGAGCAGGCGACCGGATATTGGGTCGGCGCATTGCGCTGGCGCCGTATGAAGCCGCAGAAGAGCTCCGGCAGGCGCCGCAGCTCCATGTAGCTCGCCGCATCGATGAGGGCGCTGAAGACCTGGGCAGCCGCTTCCTTCAGACCGTAGCGGGCAAGCCCGAGCGCGATCAGCGCATTGTCGTGCGGCCAGACCGATCCGTTGTGATAGGACATCGGGTTGTAACGGGCCTCGGAGACCGCAACGGTGCGCACTCCCCAACCGCTGAACATGTCGGGCGTGAGCAAGGTCCGGGCGACCCGCGCGGCCCGCTCGGGGGAGATCAGGCCGGTGAACAGGAGCTGCCCGGCATTCGATGCGCGCACCCGGCAGGGCCGCTTCTCGCCATCGAGCGCCAGCGCATAGGTCGAGAGATCCTCGCACCAGAAGCTCGACTCGAACCGATCGCGCAGCGCGGCGGCCTGTGCTTCGAGCGCACGCGCCCGCTCCTCGTGGCCCAGGGCCGAGGCAAGCTCGGCGGCGTGACGCTTGGCGCCATACACATAGGCTTGCACTTCGCACAGCGCGATCGGACCCTGCGCGGTATGGGCATCCTGGTGAAAGATCGCATCATAGGAGTCTTTCCAGCCCTGATTCGCCAGACCCTCGGAGGTCTGTCGGTAGTACTCGACGAAACCGTCCCCGTCGCGATCTCCGTAGCGGTCGATCCATTCGAGCGCAGCCTCGGCATGCGGCCAGAGCGCGCGCACCGTCTCGAGATCACCGGTGCGCGTGAAGTACTCGCCGAGCAGCAGCACGAACAGCGGCGTCGCATCGACGCTGCCGTAGTAGCGACCGAACGGTACCTCGCGCAGGTTCGCCATCTCGCCATGACGCATCTCGTGCAGGATCTTGCCCGGCTCCGCATCGCGCTCCGGCTCGACTGCGGTCGCCTGCGTTGCAGCGAGAAATTTGAGGGTGCCGCGCGCCACCAGCGGGTCGATCCACAGCATCATGAGCGCGGTGATCAGCCCGTCGCGACCGAAGGGAGTGCTGAACCAGGGGATGCCGGCATAGGGGTAGGGACCCTCGGGCGTCTCCGTGATGAGCATGTAGAGGTCGGAGATGCTGCGTCTCGCGACCTCATTGAAGAGGGAATTCGAGGTGGCGATGCTCGTCGCGCGGGCGCTCGATTCACGCAGCGTGTGCCCCGCGCTCCTCAAGCGGCGATAGTAGAGCCGACCGGTCCAATCGGTGTCGGCGCCGTTCGGCGCGCCGACCCGCACGAAGATGCGTCGTGTCTCGTGCGGTTTGAGCGCAATCTCGTAGCTCGCCCGTGAGGTGGTGAGCTTCGCGGGCACCGGGTAGAAGGCGATATCGACCCGCCGCTCGACCTGATCGAGACCGAGATAGCTGAGCGCGACGGATCGATCGCTGTGCACGGCGGCGGATGCCGTTCCGTGCCGTGCCCGATGTTCTCCACGCACCTCGAACAGGTCCGCGAAATCCGTCCTGAACCGCACCGACAGGCGCACCTCGATGGTGTGATCGGCGAAATTGCGCAGCATCAACCGCTCGTACATCGCGCCTGACCAGACGTACTTGATGCGGTTGATCTGCAAAGACTCGCGGCGCAAGACGATTTGACCGCCGACCTTCAGGTCGGGATTGCTCAGATCGGCCCGAAAGACCGCATTGTCGTCTTGCGTCATCGAGCTCAGCAGGAGCGGCGCCGTCTCCTCGAACAGCAGCTGCCACTGCGACAGCAGGCGGGTATCGCGGTAGTACAGACCCTCCGAGTTTCCCGTCTCACCGCCCATGTCACCGCGCAGGTCGAACACGGCGAAAGCATCGCCGTGCTTGAGCGTGTGGGTGCGCCGCTGCTGCAGCGTGGCGCTGACGGCAATCGCAAATTGCGAGGGCACCTCGTCGACGGAGTGCGCCTGAGCGCCGGTCGGCATGCCGGGCGTTGCGGGGGAGTCCGGAGCTGCCGGGGTGCTCATGGTCGTGGTGAGAGTAGCGGACTTGGGCGCAGCTCCGCTGCGCACCCGCGCGTCGGAATCCTCGGACATCTTATTCGCCTCACTGCTGATAAATTTGACGTACGTGTTATCGCCTCGGGAGCCTTCTCATGAAAATAGCCCAAGTCGCGCCACTCGCTGAGGCGGTGCCACCCAAGCTCTATGGTGGAACGGAGCGCGTCGTCGCTTACCTGAGCGACGCCCTCGTCGAGCTGGGCCACGAAGTGACCTTGTTCGCCTCGGGCGACAGCGAGACGCGTGCGAAGCTCGTGCCGATCTGGCCGCGCGCGCTGCGCCTCGACCCGAGCGTTCAGGACTGTTTCGTGCCGATGTTCATGCAGCTCGAGATTCTCGCGCGGCGCGCTCATGAGTTCGACGTTGTGCATTCACACCTCGATTACTTCGGCTTCCCGCTGCTCAAGCGCCTGGGCACGTCCAGCGTGACCACGCTCCACGGTCGGCTCGATCTGCCGGAGTTGCCGAAGCTGTATGAGGTCTACAACGACATTCCGGTCGTCTCGATCTCCGATGCGCAGCGCGCACCGCTCCCGGGAGCCAATTACGTCGCGACCGTGCTGCATGGATTGCCGATCGATCTGCTCAGCGTGGGCGATGGCAGCGGCGGATATCTCGCATTCCTTGGCCGGATCTCGCCCGAGAAGGCTCCGGATGCAGCCATCCGGATCGCCGCGGGTGCCGGGATGCCGCTCAGGATTGCGGCGAAAGTCGACCGCGCCGATGCGGAGTATTACAAATCCACCGTCGAGCCGCTGCTGTCGCAGTCGCATGTCGAGTTCGTGGGCGAGATCGGCGAGGATCGAAAGGGCGAGTTCCTCGGCGGCGCCGCCGGCCTCGTTTTCCCGATTGCGTGGCGCGAGCCCTTCGGTCTCGTCATGATCGAGGCGATGGCATGCGGTACGCCGGTGATTGCCTTCGATCAAGGCTCGGTGCGCGAGGTTCTCGAGCACGGGGTCACCGGCTTCATCGTTCGCAGCGAGGCCGAGGCGATCGAGGCCGTGCAGCGCATCCGAACGCTCGACCGCCACCGCATTCGCCAGGAATTCGAGCGGCGTTTTACCGCACATCATATGGCGGAACACTATATTGAGCTCTACCGTCGGCTGCGTGAGGACCCTGCCGTCCGCTCTCGATCTGCGCTCAATCGCCGGGCGCCCGTGCTGCGGCTCCCGGTCGAGGCCAGCGCATCAAGGCTGATAACATGCGCGGATGCAGCCGACCCGAGCGCCGCCGATCGAGCCAGGAGCGACTCCCAGGCCTCGCTTTCCCTTCGACAATAGTCTCGCGCGGCTCGCCGATCGTTTTCATGCGCGCCTCGCGCCGACGCCTGTCGCTGCGCCGCAGCTGATCGCGCTCAATCGACCTCTGGCCGAGGAGCTTGGGCTCGAGATCGAGGGCCTCGGCGATGCGCAGCTCGCGGGCGTTTTCTCGGGCAACGTGTTGCCCGAGGGGGCCGAGCCGGTTGCGCTCGCCTATGCGGGCCACCAGTTCGGTCGGTTCGTGCCCCAGCTGGGAGATGGCCGGGCCCTGCTGCTCGGCGAGGTGCGGGATCGGCGCGGTGGGCGTCGCGAGCTGCAACTGAAGGGCTCGGGTCCGACGCCCTGGTCGCGGGATGGGGACGGCCGCGCGGCTCTGGGGCCGGTACTGCGCGAATATCTGGTGAGCGAGGCCATGCACGCTCTCGGTATTCCCACGACGCGTGCGCTCGCGGCGGTGCTCACCGGCGAGTGTGTCTACCGTGAGCGCCCGTTGCCCGGCGCGGTGCTGACGCGCGTGGCGTCGAGCCATCTGCGGGTGGGCACGTATCAATACTTTGCGGCGCGCGGCGATCTCGATGCGGTCCGGCAGCTCGCGGATCTTGCCATTGAGCGCCATTACCCCGAAATCGGCGCTGCGCCCGACCGCCCTGCGCAGCTTCTCGCGGCGGTCACGGCACGACAGGCGAGCCTCATTGCCCGCTGGATGTGCGTCGGCTTCGTGCACGGTGTGATGAACACGGACAACACGGCGATCTCCGGTGAGACGCTTGATTTCGGCCCTTGTGCGTTTCTCGACGTCTATGATCCGAACACCGTCTTCAGCTCGATCGACTCGCTCGGCCGCTACAGCTACGCCAATCAGCCGGCCGCAGCGCAGTGGAACCTTGCGCGTTTCGCAGAGAGCCTGCTCGAGCTGATCGATCCCGCTCTGGACCAAGCGGTCGCGCGCGCCACGCAGATCGTCGCGGGATTCAGCGCTCGATACGAGAGCGCATGGCTCGAGGGGATGCGGGCGAAGCTCGGACTGGCGACGGCCGAGGGTGAAGATGAGGGGCTCATCAGGGACTGGCTCGAGCTTCTCAGGAGCGCCTCGTGTGATTTCACGACGAGCTTTCGTGCCCTCAGCGAGCGGGTACCCGGCGAGGTCCCGGCCGGGCCCGCGGGCACGTCCGCGGCGCCTGCGGTGCCGGGGCCGTGGAGCGCGCCGGGCTATCCGGCGTGGGAGGCGCGCTGGCGGGCACGCCTCGAGCGCGAGGCGCGCCCGATGGGTGATTGCGCTGCGCTCATGCGGGCGAGCAACCCGGCCTGCATTCCTCGCAACCATCGCATCGAGCAGCTGATCGAGGCCGCGGTCGAGCAGGGCGACTTCAGGCCCTTCCATTCGATGCTCGATGCCCTCTCGCAGCCCTATCTCGATCGGCCCGGGCTCGAGGCTTACCGCGAGCCGCCGGCGCCGCAGGAGCGCGTGCTGCGCACCTTCTGCGGCACCTGACCGGCTTGCGCGCTGTGCACTCCGGCATCTCCACGACCCCGCTCTGGCAAGAGGGCTTGAGCGCGCGCCTCGAGGAGGCGGCGCTGCCGGCGAGCGTCGATGTGCTCATCGTCGGCGCCGGCTATACCGGCCTGTCGGCCGCGCGCGAGACGGCGATGGCCGGCTTCTCGACGCTGGTGCTCGATGCGGCGGTGATCGGCGAGGGCTGCTCCGGGCGCAACGGCGGGCAGGTGGCGCACAGCATCAAGCCCGCGTTTGCGCAGCTGCGCAGCGCGCACGGCGAGAGACGTGCCCACGCCATCTGTCGGGAGGGTTTTGCGGCCATGGATTACCTGCGCTCGCTGGCCGTCGATGAGCACCTCGAGTTCGACTGGCGTCAGCAAGGCTGCTTTTACGGCGCGCATACCGCGCGCCATTTCGAACACATGGTGCACGAGGCGGCGCATCAGCCGGCGGGTCTGGAGCAGCGGATCACGGTCGTGCCGCGGGCCGAGCAGCATGCGGAGATCGCGAGCGATTTCTACCAGGGGGGCTGCGTCTACGAGGATGACGCCTCGGTGCAGCCCATGCGGTTGCTGCTCGCATTGCTCGAGCGCGCGCGGGCGGCGGGTGCGCTCGTGCAGGAGCGCTGTCGCGTCGAGGCGTTGCAGCGGGTGAAGGATGGATTCGAGGCGCGCACGGCGCGCGGCCTGGTGCACGCGCGCCGCGTTCTCATTGCGACGAACGGCTACACCGGAACGCTGTCGCCGTGGCATCGGCGGCGCGTGATTCCGATCGGCTCCTATCAGATTGCCACCGAGCGGCTCGGGAGCGAGTACGTGCGCGGGCTCATCCCGCACGCGCGCAACATCGTCGATACGCGCCGCGTGGTGGTGTACTTCCGACCCTCGGTCGATGGAGAGCGGGTCGTCTTCGGCGGCCGTGCGGCGCTCGCGGAGCGCGATCCGATCGCCTGCGTGCCGCGATTGCGGTCGATGCTCGCGCGGATCTTGCCGGCGTTGCGCTCGGTGCGGATCACCCATGCCTGGGTGGGGTGGGTCGCCTACACGTTCGACACCCTGCCGCATCTGGGGAGCCATGATGATCTGTACTTCTGCATGGGGTATTGCGGGCAAGGAGTGCCGACGGCACCCTATTTCGGCCGGCGCATCGGCCAGCAGATGGCCGGACTTGCCGAGGGCCGCACGCCCCTGGACGGCGTTGCCTTTCCGGCGCGGCCCTATTACTTCGGTGCACCCTGGTTCCTCGCCCCCTCGATCTGGCTTTACCGGACGCTCGATGCCGTCGGGCTCTGAGACGTTGAGGCACCGGGTGGGGAAGTACTCATCCTTCGCCGAGCTCGCGCGTCACGAGGTGCACGGCAAGGACTACCGGGTGCGCGCACTCGCTCGCGCATCACCGGTTCTCATCCTCGCGCCGCACGGCGGACTGATCGAGGATGGCACCTCGGAGCTCGCGCATGAGATTGCCGGCCTCGAGCATAGCCTGTTCAGCTTCGAGGGACTGAAGCCCCACGGGCTCAATCGGGATCTGCACATCACGAGCCACCTGTTCGATCACCCGCAGTGCCTGGAGCTGCTCGCGAGGAGCGATGTGGTGCTGAGCGTGCACGGTTGTCGCGGGGACTCGTGCATCCACCTGGGAGGGCTCGATCAGCCTTTCATCGGCGTGCTTGCGCGGGAGCTGCTCGCGGCCGGCTTTCCCGTCGAGGCTGCCTCGCGCAAGTATCCGGGGCTGCATCCGTACAACGTGTGCAACCGCGGGACGCGCGCGGCCGGAGCGCAGCTCGAAGTGACCTTCGATCTGCGCCACGAGCGGCACGCGGCTTCGATCGGTCTGGCCGTCCGGCGTGCGATCGACGAGCGGCTGGCGCTCATGGCGCCGGCGCCGCGCCGACGCTGAGCCCTTGCTCGGCCTTGCGCCCGAGGCGGCGCGGCTTCTCGCAGTAAAGACGCTCGCCGAGCCGAGCGGCCTTGCGCTGCAGCCTCGCCCGACGGTGAGCGAGCCGCTGCAGCAGCTCATCGGCCATCGCATGCCCGGTCGGTGCCTCGGACGAATGCGCCTGATGCAGGATGTTGGCCCGCAGAACCGCGAGGTCGTGGTCGTCGCCGAGGCGGTCGGCGAGCCGATCGGCGCGCTGGCGGCGCTTGGCGAAACGGTGCTCGTCGAGCGCGGCAATGAG
Organism: Steroidobacteraceae bacterium; assembly: GCA_035307465.1. Classification (GTDB taxonomy): domain Bacteria; phylum Pseudomonadota; class Gammaproteobacteria; order Steroidobacterales; family Steroidobacteraceae; genus Bog-1198. The sequence continues at coordinate 36,686 of DATGIA010000108.1, forward strand.
CTCGAGCTGGTGCAGGTAATACTTGGTCTGCTTGCGCCACTCATGCAGGTTATCGTCGCTGCCGTCCTTGCAGGCGCGCCGGTAGGCCTTGCGCGCGCGGCGGTACGCCCACTCGAGTCCCGAACGCAGCGCGCGTCGGTCGAGGATCTGTGCAGGCAGGCCCTCGAGTCCGTGCCGCACCGCGCCGAGCGCGGCGGCGACCTCCCTGATCACCGCGCCGCTGAGCGCTGCGCGTGCGTGCGCATGCTCGAGGCGCAAGTGGCGCCGTAACTGCGCCGTGAAGGCCTCTGCGCCATTCGCGCCATTCCCACCGCGGCCGCCGCCCGCAAGATCGTTGAGCGTGCGCAGCTGAATCATCGAGTCGCGCAGCGGGGTCAGAGGCCGTGCCGCATCGCGCATGAGGACGTTGTGGCGGCGGAAGTCCTCGGGGCTGATGATGGCGCGCATCAATCGCAGCGTGGCGCGCGCGCGTTTGAGATCCTTGCGCACGGCATGGACGGTTTCGTCAGGGATCTGCGAGCGTGACAAACCTGCGATCGCGCGATCGACCTCGGACAGCAGTGTTTGCCGAATCTGATGAGGAGCGGAGGGCATGTGACCTGCCGGCATGTCCGACTCGCATTCCTACGATGACTCGTGTTGGAAGAGCTTCGCGGCGGCGTTGAGCAGGCGTTCCGCCGCAGCGGGACTGCCTCGGCCAAGCGGCTCGAATTCCCGGCCGTGCACTCTATTGTAGCTCACGAAGAACTGCTCGAGCTCATCGAGCATGCGGCGCGGCAGCTCCCGAACATGGCGCCACAGGGGCGCATTCACGGGCGAAGTGGGCACCGCCAGCAGACGATCGTTGCGCAGGCGGCGGCCCCCCTCGCGCTGCTCGGCCTCGAGCACGCCGATCAGGCGGGCCTTGAACAGGCAGCCGACGAAGCTCGCATGCTCGCTGATCAGGATCACATCGAGTGCATCGCCATCTGCGGCGCGGGTGCCCGGGATCGATCCGAAGTCGAATGGAAAGTGCATGCCGAGGGGCAGCATACGGCTCAGCTTGAAACCGCGCAGCTCGGGATCGTACTTGTATTTTTGCGAGCTTCCCCGGGGCGTATCGATGATCACGTGCACGAGGCCCCGCCCGGCCCGCGCCGGCAGGCGCATCAGCGCTTCAGGTCCCGAGGTCGGCGGCACTCCGTGGGGCGGCGACATGAGGTCCGCCCCTGGACCCTAACGCCCGCCGGCCGAGCGTGTATGGGCGGCCTTGCGCGCCGCCGTACTTCGCTGGCGCGCACCCTGGGTACGAGCGGCCTTGCGGGCAGCCGCGCTGCGGCTCGAGGCGCTGCGTTGACGGGCCGCGCTTCTGGCCTGCCGGGAGAGCGCCTGCGCACTGGCCGCCCGTCCGTTTTCACGTTTGAGCGCCCGCACGGCGGCTCGCGAGCGGCGTGCGCTGGGGCGCGCTCGGGGTCTGTCGTGGGCGCGCTTGAGTTCACGCTCGGCCGTTCGGCGCGTCTTTTCGGAGGTCGTACCGGGGCGGGGCGGCTGGAGCTGCACGCCGGCACGCCGCGCTTTGGACAAGCCGATGGCGATTGCCTGTCGAGTCGAGCGCGCTCCGTGCTTGCCTTCGCGAATGTGGTGCATCTCCTCGCGGATGAACTCGCCGGCCTGAGTGGTCGGCGCCTTGCCCTGTTGCCGGTCGCGTCGGGCGCGCTCCAGGGTCTGCTTCTCGGGCATCATACCTCTCCTCGGTTGCGGGATTTGCCCCGAGGGTAGGAAGATCGCGACCTGGCATGCCAGCCGCTCGTTCGCCTCGGCGGCTGTCGGCCCGCTCCTACGTTCCAAGACAAGAGCGGACGGCGCGTCCTTGCGTCATCCCTTGGTTGGCCGTCCCCGACCCCGTGCCGGAGGATGGACGTATGACCGCTTCCCGACGCAAGGCGAGCCCGCAACGCAAGAAAACCCAGCCTCGCACGAGCTCTCGGCCCACGAGGAGCTCCCGGCCCAGCGCTGGCAGGCACCGCTGGTCGGCCCGCGTCACCCGGGAGAGCGATGCGCTCGATCTCGAGCGCTCGGTTTTCACCTCGGGCAGCGCGAAACACATTGCGCGCTCCCTCAAGCATTCGGCCGAGGCGAGCCAGCGGCGCAAGGGCTCGCCTTACCAATCCGCCATGTCGATGCTGAACTTCTTCATCAATCGCGCAGGGGAGAATCTCACGCGCGAGCGCCGCGCTGTCCTTGAGCGCGCCAAATCGGAGCTGCGGCGGGAGTTCGGCCGCGCGTGAGCCGTGCTCCGAGCGGTCCGGGAAGGCAGCGGTCCGGGAAGGCATCAGGGGGAGCCTCCCCGGACGCGCTCGAACTGGAGCCGATCAACCGGAAATCTGAATCCGGCGCGGCATCGCCTTGGCGTGCTTCGCTATGGTCACCGTCAGCACCCCGTTCTTGCCGCTGGCATTCACCCCCTGGCTATCCGCGGTATCCGGGAGGACGAAGCGGCGGTAGAAATTACCGTGGCTGCGCTCGGTGCGCCGGTATTGGATTTCCTGAGTTCGGTCCGTCGACTCCTCGGCCCGCTCTCCGGACAGCGTGAGCACTCCGCCCTCGAGCGTCAGCTCGACCTTGGCCGGATCGACGCCGGGCAGATCGACGTACAGCTCGAAGCGGTCGTTGTATTCGTAGATGTCCACGGGGGGCACCCAGCCCGCCGTCGCAGAGCTGCTGTCGTTCTCGTTCATGGATCCGAACAGCCGATTGATCTCGTCCTGCAGACGCGGCATCAGGCTCCATGGGTTTTGTCGCGTTACGTTGTTCATGGCACTGGCTCCTGTGTCTGTGAAAGGTCGCACATCGGCGAGCCGGGCTGACCTGCCCGCTCGCGCCACGGGCGATCTAGGGACGGCCCTGCACAATTCAAGGGGGTAGAATCCGCGCCGAAGTGGCCGCGGGCGGGTCGGGAGGCGGGTGGGTCGGGATGTATGTAAAAGCATGGAGGGGGGTCATTCTTGCGCTCGCCGCACTCATGGGGCTGATGCCCGGAGCCCATGCACAGCAGACTCGACCGATCATGGTGTTTGCAGCGGCCTCGCTCACGAACGTGCTGCAGGATCTGGGCGATGGCTTCGAACGGGAGTCATCCATTCCCGTCCGCTTTTCCTTCGCGGCGAGCTCCGCTCTGGCGCGCCAGATCGAGAGCGGTGCTCCGGCCGACGTCTTCGTCTGCGCCGATGTCGATTGGATGGATTATCTGCAACAGCATGGGCTGATCGAGAGCTCAACGCGTCAGGATCTGATTGCCAACCGCCTGGTCCTCATTACCGCGACCTCGAGCCCGATGCAGCTGCGCATCGCACCGCATTTCGCCCTGGCCGCCGCCCTCGGCAGCGGTCGCCTCGCCCTCGCGGATCCGGACGCGGTGCCGGCGGGACGCTATGCGAAGCAGGCGCTCCAGCATCTCGGGGTCTGGA
>DATGIA010000109.1:0-5651 GCA_035307465.1 Steroidobacteraceae bacterium
ACCGAGGATATGTAGGCGTGCGTCGAGCCCGCGCTCAAGCCGAGCGTGAGGCCCTGGCTCAGCAGAGCCCGCATCTCGAGCTCGCTGCCGTAGACCTTGGCATCACCTACGTTGGCGGTGAAGTAGAAACCGCAGGTCGGCAGATTGATGGTTTGCTGGATGTTGGTCCAGTTGATCGCGTACACCGCCGTATCGATCGACAGGCGATTGTCGAGGTAGCGTCCCTTCCAGCCGAGCTCGTAGCTCCACAGCGAATCGGAATCGTAGGAGTTCGGCGCGCTCGTGAGCCCATAGTTCTCGTAGTCCGTGTCGCAGGGACCCGGTGTGCCGCTCGGCCCATTCGGCTGAAATGCGGGGGTGGGCCCCGTCGGTCCGCCGAGACGAAATCCCTTGGCAATGGTCACGTAGACATTGGTCGATGCATCGACGGCGTATTCGAGCGAGAATTTCGGTGTCGTCGCATGGAAACGCTCGTCGACGACGTACACCGCCGGCAATCCGTATGAGTAGTAGCCGCCGCTGTAAACCGACTCATCGGACTTCGCCGACACGTAGCGCAGCCCCAAGGTCGCTTTGAGGGCCGAGGTGATGTCGAGCGTCGCCTCGCCGAAGGGCGCGATCTGTTTCTGGCGCGGCCAGATATGCCCGGAGTAGATCAGGTCATGGGCGAACGACTCCGCTGGAAACAAAGGGGTCGCCGGAGCGTACGTGGGACCGAGAATCGAGGCAGCCGAGCCGATGCCATAGCCGAAGATGCTCTGGAACGTTGACTGCAGTCCGGGAATATACTCATCGTCGAGAAAGCGCCGGCGTTGATCGGCGTAGTAGATACCGGCCGTCCAGGTAAGGCCGAGTCCCCCGAGCGAGGCGGTCTTCGAGGTCAGTCGCATCTCCTCCGAATACTGCTCGGTGCGTGCGTCGTAGCCCGCCGGTGAGGGCAGGAACCCGAGCACGGTCTCGGTTGCGTAAATCTGCGCCTGAGTGATCGGCGGTGTCGGCGGCGTGGAGAAAAAGCCATTCGCGAAGCCTCCGACGATGAAGGTGTTCGCGAGAATGTTCGAGTTGTAGAGCGTGCCGTCGGTGGTGCGCCGGAAATCGCGCTTGAAGTAGCTCGTGATCGAGGTAAAGTCCGCCCAGCCGAAGCCTTTCGTGATCGTCAGGCTCGGTACCTCCAGATCATCCCGATAGGGCTCCGCGACGCGCTTGTCCTGATCGTAGAGCCCGATGTCGGGGTAGAAGACATTGGTGTCAGAGGCTGCCGTGCGTTGCCACAGCAGCGCGGGGGTCAGTATCCAGTCATCGGACGCAGCGATCCTGCCCGTGATGCGCACGACTTGCGTTCGCACATCGTTGACACTGCGCTCCCCCAACACCCCGGTGCTGTCGTTGGAGCCGAGGGAGAGGACCGAGCCCGGCGTCGATCCCGCGCCGTTCGGCGTCGGGATGTAATGATCGATGTAGCCGCTTTCGTTTGAGAGGTCAACGCCGAGCCGCAGCGCGAAGACACCATCGATCACCGGGATGTTCAAGATCCCGTATTCCTCGTTGTTGAATCCGCCATGATGTGTCTTGGAGAGGTCGGTGCTTACCGTCGCGCTGAAGGCATGCAAGTCAGGCTGCTTGGTGATGAAGCGAATGGTGCCGCCCATGGAGCTCGCGCCGTAGAGCGTGCCCTGCGGTCCGCGCAGCACCTCCACCCGATCGAGGTCGAAGAGCTTGGGCTGGACTGCTCCGTCGTATTGACTGTTGGGCACCGTCACTGAGACCTCGTCGATGTAGATGCCCACGGTCGCCGATCCGGACTGCGAGCTCACGCCTCGGATCTCGATGTTGTCGAGACCAGGTCCCGGACCCGCATAGAAAGCAAGGCCTGGCACCGTTCGGCTGATATCGTCGTAGTCGGCGATGTGATGATCGAGCAACGCCGCCCCGCTGATGGCGGAGATGCTGATGGGGATATCCTTGATGTCCTCGGTGCGCTTCTCGGCCGTGACCACGATTTCCTGCAGCTGCTCTCCCGCTTCGGCCGCGCGGGCCTGGGCCATGAAGAGGAGCGATGCGCTCCAGAAGCTCAATAAGGCGACTGAGAGCTCCGTGGGTGCCCATATTCTCTTCATCCCGCGTTCCCCTGATCTTCCATTGTTGAGAAGAAGCGCTCCACGCTCAGAAGTGTCTCGACAGGTAAAGCACCGCTCCCTGGATCTTGTAGAAGCTATCCGGCCTCGGTCCCGGCGGATCGCTCGCCAGCACGTGGTCGCGTGCGATGTTTTGCGCATAGCGATAATCGAGATCGAGGTCGACCTTCGGCAGCCAGCGTGGAAAGAAGTTGCGCCATTCGAGACCGACGCCGCCATACATCGAATAGGCGGGCGTCTGCAGGTTGTAGCGATCGACCCCGATGAACGCGCCGGCGGCGACTGCGTTGCCGAAGCGGTAACGCCAGTCGATCAGGCGTACACCGGTGAGGTTGTGGCTCGCCACCTGGTCGGTCTCCAGGCGCACACCGAGATCGTTCGAGGCGGACACCGCGCGGCGCGCTCCCACTCCCAGATGCGGGCTCGCGCCGGGGGTGGTCTGGGTCTGGGGCAGCGTCGGCTGCAGATTGATCCGGACTTTGCTCTCCGAGACGCCCAGATCGACGAAAATCTCCGAGCCTGGCTGCGCCGCAGCGCCGGCGTAGTCGTCTTCGTCGATGTAGCCGGTATCGCGCGTGCGCCGATCGCCGCCGTAGCGGACGAAGGCCGCGAGGCGCAGAAAGGTGCTGCCATCGACATCCCGCCCATACATGACGTCACCACCCAGGGTTGCAGCCTGCCAGGGGTGGGAGTAGGTGATCTCGAAACTGGTGTAGTGGTGGTAGGGGAACGGGCCCGGATTGTCGGGGCTGTAGACTCGGGTCACGCCGCCCGCGTAATAGTTCTGATTCACGAGCGAGCGCACGCGCTCCTCGAGGTAGCCGCCGAAGGGCGGCTCCCATCCGATGCGCAGCATCGCGCTGCGAGCGCCCACCCCGTCGTTGAAGTTGCGCTGGTCCGCGCCCCAGTTGCCGAGCACCAATCCCTGGTTCGTGGTGCCGTCGAGGAAGATGTATGACGTGTACCAGATGTTCTGCCATTCGGAGAACTCGAGGGTTGCGTCGAAGTGATGCCAGATGCGCGGAAAGTCAATGCCGGCCGAGAGCGCGCTGTTGCCGAGCAGATAGCTCCCGCCGTCCGTCGTCTCGGTGCCCGCATACTGGAAATAAACGGCGAACGGCGTCTTGCCCGGGAAAATGAAGCGCGTGTCATAGGACGCTTCCTGCTTGCCCTGCGTCTGCGAGGTACCGCTCGTCTTGAAGAAATCGCGCAGTAGAAAATGCGCCGAGCTCGGCAGACCGCTGCCGCCGCCGAATTGCAGCAGGCGGTTGACGCCGAAAGACCAGCCGGGAAAAGGCTCGATCGAGAGCTGCGTGCCGAACACCTTCGGATTGCCGCGGCTCTCCACGCCGTTGTAGGAGATGTTGTTGCCCGGCAGCCCGCCGCTGTTGCTGCCGGTCTGATCGGTTTTCGCCAGGAAGAACTCGTATTGCAGGCCGAGGCGCGTGAGCGGCTCCCAGTTGGAGAGCGTGGCCGACAACAAGGTGGGCGCCTCCGTGCTCATGACCATCGTGCTGTCGGTCATGGGCGAGAACCAGTGATCGCGATAGCCCACATCGAGCTGCGCCCAGTTGAATCCCGCGCTCAGGATCGAGCCGACCGGCGTGCTGCGTCCCTGGTAGTCGACGATGCCCGCGGCGGCGAGCAGGTAATCGCTCGGCTGCACATAGGCCTGCGCGGAGACATCGTAGTGGCTGCTCATGGGCAGCCCGTACTCGTTCGGCACGATGTCGCTCGAGCCTGGAGCACCGACGCTGGAGGTCTTCTTCCCGCCCTTGGTGGCGGCGCCAGTGGCGCTCGCGTGGGTGAGGCCATAGTCGCGCTCGTAGCGCTCGAGATAGCGCTGCACCTTGGCCGCGAGCGCCGGGTCCACCTTGCCCGCGGCCGGCAGCGCCGCCTTCACCAGCTCGACCGGAAACGGGCGCTTGAGGATCGGCTCGTCGGCGAGAATCAGCACGCGCTCGATCTGCCGCTCCATCTCGGGCTCGAGGTTGAGCGGCAGATAGGCGCTCAACGGTCCCGACCAGGCGGGAAGGGCGGCGGCGCAACACACGCACGCAAGCGCCGCCGCGCGCTTCAATGGGCTGATTCCTTTGAACACGATGGTGAAGCGCTCTGAAGGCTCGTATGATCCGCGGTCGCCCGAAGTACACACACCGAACGCGCGCCGGTCAAGCGTTATATCATCGCCTCTTCGCGCACGAGGATATCCAAGAGCATCATGCACGTGCCGCTCGCAGCCGTGCTCGGGACCTGCTATGCAGCGTCCGAGGCGATTCTCACCGCAACGCGCCGCGCCGGTCCGCGCACGGCGCGCGCGGATCGAGGCTCGCTCGCTCTGCTGTGGCTGGTGATCGGCGTGAGCGTCGGCCTCGCGATCGAGGCCTCCTATCGCTTGCGCTCCTTCGGCTTCGCGCCGAGCGCGTTCTGGGAATGGCTCGGGACCGTGGTATTCGTGAGCGGAGTGGTGCTGCGCTGGTACGCGATCGGACACCTCGGGCGCTTTTTCACCGTGAACGTCGCTATCGCGGAGGACCACCGGCTCATCGACACCGGTCCCTACCGCCTGATGCGTCATCCTTCCTATACGGGCTCGTTGATCGCCATCCTCGGCATCGCGATCTCGATGTGCAATCTCGTCTCCTTCCTGGTGCTGCTCGGGCCGACGATACTCGTGTTCCTGCATCGCATGGGCGTCGAGGAGCAAGCGCTGCTCGCCGCTTTCGGCGAGCGCTATCGCAGCTACATGCGCAGCACCGCGCGTTTGTTGCCCGGCATCTACTGATCTGCCCAATCACCTGAGGAGTGACCATGCATCCCTTTCCGCATCATTATCTGGTTCGCGCCTCGGCCCGGCCCGAGGGCGCGGTGCCGCTGACCGTCGAGGGTCTGGCGGCGATCGAGTCTGCGCCGCCGAAGGAGTTCGACGGGCCCGGTACCCAGTGGGCACCGGAGAACCTGCTGACCGCCGCGGTCGCCGACTGCTTCATCCTCACGTTCCGTGCGATCGCGGCTGCATCGAAGCTCAAGTGGTCGCACCTCGAGGCGAGCACGCGCGGCACGCTCGAGCGCATCGAGGGCAAGATGCGCTTCACGCGCTTCGAGACCCACGCGCGCCTCGAGGTGTCCGCGGGCGTCGATGAGGCGCTGGCAAAGCGCTTGCTGGAAAAGGCGGAATCGAGCTGCCTGGTGGCGAACTCCCTGAGCGGGGAGCGCCACCTCGAGGCCGAGGTGATCAGCTCCGGTTGACGGGCCAGCGGGCGCCGGACCCGCCTCAAGCCCGTCAGTCGTCCATGAGGAAGCTGCGCAGCTGCTCGCTGCGGCTCGGATGCCGCAGCTTGCGCAACGCCTTGGCCTCGATCTGGCGGATGCGCTCGCGCGTGACGTCGAACTGCTTGCCTACTTCCTCGAGCGTGTGGTCGGTGTTCATATCGATGCCGAAGCGCATGCGCAGAACCTTCGCCTCGCGCGGCGTGAGCTGCGCGAGCACCGAGTGAGTGGTCTCACGGAGCGATT
>DATGIA010000110.1:0-3808 GCA_035307465.1 Steroidobacteraceae bacterium
AGGAGGCATCATGCTCCTCGTCGACCACGATGAGGGCGAGCGCGGGAAGCGAGGTGAACACCGCCGAGCGCGTGCCGATCACGATGCGGGCGCTCCCCGCGTGCGCAGCGCGCCAGGCAGCACGACGCGCTGCATCCGTGAGTGCCGAGTGCATCGCGACGATGCCCGCCGAGAAGCGCGCAGCAAAGCGCTCGATGAGCTGGGGAGTGAGCGCGATCTCCGGGACGAGCACCAGCGCCTGGCCGGCGCGTGCGAGCACCGACTCGATCGCCCTGAGATACACCTCGGTCTTGCCGCTGCCGGTGACGCCGTGGAGCACGAACGCCTCGAAGCGCCCCGCGGCCCCCTCGATGCGTGAGATCGCGGCCGCCTGGGCCTCGTTGAGGGCGACTCCGCTCGGGCGCACCTCGACGCGGGGCGCCGGGAAGTCGAGCTCCTCGCCCTCGATCCAACCTTTTGCGGCGAGGCTCTTGAGGTGCGCGGCGGCGAACCCCACGGGCAGGTCCGAGCGGGCGAGAGGGCCCTTCTCGAGCAACAGCGCAAGGAGCGCGCGCTGACGCGGGGCGCGCCGATGGGTCGGGTGAGCGAGCTCTTGCCGGCCGCTCTGCGACACCCGGTAGCGGACGAGGAGCGGCGCGTCCCGGGGCTCTCCTTCGCGCAACGCCTTCGGCAGCGCCGCGGCCAGTACCTCGCCCAAGGGATGGTGGTAATAGTCTGCAGCGCTCAGCAACAGCTCGAAGGTCACGGGGTCGAACACCGGTGAGGCATCGAGCACGGCGTGGGCTCGCTTGAGCTTGCCCAGATCGAGTCTCGAGCGGGCGCTCGTGCCCACCAGGATTCCGACCATTTGCCGCCGGCCAAAGGGCACGCGCACCCGCACCCCCGGGGGAGGACTCGGTGGATGCGACGTGCCTGCGGACTCGTACATCGCCCCCGGCTGGACCGGCAGATAATCGAAGAGGCGGCGCAGGGGGGTGTCGAGCGCGATCTGCCAGATCAAGCACGCATCCTTGTCCACAAAACCGGTGGATAACTCTGTGAAGAACCCGGGATCATCTGCCTCAAGTGCCCGATCCGAGACCGGAGTCGATCAATTTGACGAAAAACTGCTCGCAGCGCTCAGAGCACCAATTTATTCATGGACTTGAGAGCGGCCCGGGTGCCTGAGCGCGCGCTCGCTGCCCCTTGATTACACGGCCTGTCATGCGCCATGTGCGTAAGTCTCTGATCCTCCGGATCGCGGTCAACCCCGTCGGGCGGTCGACGTTTATACCTGGAGAGCCGGGGACGCGTCGATGCCGGGAGGTCGTGTGCATGGCTGTGGAGCGCGAGCGCATGGGGCGAGAGATGACGAGCTTTGATACGCTCACAGCCGCTTGGATGGTCTGGGATGGTCCCGCGCCAGAAACCAAGGGAGCGGTCCTGGAGCAGACGCGAGAGCTCAATCAGTTTCTGGCGGATATCGAGCGTCGAGCATTTCGCATGGCGCAGGTCGCGCTGCGCGATCCCGACGACGCGCTCGACGTGGTCCAGGACGCGATGCTCAAGCTCGCGCGCAGCTACGCGGCCCGGCCGAGCGCCGAATGGCGTCCGCTCTTCTATCGAATCCTGGAGAACGGCATCCGGGACCTGCAACGCCGGCGCACGGTGCGCCGCCGCTTCATGACCTGGCTGCCGGGCTCGAAAGAGGATCCGGACGGCGAGGCGCAGGATCCGCTCGATACGGTGGCGGCGGCAGGGCCCGATGTGCCGGAGCAGCTGATGCAGGATCAGGCGATGCAGAAGCTCGAGACATCGCTCAGGCAGTTGCCGGCGCGGCAGCGCGAGGCGTTCATGCTGCGCAATTTCGAGGGCCTGGACGTCGCCGAGACTGCGGCGGCGATGGGCTGCTCGGAAGGCAGCGTGAAGACCCATTACTCGCGCGCGGTGCATACGCTGCGCGAGCAACTCGGCGAGGTGTGGTGATGAGTGAGCGTGAGGAGACGATGCAGCCCGGCGAGGCGGCGCTCGTGGAGCGCAGCCGGGTGCTTTTCGGAGCGAGCGTCGAGGGGCTTGATATGGCCACGCGCTCGCGCCTGACTCAGGCTCGCTACGCCGCGCTCGAGGCGGCGCAGCGCGGGCGCGCGCGCCGTGGCTCAAGAATGCCGCTCCTTGCGCCGGCCGGGGTGATGGCGGCCGGCTTGCTCGCAGTCGCGCTCTGGTTCGGATCGCCGCTCGGACATCATCCGTCCGCGGATCAACCCACTTTCGAGGATCTCGACATCGTCGCGGCGAGCGAAGGGCCGGGCGACACGATGGAAATGCTGCAGGAAGATCCTGATTTTTACGCATGGGCGGACAAGGCCTCGAACAACGAACCGGAAGCCTGATCGGCTCGCCGGGAGACGCCATTGAGTCCGGGACGCTACTGGCTGCTATTGCTGGGCTCGGCTGCGCTGGCGCAAAGCGCGGGCGCCGTTCCGCCGCCGCCCGCAACGCCGCCGCCGGCCGCGCCGACGCCCGCTGCGGAAGAGCCCGACGCGGAGCTCATCGAGTTTCTCGGCAGCGACGATCATCATGGAGATGCGGATTGGGCGGAGATGTTGAAAAGGGCTCAAGGAGGGTCGCCGTCTCAGGCGCCGGCCACGTCGCAGCCGCCCCCGCCGCGGCCGCCCCCCTCGCCCCCGCCGCAGGATGCGCAGCGATGACACGCATCGTCGAGCTTGCCCTCGCTTCCGGTCTGCTCCTGATCGCCGCGATGGCCGCACGTCCGGTGCATGCCCAGCAGCCGCCCGAGGAGGCGCCCCCGGCGGTCTCGGCGCCCTCGGGGAGCTCGGCGCAGCCGCGCAGCTGGTCCTCGCTGTCACCGGATCAACAAAGGCTCCTGCACAACTTTCAGGGGCAGTGGGACCGCCTGCCGCCGGAGCGGCAAAGCTCGCTCGTGACGGGCAGCCAGCGCTGGCTGTCGATGACGCCGGAGCAGAAGTCTGCGGCGCAGCAGCGCTTCCAGCAATGGCGCGCGCTGCCGCCGGAGCAGCGCCAGGTTCTGCGCCAGCGCTGGCAGCAGTTCAAGGCACTGCCGCCGGAGCAGCAGCAGCGTATTCGCGAGCAATACCAGCGTTACCGGCAGATGCCGCCGCAGCGACAGCAGGAGCTGCGCCGGCAGTGGCAGCGAATGACCCCGCAGCAGCGCCAGCAATGGCGCCAGCAGGCCACCCCGCACATGGGGCCCCGCATGGCGCCGCACGCGGGCGCCCGGCCGGCCGGTCCACCGCATCGCTGGCGCTAGCACCGCTCAGACGGGCTCGTGCGGCTCCGGCGGGAGGGCGCACAGCTCGGAGCGGATGAGGAAACGTCGGTTGAGCGGCGCCTCGAGCGAGAAGCTCGCGCCCCGGCCGGGCACCACGTCGACGGTCCAGCGCGTGTGCGCCCACCGCTTGAACTGCTCACGGTCCATCCAGAATTCGCAGCCGACGATCTCGCCCACCTTCTCATCGACCGCGCCAAGCTTGAACTCACCCACCGCAAAGCACATCGGGGCGCTGCCGTCACAGCAGCCCCCCGAGAGGTGAAACAGCAGCGGCCCGTGAGCCTTCTTCAGTTGCTCGATCAGCTCACGGGCCGCAGGCGTGACGCCCAGGCGCCCCACATCCATAAAGCCGGCTCCGCCAGACCTCGTGCGGACCGCTAGAAAAAGCCCAGCGCCTTGGTGCCGTAGCTCACCAGCACGTTCTTCGTCTGCTGGTAGTGGTCGAGCATCATCTTGTGCGTCTCGCGACCGATGCCCGATTTCTTGTAGCCGCCGAACGCCGCGTGCGCCGGATAGGCG
>DATGIA010000111.1:0-10958 GCA_035307465.1 Steroidobacteraceae bacterium
CGGCGAAGCTGCCTCTTCTACAAGCGGGCTCTCCGAGAGCGGCGCCGGCGTGTGCTCGGGATCCGGGCTCTTGAGCCCGGCGGTGCGCGCGCTGCTGCGCGAGCATGCCCTCGAGGCCGCCGAGATCGCCGGCAGCGGTGAGCACGGGCGCATCACCGTCGCCGACGTCGAGCGCCACATCGATCGTCAGGCGCGCGCGGCCTCGGGCGGCGGTCGTGGGGTTGAGGCGACGGCGGGCGCGCATGGGGCGGAGGCGACGGCGGGCGCGCGCGTGCCGCTCACGCCGATTCGGCGCCGCGTCGCGGAGCACATGGCGCGCAGCCTGGCCGAGTCACCGCATGTGACGACCGTGTTCGAGGTCGATCTCAGCCGGATCGAGGCGCATCGCGCGCAGCATCTGGCGGCGTTCGAGGCGCGCGGGGTGCGCCTGACCTATACGGCCTATTTCGTGCTCGCCTGCGCGCGCGCGCTCAAGGCGCATCCCGCGGTCAACGCGACCTATCACGAGGATGCACTCGAGCTGCATCCCGATGCGAACATCGGTGTCGGCACCGCGCTGGGCGAGCGCGGGTTGATCGTGCCGGTCATCCGGCGCGCGCAGACTCTCGATCTCGAGAACACGGCGCGACGTCTCGGCGAGCTGGTCGAGGCGGCGCGAGCCGGAACGCTCAAGCCCGACGATGTGCGGGGCGGTACTTTCACGATCTCGAATCACGGCGTCAGCGGAAGCCTGCTGGCGGCGCCGATCATCATCCATCAGCCCCAGGTGGCGATCCTCGGGGTCGGCAAGGTCGAGCGGCGCGTGCGGGTGCTCGCGAGCGAGGCGGGCGAGTCGCTCGGCGTGCGCTCGATGTGCTATCTCACGCTTTCGCTCGACCATCGAGCGCTCGATGCCTACCAGGCGAACGCCTTCATGGGCGACCTCACGCGCGCACTCGAGCAGTGGTCCTGAAGGAATTTACACGAAGCGTCACGATGCGGCCGGCTGTTTTGGTAGATTCAGTCTGCGCAGCAGCTCATCGTAGCGTTTGTCGCTCGCAAGTGACTTCAGGAGCGGATCCGTTTTGATGAAAATGATGTCTGCATTGCGGTGCAGGTAAGCTCGCTCCAGCCATTCGAATGCGGCATCAGGCTCGCCGCGAAAGGCGTGAATCTGCGCAAGGTAGTACGCCACGGATTCGCCGCGTTGTGCCACCCGCGCGAGCATGCGATCCGACTCTGCATGTCGGCCTAATGCGTGGTATACGCAAGCCAGGCCGCCGTAGTTGGGGCCGCCGTCGGCGTTGTTCTTCTCGTGCTCAAATTCTGCGGAAGCTGCTTTCAGCTCACCGCGGAGCAAGTGGATGATCCCGAGCATGGAGTGGGCGCTGTCAATCGTAGACCTCATCTCCAAGGCCTTGCGAATCGCCGCTTCCGCCTCGTCGAGCCGTCCAGCCCATAGTAGGTGGTATCCCAAAGATTCCCAGTTGACGGGATCGAGGGGGCTCAGTGCGATTGCCTCTTTGTTGTAGCGGACCGCTTCCTCCGACAGACCAAAAACCGCGGCTCTTTCAGACGCCACCAAGATGGGCCACACGTTGTGTGGCTCGAGAGCAAGAGCGAGTCTGAGTTCGCGGTCAGCGGCCGCCCAGTCCCAGTCATAATTGACGTGAATCGAGGCGAGTATCGAATGGGCCATTGCGAGGCTCGGGTCGAGGCGCGCGGCGAGCTGCGCGGCTGTTCGACCGGCTTCGATCGAGGTCGGCGTCGTGTAACTATATTCGGCCTCCTCGGTGAGCGCCCAGGCAAGCCAGAGAGCCGCAGGTGCAAACGTGGGATCAAGCTGCAACGCTTGCTTGAAATCAGCCGCCCCCTCCTCGAAGCCCGCCCGATCGTACCGGTCCACGGCATGACGGCCCTTCAAGTAAATGTTATACGCCTCCGCGTTGCGTAGAGGCGCTCGAGTCAGCGTCGCATTGTCCTCCGCGATCGTCAGATCCATGGCTCGAGCGATTCCGTAGGCAATCTCACTCTGCACCTGCAGCGCATCCTCTACTTTCCGGTCGTAGGTCTCAGCCCAAAGATGCGAACCATCTTTTGCGCTCAGTAGCTGCGCAGTCACGCGAAGGTTATCGGCCGATCTGCGTACGCTGCCCTCGATGATGTAACCGACGCCGAGCCGTGCTTTGAGCGAGGGCAGATTTTCTTCCCGACCGTTGAATTGAAAGGATGAGGTGCGGGTCATGACTCGCAGTCCCGGAACCTTGATGAGTAGATTCAGGAGATCCTCTGCCATGGCCTGAGCGAAATACCCCTGATCGTGCTTCTCGCTGATGTCGACGAACGACAGTACGGCAATCGACTTCTGCGAATCGGGCTTCGGGATTACCCTTTGAACTCGGTCTGCCCTCGGTATCCAGATCAGCAGCGAGGCGCAGGCAACAACGACGGCTAAAGCCATCGCCGTGATGCGCCGCGCTGGTCGCGCTGGAACAGGGACGTTGGCGAGGGGAGGTGTCGTTGCGGATTTCGCGGCCGTGCCGGTTACCACGACCTCGGAAGCCTCCTGCTTGTGCCAACAGTCAGCCGTTGCGACAGCAGCGACAAGCCGATAGCCGCGTCTTGGCAAGGTGACGATGTAGGCGGGGCCGTCCCCACTCTCTTCGAGCGCATGCCGCAGCGCGGCGATCGCCTCGTAGACAGAATGCGGGGTGACCACCGCGGGGCCCCAAACACCTTCCAGAAGATCTGTAACCCGGACAACTTCGCCGGGCCGCTCGGCGAGGAACATGAGGAGCCGCATTGCGCGGGGATCGAGCTGTGTGGTGCGCCCGTTCCGAAACATCTCCCCGAGGGCCGGGTTGATCCGCCACTCCCCGATCTGCCAAATCTTGTGGGAGCCCTCGCGCATGTGCGAATTCACCTGACCGGGAATGGCAGATGGACTGTTCTCGTCGGGGCCCCAGGATTATAGCTGCATCATTGGCGTCGTTTCTGCAAATCTTCACTCAAGTTTGAGCTGAGATTGGACTGCTCTTGAGGACTCCCGGCACCGCGGCGTGCAGGCTGAGACCCTGTGGCCATGGGCTCGCGCCCAACCCCTGTCGTCGTGTAAGCCGTAAACGCCGACTGCACCGGCACTCTCATACTGAATGGCGTGAACATGCGCATCAGTGCGAACGGCAGCAAGATCGACTCCATCGAAACCGATACGAACACAATAGTCAGCGGGAGCGCCTCCCGGGTGAGCGCCAGGGATTGACGCCAAGGACCGGTCGGAATCGACCAGAACGCTGACCCGGTGCAGCGCCGACGGGCGGGAGGGGTCCCTGCAGGCGCGCGGCAGTGGCCGTGAGGTATTCCTCCGACGTGTCGAACACCCGTGCGTACAGTGCGCGACAGAGCGCCGCGGCCTCGAAGCCGGGCCAGTCCGCCGGCAAGAGCCGGGCGGGCAAGAGCGGGTCCCGCAGATGTAGCCGCCGATAGTCGTGAATGAGAAGTGTGCGCAGCACGAACCCGGTCTGCGGAGTGATCGAGGTGCCGTGCGCCGCGCGCAAGGCGGGCTCGAATCGGCTCACGAAGCGCCGATAGCCCAGCGCGAGCTCGTCGAGATTCCATCCGCGCTCGATAAGCTGCGCGGGGGAGGCATCGCCGCTCAACTTCGCCTCGAACACGAGGCTGCGTCGCGCCACGGGGAACGGTGCGAGCGCGCGGCGTACGCCTTCGCGGCTCATCTCGGGGTGCGCGTAGACCCCGCTGGACAGCTCGCCGAAGCCGAGCCAGGTGAGCTCGCGGCGCAGGACCGCGCGGGCCGCCGCGGTGAGCGGCGGCAGAACGAGCAGCGTCCAGCGACCCGACCATGGGGGCGCCGGCCCATAGATGCGCTCGGTCGCCTCCTCGAAGCGCTCGCTTCCTGAGGCGGAGAGGCGGTACTCGCTGTGCTTGCCCAGGCGCCGGGTCTCGAGCCAGCCGTCCTGCGCGAGTCGAGCGGCGGCCGTGCGGACCAGGCGCTCTTGAATGCCGAAGGGCGCGGCGATGCCAATGAGGCTTCTCAAGGTGATGGCGCCGCCGCGCGGCAGGATCGCATCGCCGAACAGGGTCACGATGAGCGAGCCCGCCCGCAGGGGACGCTGGCGCCGGAAGGCGCTCACCAGCCGGGCGGTGGCGGCACCGAGCCGCCGGTCCTCCCGGTCCTTCGTCGGGGTGCTGAACGGCGGCCGCGCGCGGCGCGCTGCAATGACGGAGGACATGACGCAGTGTAGCCCAGATATGACACGTAAAAAATTGAGGCCGCAGGATTTCTGTGTCACGATGGGTGCTTCGATTCCACGACCGCGAGGCGACCATGTATACGCAGGCACTCGATGCGCTTGGTGCGTTGCCGCAGGCTCAGGATGAGGGCGAGCTCGAGCGCCACTTCCAGGCGCGCATCGACGCCGAACGCAAGATCGAAGCGAAGGACTGGATGCCCGCACGTTACCGGGCGACGCTGATCCGGCAGATCTCGCAGCACGCGCATTCGGAAATCGTCGGCATGCTGCCCGAAGGGAACTGGATCAGCCGCGCCCCCACGCTCTTGCGCAAGTGCATTCTCATCGCCAAGGTCCAGGATGAGGGTGGTCATGGGGCTTACCTGTACAGCGCCGCGGAAACGCTCGGCGTGAGCCGCGCCGAGATGATCGAGCAGTTGCTCGCGGGCAAGGCCAAGTACTCGAGCATCTTCAACTATCCCACCCCGACCTGGGCGGACGTGGGTGCGATCGGCTGGCTGGTCGACGGCGCGGCGATCATGAATCAAATACCGCTGTGCCGCTGCTCCTATGGTCCCTACGCGCGGGCGATGGTGCGCATCTGTCGCGAGGAGAGCTTTCATCAGCGGCAGGGCTACGAGATCATGCTGCGCCTTGCGCAGGGCACGGCCGAGCAGAAGCGCATGGCGCAGGGTGCGCTCGATCGCTGGTGGTGGCCCGCCCTCATGATGTTCGGGCCGCCCGATGCGCAGTCCACCCACAGCGGCGAATCGCAGCGCTGGAAGATCAAGCGTTTCACGAACGATGAGCTGCGCCAGAAGTTCGTCGACTTCACGGTGCCGCAGGCGAAGTTCCTGGGCCTCACGGTGCCCGATCCCGAGCTCAGGTGGAACGAGGCGCAGGGCCGTCATGAATTTGGTGCGATCGATTGGAACGAGTTCGAGCAGGTGCTGCGAGGCAATGGGCCCTGCAACGCGGAGCGAATCGCGGCCCGGCGCGCGGCCCAGGCAGAGGGCGCTTGGGTGCGCGCGGCGGCGAGCGCCTATGCCGAGAAACAGCGGGCGCGTGCCGCGAGCCGTGCGGCTTGAAAGCAGGGATCTTGCAAGGAGTGATGCATGAGTGAGCAGGACGACTGGCCGCTGTTCGAGGTGTTCGTGCGCTCCCGCGGCGGTCTCGATCACAAGCACGTCGGCAGCCTGCATGCGAGCGATGCGCGCATGGCCCTCGATCATGCGCGCGATCTCTATACGCGCCGCGAGGAGGGCGTCAGCATCTGGGTGGTGCGCTCGAGCGACATTGTCGCCTCCGATCCGACCGAGGCCGATGCCTTCTTCGAGCCGGCGCGCGATAAGATCTACCGGCATCCGACCTTTTACGAGATTCCGCCCGAGGTGAAGACCTTATGAGCGATCTGCCGAAGGTCGGCGCACGCGAGCGCTACGTGCTGCGCATCGCCGATTTGAGCCTGGTGCTCGGTCAGAGACTCGGCGAGTGGGTGGGTCATGCGCCCGCGCTCGAGGAAGATCTCGGGCTTGCGAACATCGCGCTCGATCTGCTCGGTCAGGCGCGCCTGCTCCTGAGCTATGCCGGCGAGCTCGAGGGGCGCGGGCGCAGCGAGGATGATCTCGCGTTCCTGCGCGAACCGAGCGAATACTTCAACGCAACGCTCGCTGAGCAGCCGAACGGCGACTTCGCCCAGACGATCGTGCGTCAGGTGCTGATCGACGCCTTCCAGCTTCCGCTGTTCGAGGGACTTGCAAGCTCGCGCGACGAGCGTCTGGCCGCGATCGGCGCGAAGGCCGTGAAGGAGACGCGCTATCACCTGCGCTACAGCGCCGATTGGCTGGTGCGCCTGGGTGATGGGACGGCGGAGAGCCACGCTCGAGCGCAGGCTGCGCTCGAGCGGCTGTGGCCGTACACGCGCGAGCTGCTCGAGGAGGATGATCTCGATGGCGAGATGGCGCAGGCCGGCATCGCCCCGCCCTTGAGCGCGGTGCGCGCCCGCTGGGATGCGCAGCTCGACCGCATCCTCGAGGAGGCGACCTTGAAGCGGCCGCCCGATCGCTACCACCGTTGGTTCGGCAAGCGGGGCGAGCACGGCGAGCACCTGGGTTACCTGCTCGCCGAGATGCAGTGGATGCAGCGCGCCTATCCCGGAGCGCGCTGGTGAGCTCGAGCCCTGCAGCGCTCGCGACGGGACGCCTGGAGGCGGCCTGGCGGACGCTCGCGCGCGTCGAGGATCCCGAGATCCCGGTGCTCTCGGTGCTCGATCTCGGCTTGATCCGCACGCTCGAGGAAACCGCCGCGGGGACGTTGCGCGTCGGGGTGTCGCCGACCTACACGGGTTGCCCCGCAACGGAGGTCATTCGCGCGCGCGTGCAGCAGGCTTTGCTGCGTGCGGGGCTCGGCCCCGTCGAGGTGCACATGCAGCTCGCGCCGGCCTGGACGAGCGATTGGATCAGCGAGGAGGGACGGCGCAAGCTCAACGCGTACGGCATCGCGCCGCCCGCTCCACACGGGGATGCGGTGAGCTGCCCGCGCTGTGGCGGTCGGGACACCGAGCTCTTGAGCGCCTTCGGCTCGACGCCCTGCAAGGCGCTGCATCGCTGCCGAAGCTGTCTCGAGCCCTTCGAGTGCTTCAAGTGCGTGTGAGGCCGCCGTGCGCTTTCATCCGCTGACCGTGACCCGGGTCGAGCCCGCCGCCGAGGATGCGGTGTGCGTGAGCCTGCGGGTGCCGCCGCAGATCCGCGAGCAGTTCGACTTTCACGCCGGGCAGTATCTCACCGTGCGCCGCCCGATCGATGGGCGCATCGAGCAGCGCACCTACTCGATCGTCACGCCGCCGGGCAGCGCTCTCGTGCGCATCGGCGTGCGCGCACAGCCGGGGGGGCGCATGTCGCAGGAGCTCGCGCGGCGTCTGCGGCCCGGCGACGTGCTCGAGGTCGGCACGCCGCTCGGGCGTTTCAGGACCGCGGTCGATCCGGCGCGCGCGCGAGGGTATGTCGCATTCGCCGCGGGCAGCGGCATCACCCCGGTGCTCTCGCTCGCCGCGCACATTCTCGAGCGCGAGGCGGGGAGCCGCTTCCTGCTGATCTACGGCAATCGCACCACGGCGAGCACGATGTTCCTCGAGGAGACGCTCGCGCTCAAGAACCGCCATCTCGGCCGCTTCAGCGTGCATTTCATCATGAGCCGCGAGCCGCAGGAGTCCCCGCTCCTCAATGGACGCATCGATCGCGAAAAGGTCGAGGCGCTCGCGCAGTGGATCCCCGAGCTTGCGCGCGCCGATGAATATTTCCTGTGCGGTCCCGGCGGGATGATCGAGTCGGTGAAGGGCGCGCTCGAGGCGCTGAATCCGCGCGCACCGGTGCGCATCGAGCGCTTTGCGAGCGCCTCGGGCAGCACCCTCGCGAGCGTCGCCGCCGCGAGCACCGCACCCCGCACTGCGCCGCGCACGGTGAGCGAGCCGCTCGCCCGCATCGAGATTCTCATGGATGGGCGGCGGCGAGGCTTCACGATGGCCCAGGACGATGTCTCGGTGCTTGCGGCGGCCGAGCGTGCGGGGTTGCACCTGCCCTTCTCCTGCCGCTCCGGGATCTGCGCCACCTGCCGTGCTCGGATCACCGCGGGCGCCGCGGTGATGGCGCACAATATTGCGCTCGAGCCGTGGGAGGTGGAGGCGGGCTTCGTGCTGTGCTGTCAGGCGCGCCCCACCACGGCGACGCTCGAGCTGTCCTACGACGAGAAATAACGCGGAACGCGAGCATGTCCTCATCCACCATTCTGTTCGAGATCGAGGCGGGTGTTGCGCGGCTCACCTTGAACCGGCCCGACAAGCTCAACAGCTTCAACACCCAGATGCATGGCGAGGTGCGCGAGGCGCTCGCCCGGGTGCCGACGAGCGGTGCGCGCGTGCTCGTGCTGGGGGGTGCGGGGAGGGGGTTCTGTGCGGGACAGGATCTGTCCGATCGCGCGGTGGCGCCGGGCGCGGCGCCCGTCGATCTCGGTGAGTCGATCGAGCGGTACTACAAGCCGCTGGTGCTTGCGCTCGCGGCGCTGCCCGTGCCGGTGATCGCGGCCGTCAACGGCGTCGCGGCGGGCGCGGGGGCGAACATCGCGCTCGCCTGCGATCTGGTCATCGCCGCGCGCTCGGCGAGCTTCGTGCAAGCGTTCTGCAAGCTCGGGCTCGTGCCGGATTCGGGGGGTACCTGGATCCTGCCGAGGCTCGTCGGTCCGGCGCGCGCACTGGGTCTCACGCTCCTGGGTGAGAAGCTGCCGGCCGAGCAGGCGGCCGCGTGGGGACTCATCTGGCGCTGCGTCGAGGATGCGGATCTCGCCCCGACGGTCGAGGCGTTGGCTCGCCAGCTCGCGCAGGCGCCGACCCTCGGACTCGCCGCGACCAAGCGCGCGCTGCGCGCCGCCTGGCAGCACACGCTCGCCGAGCAGCTCGATCTCGAGCGCGATGCGCAGCGTGAGCTCGGGCGCTCGGCCGATTACGCCGAAGGCGTTGCGGCCTTCATCGCGAAGCGCGCGCCTGAGTTCCGGGGGCGCTGAGCATGGTGCCCCCGGCCGAGCAAGCCGCCGCCGAGAAGACCGCAGCCGAGCAGACCGTGGCCGAGCGGGCGGTGGCCGCGCTGACGGCCGCGGATACGGCGGCGCGCACCCTCGGCATCGAGGTGCTCGAGGTGGCGCCCGGGCGGGTCGCGCTCTCCATGCGTGTGCGCGAGGACATGCTGAACGGCCACGGCACCTGCCATGGCGGCATCCTGTTCGCGCTCGCGGATACGGCCTTCGCCTTTGCCTGCAATTCTCAGGGGGAGGCGCGGGTGGCCGCCGGCGCGAGCATCGAGTTCGTCGCTCCAGCGCGGGCGGGCGAGGTGCTGATCGCCCGCGCGCAGGAGACCTCGCGCGGCGCCCGGCACGGACTTTATGATGTGGCCGTCGTCGTCGCGGGCTCGGGTGAGGCACGCGCGTTTTTCCGGGGGCGCTGCGCGCGGCTGCGCGGCGCTCCGGCTCCTTGAGCGAGGATGCGATCATGAGCGATGCCTTCTTGTGCGATGCGCTGCGTACGCCGTTTGGGCGCTATGGCGGAGCGCTCTCCACCGTGCGACCGGACGATCTCGCCGCGCTCGTGCTGCGTGCGCTGCTCAAGCGCAACCCCGGCATCGATCCGGAGCGCATCGACGATGTGATCCTCGGCTGCGCCAACCAGGCGGGTGAGGACAATCGCAACGTCGCGCGCATGAGCGCGCTGCTCGCGGGACTTCCCGTGGCGGTGCCGGGCGCAACGCTCAATCGCCTGTGCGGCTCGGGGCTCGATGCGATCGCGAGCGCGGCCCGCATGATCCGCTGCGGCGAGGCCGAGCTCGTGCTGGCGGGCGGCGTCGAGAGCATGAGCCGCGCCCCGTACGTCGTCGCCAAGAGCACGAGCGCGTTCGCCCGCGACGTGCAGATGTTCGACACCACCATCGGCTGGCGCTTCGTGAACCCTAAGATGAAGGAGCTCTACGGCACCGACTCGATGCCGGAGACCGGTGAGAACGTGGCCGCGGAGTTCGGCATCTCGCGCGAGGATCAGGATCGATTCGCGCTGCGCAGCCAGCAGCGGGCGCTCGCCGCGCAGGGGCGCGGCGCACTCGCCCGCGAGATCGTCGCGGTGCCGGTGCCCGCAAAGCGCGGCGAGTCGGTGCTGGTGAGCGTCGATGAGCATCCGCGCGAGACGAGCCTCGAGGCGCTCGCCCGGCTGCCGACCCCGTTTCGCGCGGGCGGCACGGTCACCGCCGGCAACTCCTCGGGCGTGAACGACGGCGCTTGTGCGGTGATCGTCGCGAGCGCTGCGGCGGCGGAGCGCCACGGCCTCAACCCGCGCGCACGCATCGTCGGCGCGGCCGTGGCGGGCGTGACCCCGCGCATCATGGGCGTGGGTCCGGTGGCCGCCACCCGCAAGCTTCTCGAGCGGCTCGGGGTCGGCCTTGCGCAGGTCGACCTGATCGAGCTCAACGAGGCCTTCGCTTCGCAGGCCCTCGCGGTGCTGCGCGAGCTCGGCCTGCCGGACGATGCGGCGCACGTCAATGCGCAAGGCGGCGCCATCGCCCTCGGTCACCCGCTCGGCGCGAGCGGCGCGCGCCTCGCGACGACCTCGCTGTATCAGCTCGAGCAAAGCGGTGCGCGGCGCGCGCTGTGCACGATGTGCATCGGGGTCGGACAGGGGATCGCACTGCTGCTCGAGCGCGTGTGAGGCCATGAGCGGCGCGCAGGTACGCAGCGAGCGGCGCGGGCGCATCGCCCTCATCACGATCGATCACCCGCCCGTGAATGCGCTCGCTCATCCGATCCGGGTGGGGCTGCTCGAAGCGCTGCGCGCGGCCGAGGCGGATGCCGCCGTCGCCGCGCTCGTCATCACCGGGGCCGGCGCGCATTTCGTGGCGGGCGCCGACATCCGCGAGTTCGATGCGGAGCCGCGCTCGCCGCTCCTCTACGAGGTGCTGGCGCGTCTCGAGCGCTCATCGAAGCCGGTGGTGGCGGCATTGCACGGCTCGGTCCTGGGCGGCGGCCTCGAGCTCGCGCTCGCCTGTCACCGCCGCGTCGCGGCGCCCGCGGTCTCGCTCGGCCTGCCCGAGATCCGCCTCGGGCTCCTGCCTGGCGCGGGCGGCACCCAGCGGCTGCCGCGCCTGATCGGCGCGCGCGAAGCGCTCGCCCTCATGCTGAGCGGCGATCCCAGGCCGCTCG
>DATGIA010000112.1:0-2626 GCA_035307465.1 Steroidobacteraceae bacterium
GAAGCGCGCCCGGCCGCCGAGCCGCGCGACGGCCACCGCGACGTTGGCGGGAGCGCCGCCGGCGTACTCGGTGAATTGCCTCGGCGCAGCTATCTCGGGCGGCTCGCGCGCGAGCAGGTCGATGAGCGCCTCGCCGAAGCACGCTACGACGCTCGACCTCATGGCATTCTCATCGCACTCATGTCGCGCTCCCGGCGGCGGCCTCTACGCCGTGGCAACTTCCGCGCCGGGAGCGCGCTGGCGTGAGCCGCGCAGCGCGTACCAGGCAATGTAGACATAGCAGACCACCGGCAGGAGAAACGCGGGCTGGATGCCGACGCGGTCGGCGAGTATGCCCTGGAGAGTTGGAATCAGCGCACCACCGACGATCGCCATCACGAGGAGGCTCGAAGCCTTGCTCGTCATCGGGCCGAGATTCTCGATTCCGAGCGTGAAGATCGTCGGAAACATGATGGAGTTGAAGAGGCCGATGGCGATGATGGTCCACATGGCGAGCGGGCCAGAGCTGGCGATGGTCGTGAAAAGCAGCGCAACCGCCGCCAGCGCGAACAGGCACAGCAGGAGTCGCGGGTCGATGCGGCGCAGGAGCGCCGAGCCGACGAAGCGGCCGACCATCGCGCCGCCCCAGTAGAGCGCCACATAGCGGGTAGCGGTGGCCGGCGCGATGTTGCCGATGCGTGGGTCGGAGATGTAGTTGATCAGGAAGCTGCCGATCGCCACTTCGGCGCCGACGTAGACGAAGATCGCGAGCGCACCGAGGCGCACATGGCGGTGCCGCAGCACCTCGCCGAAGCTGTGACGATGCGGATCGGAGGCTTCGGTGGCTTCCGAGTGCGGTGGCAGATGCAGCAGCTGCACGAGGCTCGCGAGCGCAAGGAGCGCAACGGCGATGCCGAGATACGGGTGCTGCACCGAGTGGGCCTGCGCGATTCGATAGGCCTCCTGACCTGCGGCAGACAGCTGCGCGAGCTCGGAGCCGCCGAGCACCGCGACCGAGAGGATCATCGGTCCGAGCAGTGCCGGCGCCAGCGTGGTGCCAAGCGAGTTGAGCGCCTGCGCGAGGGTCAGGCGGCTCGAGGCGCTGCGGGGATCGCCGAGCAGGCTGATGTAGGGATTGGCGGCGACCTGCAGCAGCGTGATGCCACTCGCCAGCACGAACAGCGCCAGCAGGAACATCAGGTAGGACGGCACGCCGGCTGCCGGATAAAAGAGAAAAGCCCCGAGCCCTGCGACCAGCAACCCGATGACGATCCCGGCCTTGTAGCCGACGTGCGCAACCACCCTTCCGGAGGGGATCGACATCACGAAGTAGCTGCCGAAGAAGGTGAACTGGATGAGCATCGTCTGCGCGTAGTTCATGGCGAACACGGCCTTGAGATGCGGGATCAGCACGTCATTGAGGCAGGTGAGCGCGCCCCAGGTGAAGAAGATGACCGAGAGCACCGCGATCGCCGCGGTGGAGGAGAGATTGCGGCGGCTCATGGGGCGCGCACGATAGCCGATTCTCAGCCGACGCGCCCATAGCGCTCGCCACCGCCGATCCAGCGGGCGGCCAGCGCTTCCACGTGGTGGGGACAGCTCCCGAGGATCCAGTCGGCGCTCTGCTGTACGCGCGGCAGCAGGTCGGCGTCGCGCATCAGGTCGGCGATGCGCAGCTGCGCGAGTCCGGTCTGGCGTGTGCCCAGCAGCTCGCCCGGCCCGCGCAGCTCGAGGTCGTGGCGCGCGATCTCGAAGCCGTCACAGGTTTCGCGGATCACCTTGAGTCGCTCACGCGCGAGCGCCGAGAGCGGCGTGCGATAGAGCAGCACACAGCTGCTCGCCTCGCTCCCGCGGCCGACCCGTCCGCGCAGCTGATGCAACTGCGCGAGGCCCATGCGCTCGGCGTTCTCGATCACCATCAGCGTCGCGTTGGGGACGTCGACGCCCACCTCGATGACCGTGGTCGCCACGAGGAGCTGGATCCGTCCGGCCTTGAAGGCGAGCATCGTCTCGTCGCGCGCCGCGCCTGGCATGCGGCCGTGCACCAGCGCCACCTTCACTCCTGGTAGCGCCTCGGCGAGGCGGGCGGCGGTCTCTTCGGCAGCCTGCGCGCGCAGCTCGTCCGACTCGTCGATCAGCGGGCAGACCCAGTAGGCCTGTCGGCCCGCCTGACAGGCCTGGATGATGCGCGCGACCACCTCGGCACGGCGCCCCTCGGGCACTACTACCGTCTTCGCGGGCGTGCGCCCCGGCGGCAGCTCATCGATCACCGAGATATCGAGATCGGCGTAGGCGGTCATGGCGAGCGTGCGCGGTATCGGCGTCGCCGTCATGATGAGCTGGTGCGGCAGCCGGCCGGCCTGCACGCCCTTCTCCGAGAGTTTGAGGCGCTGCTGAACTCCGAACCGGTGTTGCTCGTCGACGATGACCAGTGCGAGTTGCGCGAACTCGACGCCCTCCTGGAAAAGCGCCTGCGTGCCGACCGCCACCTTGATCTCGCCCGAGGCGATGGCAGCGAGTGCGCTGCGGCGCGTGCGCGCCGGCTGACTTCCGGCGAGCAGCGCCACGGTCTCGCCGAGCGGAGCGAGCCAGTCGCGAAAATTGCGCCAGTGCTGCTCGGCGAGGAGCTCGGTAGGCGCCATCAGCG
>DATGIA010000113.1:0-48188 GCA_035307465.1 Steroidobacteraceae bacterium
GATCCTGAAGGCGCGCGGTCCGCGGCAAAAGCTCATCGGGATCGAGTTCCTACGCCCGGAGCCGGCGCCGCGCGAGAGCCAGCTCGTGATCGAGGAAGGGCGCATTGGAGGGCGCGTCACGAGCGCGGCGTACTCGCACACGCTCGGCCGCACGATCGGCCTGGCGCTCGTGCGCCCGGAGCTGGCGCAGGCCGGCCGCGAGCTCGCGATCCGCGGAGACGGCGGCGCGATGCTGCCGGCACGCGTCGTGCCGACGCCCTTCTACGATCCCGAGCAGCGGCGCCAGCGTCCCAACAGCTTGCTCGAGGCCCCGCAGCGCCGGGCGGTGGGCGCATGAGCGCCGTACCGACGCCGCCCGCTGCGCTCGTGCTCGATCTTGCGCTCGAGCGCGCGCGCTTGGGGCTCAAGGGCCCGCGCGCGACGGACTGGCTCGAGTCGCAGGGACTTGAGGTGCCGCAGGCGCCCAATTCCTGGAGCGAGCACGGTGCGGGCACGGGCGAGGCTTCCCTCCTCATTGCGCGCCTCGGCACGAGCGAGTACTTCCTCGAGCAGCCGGCGCCTGCGCCCAAGCTCGCGGCGCTCGGGCGCGCCTTCGATCGGGAGGCGTCGGGTGTGTATCCGGTGCTGCGCGAGGATACGGGTCTCGAGCTGCGCGGCGCCGGGGTGCACGCGGCCCTCGCGCAGGTGTGCAACATCGAGTTCGCAGCGCTCACGCTCGGCGCGCGGCCGATCGTCATGACGCTCATGATGGGCATTGCCGTGCTCGTGATTGCGCAGGGTACGGCGAGCGATCCGCGCTATCGCATCTGGTGCGATCCGACCTACGGATCGGCGTTGATCGATGAGCTCGGCATCGTGATCCGAGAGAGCGGCGGGTGCGTCCGCGGCGAGACACAGGGGGAATCGGTATGAATCGGGAGCAGGCGGTCAAATTCTTCAAGCAGCACGACATCCGCTATGTGCTGGCGCAGTTCGTCGACATTCACGGCTCGGCCAAGGCGAAGGCCGTGCCGGTCGAGCATCTCGACATGGTGCTCGATGACGGCGCGGGATTTGCCGGCTTTGCGGTGTGGGGCCTCGGGATGGGCCCCGAGGGACCGGATTACATGGCGGTCGGTGACCTCGCGACGCTCGAGCGCATTCCCTGGATGCCGGGCTATGCGCGGATCATCTGCAACGGGGTCGTCAACGGCAAGTCCTATCCGTACTGCTCCCGGGTCGCACTGCAAGCGCAGGTCGCGCGGCTCGCCGAGCGCGGCCTGACCATGTACACCGGCATCGAGCCCGAGTTCATGCTGCTCGCGCGCCGCGCTGACGGCTCGCTCGGCCCCGCCGATGCGACCGACGACCTCGACAAGCCGTGCTACGACTACAAGGGGCTGTTTCGCAGCCGCGCAGCGCTCGATGAGATGGTCGCGGGATTGCGGGCCGTGGGGGTCGATGTGTACCAGATCGATCACGAGGACGGCAACGGACAGTTCGAGATCAACTTCACCTATGCCGACGTGCTCAAGAGCGCCGACAACTTCACCCTGGTGAAGATGGCGGCAAGCGAGATCGCGCACCAGCACGGCATGATCGCCACCTTCATGCCCAAGCCCTTCTCGAACCGCACCGGGAGCGGCGCGCACTTTCACGTCTCCCTGGGCTCGCGCACGCAGAAGAACGCCTTCAACGACGAGAGCGACAAGTCCGGCATGGGACTGTCGACGATGGCCTACCACTTCCTGGGCGGCGTGCTCGCGCATGCCCGGGCCTTCTGTGCGATCGCCGCCCCGACGGTGAATTCCTACAAGCGTTTGGTGGTGGGACGCTCACTGTCGGGGGCCACTTGGGCGCCCGCGTACATCACTTACGGGGACAACAACCGCACCGCCTGCGTGCGCGTGCCCCATGGCCGGCTCGAGGTGCGGCTGCCCGATTCGGGCTGCAATGCGTATCTGACCTCGGCGGCGCTGATCGCGGCGGGGCTCGACGGCATCGACCGCAAGCTCGACCCGGGTCCGCCGCAGAACATCAACCTCTACGAGCTGAACGCCCAGGAGCTTGCGGCTAGGGGCATCAAGCTGCTGCCGCAATCGCTCAAGGAGGCGATCGATGCGCTCGAGGAGGACAGCGTGATCCGCCAGGGCCTCGGCGAGGATCTCGCGCGCGAGTTCATCCGCTTGAAGCGCATGGAGTGGACCGAGTACTCGCGGCACGTCTCGGAATGGGAAACCAAGCGGTATCTCGAATTTTTCTAGTTCTCGATGCGGTGCGCCGCAGGGGGCGCCGCTCGATCAGGAGAGAGCGCGATGTGTGGAATCGTCGGTCTGCTGGTGAAGAATCCAGGCTTGCGCGATGAGCTCGGCGCACTGATGGTGCCGATGCTCGTCGGCATGACGGAGCGGGGACCGGACTCGGCGGGACTCGCCGTGTACACGGCCCCGGTGCCGGAGAGCGAGCACAAGCTGAGCCTCTACAGCGGCACGCAGGCCGTCGACTGGCCGGAGCTCCTCGCCGAGCTCAAGGAGGAGCTCACGCAGTCGCAGAGCATCGCGATCAACGGCAACCATGCGGTGCTGACCACGGCGACCGAGCCCGCGCGAGTGGGCGCCTGGCTCCAGCGCAATGCGCCCGAGGTGTCGGTGCTGTCGGTCGGACACTCGATCGATCTCTACAAGGATGTGGGCGCGCCCGCCGAGATCGCGCGCCGCTACCGCTTCGAGTCGCTCGCCGGCACGCACCTGGTCGGGCACACCCGCATGGCGACCGAATCGGCCGTCACCCCGGCGCATGCCCATCCGTTCACCGCGGGGCGTGATTTCTGCCTCGTGCACAATGGCTCGCTTTCCAATCCGCACCTGGTGCGCAAGCGGCTCGAGCCGCTCGGCATCGAGTTCGAGACCGACAACGACACCGAGGCGGCGTGTCGCTTCTTCGAGTGGCGGCTGCGCGAAGGGGATGACCTCGAAACGGCCGTCGAGCGGGGCTTCAGTGAGCTCGACGGCTTCTACACCTTTCTCATGGGGACCGAGCGCGAGCTCCTCATCGTGCGCGACGCCTTTGCCTGCAAGCCGGCGGTCATTGCCGAGACCGATGACTACGTCGCGATCGCCTCGGAGTTCCGCTCGCTGGCCCACCTCCCCCACATCGCCCATGCCTCGCTCATCGAGCCGAAGCCCGAGGAAATCTACTCATGGCACATCTGAATCCGGTGGCGGTGCGGCGCGACTTCGATCTGTCCCGCGACACGCTGCGCTCGCTCAATGCCTATCTGCACCGGCAGGCGCTCGATGAAGGCATCGAGCAGGTGCGCGTGCTCAACCCCAACGGCGCGCACTCGATTGCCTGCGGTCTCGATGCACCGCTCGTCGTCGAGATTCATGGGCACGTGGGCTACTACGTGGGCGGCATGAACAAGCACGCGACCGTGACGGTGCATGGGAATGCGGGACCGGGGGCCGCGGAGAACATGATGTCCGGGCGGGTTCACATCCGCGGCTTCGCCTCGATGGCGGCCGGCGCCTCGGCGCACGGCGGGCTGCTCGTCATCGACGGCGATGCCTCGCTACGTTGCGGCATCTCGCTGAAAGGCGCCGACATCGTGGTCGGCGGCAGCGTCGGCAGCTTTTCCGCCTTCATGGCGCAAGCCGGGCGCATCGTCATCTGCGGCGATGCGGGCGATGCGCTCGGCGACTCCCTGTACGAGGCGGTGATTTACGTGCGCGGCGCGGTGCGCTCGCTCGGCGCCGATGCGCGCTTCGAGCCGATGAGCGATGCGGATCGCATCTCGCTCAAGGCCCTGCTGCAGGCGGCGGGTCTTTCGCACGATCCGGGCGAGTTCAAACGCGTCGCCTCGGCCAAGAATCTGTATCACTGGAATGCCAGTGCGAACCAGGAGTACTAGGAGCCGCTATGCGTGATCCGGTGGAGCCCGGCTCGAAAGAGCACCCCGTGCAGCACGAGGAATCGGCCGGCTACGACCGCTCGACGATCGATTACATCCAGCGTGCGGCGGCCACGGGCCTTTACGAGATCCGTGGACTCGGCGCCAAACGCCGTGTCCCCTGCTTCGATGATCTGCTGTTCCTCGCGGCCTCGCTGTCGCGCTACCCGCTCGAGGGCTATCGCGAGCGTTGCTCGACCCGCACCGTGCTCGGAACCCGCTTCGCCTCGCGGCCGATCGAGCTCGCGATTCCGATCACGGTCGCGGGCATGAGCTTCGGCGCGCTGTCCGCGCGCGTGAAGGAGGCTCTCGGCCGCGCGGCCACCGAGCTCGGCACCTCGACCACCACGGGGGATGGCGGCATGACTTCGGAGGAGCGCGCCTCCTCGAAGACGCTCGTGTACCAGTGCCTGCCGTCGCGCTACGGATTCGATCCCGACGATGTGCGTCGGGCCGATGCCATCGAGATCGTGATCGGCCAGGGGGCGAAGCCCGGGGGCGGCGGCATGCTGCTCGGACAGAAGGTCAATCCACGCGTGGCGCGCATGCGCACGCTTCCTCAAGGCATCGATCAGCGCTCCGCCTCGCGTCATCCGGACTGGACGGGACCGGACGACCTCGTCATCAAGATCAAGGAGCTGCGCGAGATCACGGACTGGGAGAAGCCGATCTACGTCAAGGTCGGGGCAACCCGAGTGTTCAATGACGTGAAGCTCGCGGTGCATGCGGGCGCCGACGTGATCGTCGTCGATGGCATGCAAGGCGGCACGGCTGCGACGCAGACCGTGTTCATCGAGCATGTGGGCATCCCCACGCTCGCCGCGCTACGGCAGGCAGTCGATGCTCTCGATGAGCTCAACATGCGCGGTACCGTGCAGCTCGTCATCTCGGGCGGAATCCGCAGCGGGGCCGATGTCGCCAAGGCGCTCGCGATGGGCGCCGATGCAGTCGCGATCGGTCAGGGAGTGCTGATCGCGCTCGGCTGCAACAGCGAATCCTATGTCACGCAGGGACAGCACCACTCGGCGCTCGCGGACTACGCAGCGCTCGGCACGGCGCCCGGGTTCTGCCATCACTGCCACACCGGTCGCTGCCCGGTCGGGATCACGACGCAGGATGCGCTGCTCGAGCAGCGGCTCGAGCCTCCGGTGGGCGCCCAGCGGCTGCGCAATTACCTGAAGACCCTCAACATGGAGCTCACCACGATCGCCCGTGCATGCGGCAAGCAGGACGTGCATCATCTCGAGAAGGAAGATCTGGTCGCGCTCACGGTGGAGGCCGCCGCGATGGCCGGGGTGCCCCTGGCGGGCACCGCGTGGATCCCGGGAGCCTCTTGAATGATCGTCGAGATCGCGCTGATCACGGTTCAGAGCGGGCGCGAGGCCGGTTTCGAGGCGGCCTTCCCGCGCGCGATTGCCGTGCTCGCGGCAAGTCCCGGGTATCTTGCCCACGAGTTGCGCCGCTCGATCGAGACGCCGAGCCGCTACCTGCTGCGCATCGAGTGGCAGACGCTCGAGGATCACACCGTGCATTTCCGCGCCTCGCCCCGATTCGCCGAATGGCGGGCGCACATCGGCCCCTTCTTTGCATCCCCGCCAGTCGTCGAGCACTTCAGCGCGGTGGCGGCCGGCCGATGAGAGCCACCGCGGGCGGGCGATTGGCGCGTGCGCTTTGCACCGAGGACTTGAGAAAGATCGCCGCGCGGCGCATCCCGCGCGCCATCTTCGACTATGCGGACGGGGGTTCCTATACCGAGAGCACCCTGCGCGCCAATTCGAGCGATCTCGATCGCATCCAATTTCGACAGCGGGTCATGGTCGACATCTCGAGCCTGTCGCTCTCGACCACGATCCTCGGCCAGCCGGTGTCGATGCCGCTCGCGATCGCGCCTACGGGGCTTGCCGGCCTGTACCACGCCGATGGCGAGATCCACGGGGCGCGTGCGGCGGCGCGCGCGGGGATCCCGTTCTGTCTCTCGACGATGTCGATCTGCTCCATCGAGGACGTGCGCGCAGGCACGAGCGAGCCGTTCTGGTTCCAGCAGTACTTGATGCGCGATCGGGGCTTCAACCAGGAGCTCATCGAGCGCGCGATTGCGGCGCGCTGCTCGGCGCTCATGCTGACGCTCGATCTGCCGCTCCTCGGTGAGCGCTGGCGCGACACCCGCAACGGTCTTGCCGTGCCGCCGCGCTTGACGCTGCGCAACGCCTTCGACCTCGCGACCAAGCCCGTGTGGCTCACAAAGGTGCTGCTCGGAAAGCGCCGCACCTACGGCAATCTCATCGGTCGGGTGGGGAACACCGATGACATGTTGACGCTCTCGGAGTGGACCCATTCGAACTTCGATGCCTCGGTGACCTGGCGCGACGTCGAGTGGGTGCGCAGCCGCTGGCCGGGGCCGCTCATTCTCAAGGGCATTCTCGACGTCGAGGATGCGCGCCTCGCGCTCGCGACCGGCGCGAGCGCCATCGTCGTCTCGAACCACGGGGGGCGTCAGCTCGACGGCGCCCCCTCCTCGATCTCGGTGCTCGCGGAGATCGTCGCAGCGGTCGACGGACGCTGCGAGGTGCTCTTCGACGGCGGTGTCCGCTCCGGGCAGGACATCGCCAAGGCGCTGGCGCTCGGCGCGCGCGCCTGTCTCATCGGCCGCACCTGGCTGTACGCGCTCGCTGCGGGGGGTGAGGCGGGCGTCACGCGCGCGCTCGCAATTTTGCGTGAGCAGCTGCGTGTGACTCTCGCGCTCACCGGCACGAAGAGCGTCGCGGAGGCCGGCCCGCACATGCTGCGGCGCTGAGCGAACGGGGGGTGTGCGCTGCCGCTTCGTCTAAGTCGCGGCGCCCTGGCATAACTCCGATTACGTCGGCCTCGCCCGCTGGTTCTAGCGCGGCAAGTGCTTCCCCTTGCACCAGATTGTCTGCCGTCCACCGACAGCCGCTATCCGCGGAGTGAGGCGCGTAGGAGGATTTCAAGATGTGCAGCCGGTGTCGGGGAAGCGAACGGCCGGCTCACCAAAGAAACACCTGTGCTGATTACAGCCCGACCGGGTGTGGGCGACCGATCTGAGAACCGCGACTACATCCGCGGAGCTCTTATGTCTTGCTCTGGTCCCGCCCACTCCACTCGCGCACCCCATCGAGAGAGGGCGTCGCCGACGGCCGACCCCTTTTGAGGTTTTGCGATGTCTCGAGGTGGCGGCTTTCGAGCCCGTGCTGACCGTCTCTAATATCTGCTTTGCGGCAGCCGATCACTGGCGGGTACGAAGTTCATCAGGCCCGCACTTCGCCCGGTTCAACGCCTATCGCCCGTTAGCTAGGTTGTCCTGACTGCCGGGCACTGGCGCTTCCGCCGCTTTAGAACCTGTTCGCGAGTGGGGTCCGGTCGCAGAATGGTCATAGAAGCGCCGAACGACTTGCGGACGGCGGACTCATGCAGAAGCCCCGCTTGGAGCTCGCCGTTTCCTGCGCCATACACTCGGCGGGACGCCCACTACTTTCTTGAACGCGCGGCTGAAGGCAGCTTCTGAATCGTAGCCGACGCTATTGGCAACCACTGCAACGCTGTCTGTGGTGCCCAGGAGCCGATTGGCGGCGATCTGCATGCGCCAGTTGGCCAGATACTGCATAGGTGGCGTACCAACGAATTTCATGAAATGCGCCGCAAAGGCGGAACGTGACATTGCAACCTTGCGGGCAAGCAACTCGAGCGTCCAGACGCGTGCCGGGTCGCGATGAATCTCTGCGAGTGCACGCCCGATGCATGGATCGCGTAACCCGGCGAGCCAATCCAGCCGATTCGACGGCAGCGTCTCAAGGTATCGGCGAATAACATCGACGAACATCAGTTCGCTCAACCGACCGAGCACGCTCTGGCTGCCGATGCGTGGTCTCTTTGATTCAGCCAATGCGATTTGCACGTAGGCACCAAGCGGACCGTCCTCGGGATCGCTCACCTTGAATACCCGAGGCAACGAACTCAGCAGCGGGTTATATGGCCGGGCATCGCAACCAAGGAAGCCACAGATGAACCCTGCCGACTGGGACGTTCCGCTTCCCATCGAAATTGAGACCGGCAGCTCCAGCTCGCTCGGAGCGCGATAACGCCGGAGGTCCTTCGTACCCCGCCCGCCCGGCGCGCTTGAAAGCACGTGCGCGTCCCCATGCGGAATAACGACGACGTCTCCGGCTTCCAGGAACAGTGGGGGGCACTCTGCGACGACCGCCCAGCAGCGGCCGCGGGTAATCGCGTGATAGGAGATCAAATGCTCGGCGTCCGGAAACATTCGAGCCACGATCTCGGCTCCCGCCGGCGTCTCTGCCGCCCAGGGATCAGACGCATGAACATCGAAGAATATGGCGCCCTTAAGGCGAACGGTGCGCAATACATCCGACAATGCATCCATAACCACACCCATAGACGATTGAGCATGAAGCGCGGACGACCAGTCATTCGAAACTGAGCTGATCGTCTTAGACTAACTACTTCTGGATAGTCTCCATCTTACTTGAGAGGGGCGTTTGTTATGAGCATCTTGTCGGGGCGTTGCTTTTGTGGAGAGGTGCAATTCGAGGTCAGCGGCCATCCTGCCGCGATGGGCTACTGCCACTGTGAATCCTGCCGTCACTGGTCAGCCGGTCCTGTGAACGCATTCTCGCTGTGGAAACCGGAGTCACTGAAAATCACTCAGGGCGCGTCAAACATCGGCACATACAACAAGACGCCCATCAGTTATCGAAAGTGGTGCAAGAAATGCGGCGGCCATCTGTTCACCGAACATCCCACTATGGGACTGGTCGACATCTACGTCGCCCTTCTGCCACAACTGAAGTTCGAGCCCGCACTGCACGTCAATTACCAGGAGACTGTTCTGCGTATCAAGGATGGAAGACCAAAAATGAAGGACATGCCGAAGGAAATGGGCGGGTCAGGCGTAGTGCTGCCCGAATGAGGACGAGCCTTTCGAATTGAATGTGCCACGCGGGAACGCGTCTCGCAACAGCGAGGGAGTTTCCCGAGCAGGACTGGGACGCCCTGGTTATCAATTGCATGTGCGATCTGGCAGTTCCAGAGCTGCGGTGAGAGATCTTGAGATTCTTACCCGAGGACTTGTGGTGAGAGTACGCCCGGAGGAAAAATGGGCGGCCGCGCAGGGCCTATGGATCCCAGCCGTCTTGGAATGGATGACCCACGTTTATCGCAACGGGCCGCAACAATGGGGTGAAGCCGGCGAATAATCTTCTTCCTCCGTCGTCGTTCGTCGCGCGAGCCTCACTGGAATGCAATGTCAGAACGAACCGTAAGCGACGCTCACACTGTTCCTTTCCAGTCATTCAAAGAGGGCAGAGCCGACATTCCCTGGAATGCACGCGGCTTCGTCGCGCTCCTGAAAGCGTGCGAGTCGTAGTCGCTTGACTCTTGAATACACGACGCGTCGGACGCCGTAGTTGCACGGCGTCCGGCGCGAGGGATCAGCCTCGTGTTGCTTCGTTTCAGCCCGCCTTGATAGCAGCGAGTGTCGCCATCCTTTCGGTACGCTGTAGGTTGACCGACAGTCCGGCGGCTGCGATCTGTCCGCGAACCCAGTCGACTGGCAATCGAAGCTTCTGGTAGCTGCTCTTCTGAAGAGTCCAACGGCCGGCGGTGTCTCGAACGTGGACCAAATCAGTAATCATTGCAGTGTAGGAATCGAGGTACTCAAGGAAACAGGTCATCACGCGCTCGTCATCGCCGCGGATAGGGATGAAGCGGTCGAGGCCGAGTAATCCGTCCCCGGAAAGATCCCGATAGGTCACGACAAAGACGCCTCGCGACTTCAAGGCGCGTTCGACCGACCGGAACAGGTCACACACTTCCCGTCGGCTCGTGAGGTGGGTCAGCGTGTCGCCCATGCACACGATCATACCGACGCTCGCAGGGGCGACGTATTCGTCCAGTTTGCGCAGGTCGCCCAGCCTAATCGTAATATTACGAGAACCAATCCTGCCGGCCAGCTTACCGAGCAGCTTTTCGCTCAGGTCGAGCGCCAGAACGCGATAGCCGAGCTCGTACAGTGCCAGGGTCTGAAAGCCCGAGCCGCATCCGAGGTCCACGGCGAGCTCACCTTGGGCCCCTACGGCGATCTCGCTCAACAGCGCCTTCTGTTCCAAAACCTTCGCTTCAAGCGAAGCCCCGAACATCCAATCGTAGTGCTCTGCCAACAGGCTGTCGTAGTGCTTCTGCACGGAGCATGCTCCTGAGATCTCTTGGTCACGGTAGTCCTTCAACGTCATGCCGGCTTACCTCAGGTCTTGGTGATGACGATCTCCAGGTATTCGCCGGGCACGACTAGCGAGTTCTTCCCGGCTATGTTCAGCCGCTCGAGCAGCTGCGTGATGCCCTCGGTCAACCGCAGCTGGCGCGAGCCGTCGAGCGCCGCGTACGCCTTGTGCATGGGCCCATAGAAATCTCGAAATACTTCGACCCAGTGTGCCGCTGAGCAGTAGCGGAAGTTGAACTGGCGTCGCACGCAGCGAATGTCTGCAGCGTCCGGCCCGAAGAGCTCCACGATGCGGGGTTCGGAGCCCCACAGGCTGTATCCGCTAACTGGAAATCCAACTAAGCGAGGCACATGACCGCAGTTGGCCGGGTCGAGCCGCTGGTGGATGCAACCGCGGTCCACCGACTCATCACGGCCCCTGGCCGTTCGCGATCGACCGCTTTGGCACGCTTTCGAAACCGTAGCTGCGTTCTTCGTTCAGGCGGCCGAATTTTCAACCAACGCGCACACTTCTGCGTATTCGATTATGGGCTGCACGCCATAGAGTGCAGCGATGCAGTCGCGGTTCTCCGCTGTGAAGAATCTCCGCGACGCCTCAGGGTCGTCCCAAACGTAGACATTGCGTGCTTCCCGCAACTCGGGATAAACGCTGAATAGTTTTGAGCGGAGCCCAGGAATGCCTTCGAACCTCGCTCTGGAGTTTTCCGCCAGTCGGCGCACCTTCGCTGCGCTGAAATCCTCTCCGTAGCGGAACGTAACGAATGCTGTGATCATTTGTACAATCCTCGTCTGGCGTTCGTTATCGAAGCCCAAGCAGCTACCGGAGAACCTCGAGCACGAGATTGACTGGCGTGCGCGTTGCGAGTCTCAGGTTTCCGAACCCAGCTTGCTGGGCCAACCGGCGTAGCCTCTCTTCTCCTGCTTGTGCGCCGAGGCCGAGGCCGACCTCTTGGGATAAGGAGTTCGGCGTACAGGCCATAGCCGAGGCCGCATAGAAGAGCCGGCCGACCGGGTTCAGATTCGCCTCGATTGTGTCTCCCGCGTAAGGCTCGACGAGCATGACTTTCCCGTCGGATGTTAAGGCATCGCGCGCATGAATCAAGGCGCCCAATGGGTCTCCGAGATCGTGCAGACAGTCCATGAAGCAGATGAGATCGAAGTTTCGTCCGCTGTAGCCTTTCGCTGTCGCGACTTCGAACTGTAAGTTGTCGACGCCCGCTTCGCGGGCCCGCCGGTCGGCGGTTCTGATGGAATCGGCGTGATAGTCGATGCCAAGGAACTGGGACTCGGGGAAAGCGCTGGCCATTACGATCGTTGATGCGCCATGGCCACAGCCGACGTCCGCTACACGGGCGCCTGCGCGCAACCGCTCGACGACGCCATCGAGAGCGGGCAGCCACTCGGAGACGAGGTAGGTTCTATAACCCGTCCTGAAGAACATTTCGGTGCCGCAAAAGAGCCGCTCATTGTGCTCGTGCCAGCCGAGTCCCTTACCCGAGCGAAAAGTCTCGAGGATGCGCTCTTCGTCGAGCCAGAACGCAGCAGCCACCTCGAAGGCGGAGGCCATGTAGACGGGGCTGTCTTCGATGGCGAGGACCATGGCCTGCGCGGCGGGAAGGGTGTAGCGGTGTCCCTCCGGCTCGTAGCGCACGTAGCCGCCCGCGGCCTGGTTGTTGAGCCATTCGCGCACATAGCGCTCGCGAACACCCGTTGCTTCCGCGAGCTGTTCGGAGGTGCAGACGCCGATCTTTGCCATGGCTTTGTAAAGCCCTAACCGGCGACCAATATTGACGAGTACGCCCGAGAACGCGGCACCGAGGTCTGCAATCGTCTGCCCGACCGCGGTCTGGATTTCGGTGGGAAGGGGTTGTGGGTTGAGTCGAGTCATTTGCTGCGATTCCTCTTCAGTTCAGCTGGCGACGGGCCGGCCGCTCGGCGATATCATGGTTGCCGGTCGCTACTCCGTCGCGAGATACGGCGCCAAGTAGTTGGGAAATCGCGCCATGTCCACCACCCGCACTGCACCGCCGCTGGCCGTGCCGACGATAAACCTCGCAAGTCTCATGTATGGCTTGGACGACTATTTGCGCGAACGCGGGGCGGACCCGGACGCGATCCTGGGTCGCGCTGGGCTCGCCCCCGGGGATCTCACCGACCCGGAGCGCCGCATTCCCTTGATTCGCTTCCTCAGACTACTCGAATTCTGCGCAGATGCGCTTGGCGACCCACACTTCGGGCTGAGGTTTGGGACCCAGTACGATCCGCGCCACGCGGGCGTCGTTGGAAATGTGGCGCTCGCGTCGAGCACCGTACGCCGCGCCTTGCAGACAATCGGCCGCTACCTGCCGACGATGGTGGACTCCGCCGTCTACCGCCTCGAAGTCGAGGGCGGGACGGCGTTCTCATATTCCTACTACGTTGATCCTTTAATGATGACGTATCAACAGAAGAACGACTGGGGCGTGGCGTTCATCTGCAACGTGATCCGTCACGGACTTGGGGAGCCTGATTGGGCGCCTGCCGAAGTCGTGCTGCCGCAGCTGGTCGCCGAGAGTGCAGCCGCACGTCGTGAGCGCATGGGCCTGCTGCGCGCCAAGGTCCGGATCGGTCACGCTTGGGCAGGCATCCGGTTCGATGCCGCAGTGCTTGAGCGCTCGATGACGACTGCCGACGCGACGGTCGAGCGACTCATGCGGCACTACGGCGATTTGCAGCTCGCAGGTCTCCAGACTCAGGGCGACCCAGTCACGCGCCTACGGCGCAGCATCGCGCAGCTCGTCATTGAGGGCGACAATAGCGTAGAGCGCCTCGCACAGAGCCTCGGGTGTTCGGTGCGGACGTTACAAAGGCGCCTCGCCGCCCGAGGCTTGAACTACTCGGATCTGCTCGCCGAGGTGCGAAAGACTTTGGCGTTGAACCTGCTTGAGAATCCACGCCTAGGTATCGCCCAGATCGCTTATTGCCTGGGCTACTCCGAAGTGAGCACCTTCAACCACGCATTTCGGCGCTGGGTGGGACAACCGCCGCGCGACTACCGCAACTCCCGCAAATCTTCCCCGAGGTCGCACTCCTCTTGGGATTAGGAACGGGCACCGAGTGCCCATTGCTCGTGATAACCGCCCAAATCAGTGGGGCAGATACGATCACTAGAAGCGCTCGGAGTTGTGCGAAAAATTGACGATCTCAAAGCGATTGAGAGGATTTCCGTGATCCAGACCAACTGCATGCTGCGTTTCGCGTCGCATATCCCTCGTGTTATATCGATCGGGACGGCTTTAAACGGCGCAGAACCCGCTTCTCGCCGGGCAACTTGGCGGCGCGAGGCGTGGGCGATTCAGTGCGGTACTTCGACCCAGAAAGACTGGGCGGGGTCGACGAGCGTCGAGTCGCCCGGCCCCTCGCCCACGATTTGAACCACGACCGACTCCCCCGTGCCCGAGCCATCCCAGTGAACCGCCTTGGCCGGATGGACCATGAGGCTGCCCGGCTTGAGCGGAACTGCGCGCGCGACCTCGAACGTATTACCGGTGCCGGTGTACCAGGTGCCCTCGAGCACCGTCACGAATCGAGCGTTGGGGTGCCAGTGCGGTCGGTCCATGAGATAGGGCGGAAACCTCACGCGAATGACATACAGGCCCGGCTTCTTGGGATCCCCATAAAGCGTCGCCTCCTGCACTCCATGTCCGTCCGGCACATCGCGCCAGCGCACCTCCTCGGGGCGGATCCGGACAAACCCCGACTTCTCGGCCGCCGCCATCGCTGCGAGCACACACGCACCCATCACGGCCAAGCCCAGCACGCGCCCATAAGCTGCTCTCATGAGTTACCTCGAAGACGAATGAAGACAAACCCTGCTTGCGGCTTCAGCGCACCCGACATCATGCGCCCCCTCACGAAATTCCCGTCCGCCGCACGATCTCCTCGACGATCTCGAGGGGCCTCTGCTCGATCGATACGCTGAAGCCGTGCTCGTCGGGCGCGAGCGGCTCGAGCGTCGCGAGCTGACTGTCGAGGAGCGAGGGCGGCATGAAGTGGTCATGGCGGCGGGCCAGGCGCTCCTCGAGGAGGGCGGGTGATCCCGAAAGATGCACGAACAGCACGCCGGGCGCGTGTTCGCGCAGCATGTCGCGGTAGGCGCGCTTGAGCGCCGAGCATGCCACCACGAGGCCGCGACCTGTGCGCACCGCATCCTCGAGCCGCTGCGCGAGGGCGGCGAGCCAGTCGCGCCGGTCGATATCGGTGAGCGGTACACCGGCTCTCATCTTGCGCACGTTCGCCGCCGGATGCAGTGCATCGCCCTCGAGAAAGGGGCTGCCGAGCCGCTCGGCGAGCAGCGCACCGACGGTGGATTTGCCGGCGCCCGATACGCCCATGAGCACGAGGAGCGGCAGTCCACTGCTCATCGAGTCCCTCTAGTAATTCATGTCGGGCATCGAGGCCTTGCGCTCGGCGATGTAGGTCTCGAGCGCCTGTCTCTTCGCCGGATCGATCGGCGGCGGCTCATAAGCGCCGAGCATCGCCTTCCATTTCCTGTTCGCCCGCCAGACGATGTCGTGCGAGCCTTCCTGCGACCATTGCTCGAAGGAGTTGTTGTCGGAGAGCTCGAAATCGAAGAATGCGGTCTCGTAGTTGCGCAGCGTGTGCGCCGATCCGAGGAAGTGGCTGCCGGGGCCGACCTCCTCGAAGGCGTCGAGCGCGAACCCGTTGGCATCGAGTTTCAGTCCATCGCCGATCACGTGGAATGCGCCGCATTGCTCGGCGTCCATCACGAACTTCTCGTACGACATGACGAGACCCGCCTCGAGCCAGCCGGCGGCGTGCAGAATGAAATTGGCGCCCGCCATGAAGGCGGGCCAGAGCGAGCTCGCGCTCTCGTATGCGGCCTGCGCATCGGGGAGCTTCGATGCGCACAGATTTCCGCCGCAGCGCAAAGGAACGCCGAGCCGCCGCGCGAGCTGCCCGATCGCAAAGTAGGCGAGCGGCGGCTCGGGAGTGCCGAAGGTGGGCGCCCCGCTCCTGAGCGACATCGAGGAGAGAAAGTTGCCGAGAATGACCGGGGCGCCGGGGCGCTCGAGCTGCGCGAGGGCCACGCAGAAGACGGCCTCGGCGAAACATTGCGCGAGGCCGCCCGCGGTGGTCACGGGTCCCATCGCTCCGCCGAGGATGAAGGGGACGCAGACGGGGGCTTGATGGGCGGCGGCGTAGGTGCGAATGACGCGGCTCGCCTCGCCGTCGAGCACCAGGGGCGAGTTGACGTTGACGTTCCCCAGGATGGTGCAGTGGCTCTCGAGATACTCGCGGCCGAAGAGGATGCGGCACATCTCGATCGAGTCGGCGGCGCGTGCCGCGGTCGTGACCGAGCCCATGAAGGGCTTGTCCGAGAGCGTCATGTGCGCATAGAGCATGTCGAGGTGGCGCTTGTTGACGGGCACGTCGGTGGGCTCGCAGACGGTGCCTCCCGAGTGATGCAGCCAGGGGCTGAGGTAGGCGAGCTTGACGAAATTCCTGAAGTCCTCGAGCGTGCCGTAGCGGCGCCCGCGATCCGCGCAACACACGAACGGCGGGCCGTAGGCGGGCGAGAATACGGTGGCGCGACCGCCGATCTTCACCGAGCGCGCGGGGTTGCGCGCATGCTGGATGAACTCGCGCGGCGCCGAGCGCTGCACGATCTGCCGGGCGAGTCCCATGGGAATGCGGATCCGCGTCTCGCCCTCGATCTGCGCGCCCGCCGCCCTCCACAGTCGCACCGCCTCCTCGTCGCCGCGGACCTCCATGCCGATGTCCTGCAGGATGCGATCGGCATGCTGCTCGATGAGGACCAGCTGCTCCTCATCGAGCATCTCGTAGGGCGGAATGTGGCGTGTGATGAAGGTCGCGCTTGCCGGATGCACGGCGCGCACGCGATGCCGGCTCGCCTTGCGGGCGCGCGGGACCGAAGGCCCGGGTACATCATCGGTCGCCATGGATCGGGAGCTGCCTGTGTCTACTCTGGAGGTGACTCGGTCGAGAGCTTGCGCGAAGAGGCCGGGTGACCCTGCGCCTTGCCGATCATACCGCGGGCGACGGGGCGGGCATACGCAGGTCGCCTTGCGCCGTGAACGCTGCGGCCTACGCCGCCTCGCTCGCTTGTCCTACAGGGCGTCCGCGCGCCGCTCGCGATGATGCGGCATGCTCTTCTGCGCGCTCGCAACGGATTACGACGGGACTCTGGCGCGCTCGGGTCAAGTCGATGAGGCCACCATCGGCGCGCTGCGCGAGCTCAAATCCGCGGGCAAGCGCCTCGTGCTCATCACCGGCCGCGAGCTCGAGCAGCTGCGCCTGGTCTTCGAGTACTCGAACGACTTCGACGTCATCGTCGCCGAGAACGGCGCCCTGCTTTACCTGCCGGCCACCCGCGAGATGCGCAAGCTTGCGCCCGCGCCGCCCGAGAAATTCATCGCGGCGTTGCGCGCCAGGAACGTCGAGCCGCTCTCCGTCGGCCACAGCATCGTCGCCACCTGGACGCCGAACGAGGCGGTGATGATCGAGACGCTGCGCGAGCTCGGTCTGGACTGGCAGCTGATCTTCAACAAGGGCGCGGTCATGTGCCTGCCGCCCGGGGTGAACAAGGCAAGCGGCCTCAAGGCCGCGCTCGAGCAGCTCGGACTCTCGGCGTTCAACGCCGTGGGCGTGGGGGATGCGGAGAATGACCGCGCGTTCCTCGATATCTGCGGCTGCTCGGTGGCGGTTGCGAACGCGTTGCCCGCGGTGAAGGAAGCCGTGGACATCGTCACCCGGGCCGATCACGGCGCGGGAGTGAGTGAGCTCATCCGCAGCTGGCTCGATGATCCGTGCGCCACCTTCGCGGGCGTGCGGCGCCATGACCTGCTGCTCGGCACGGTCACGCAGGACGGCGCCCAGGTGGCGCTCCCGGCCGACCGCGGCGCGATCCTCATTGCCGGATCTTCCGGGGTCGGCAAGACGACGCTCACGCACCTGCTCGTCGAGCGCCTCATCGAGCGTGGCTACCAGGTCTGCATCGTGGACCCGGAGGGTGATTACGACCGCTTCGAGGGGATTGCGCATCTGGGCTCACCCGAGCGCACGCCCGCCCCCGAGGAAGTGGCAGATCTCATCGCTGCGCCGCGCACCAGCGTCGCCATTAATCTGCTCGCAGTCGATACGACCGATCGCCCCGCGTATTTCGCCGCGCTGCTGGC
Source organism: Steroidobacteraceae bacterium (assembly GCA_035307465.1). Lineage (GTDB taxonomy): Bacteria > Pseudomonadota > Gammaproteobacteria > Steroidobacterales > Steroidobacteraceae > Bog-1198. The sequence continues at coordinate 17,381 of DATGIA010000113.1, forward strand.
GCCGCTCGAGAGTCTGCGCGCGCGCTGTGGCCGGCCGCACTGGCTCGTGCTCGACGAAGCGCATCACCTGAGTCCCGCCCTCGAGGACGTGCGCCACCGCCCGATGCCCTCCGACATGAGCTCGACGCTGTTCGTGACCACGCATCCGAAGAACCTTTCGCGAGCGGCGCTCGAGCGCGTGCACACCGTCATCGCCGTCGGCGAGGCAGCCGGCGCGATCCTCGCCGAGTTCTGTGCGGCGCTCGGCATGGCCGCGCCGCAGACCGTGCCCGGGCCGCCGAGCGATGCGGTGCTCCTCTGGGATCGGGATCGCGATGCCGGCGTGCTCACCGTCAAGGTCGGCAAGTCGCGCCAGGTGCATCAGCGTCATATCCGCAAGTACGCCGAGGGGCGGCTCGGCAGCGACAAGAGCTTTCATTTTCGCGGGAGCGAGGGCAAGCTCAACCTGCGCGCTCACAACCTCGCCACCTTCCTCGATCTGGCGCGCGGGGTGGACGATGCGACCTGGCTGCATCACCTCAAGCGCGGCGATTACACGCGCTGGTTCGAGAAGGCGATCAAGGACGAAGAGCTTGCGGCCGAGGTGCGGCCCCTCGAGTCGGAGAGCGATCCGCATGCATCCCGCGAGCGGCTCATCGAGGCGGTCACCCGCCGGTACGCGGCCACCGGCACGGACTGACGCCCGGGCCCGCTTCGCGCATCGCACTCTCAAAACGCGAGCAGAATCGCGCCGAGCGCGATCAGGGCGCTCGCGAATGCGCTCTTCAGCGTGATGCGCTCGCCGAGCACCAGCGCTGCGAGCAGTACCACGAACACGACGCTCAGCTTATCGATCGGGGCAACCCGCGAGGCAGGTCCGAGCTTGAGCGCGCGGAAGTAGCACAGCCACGAGCATCCCGTCGCGAGCCCCGAAAGCGTGAGGAAGAGAATCGAGCGCAACGACCAGCGCTCGACGCTAGGCCACTTGTGCCGTAGAAGCACGATCAGCACCGCCAGCAGCAGCACCACCGCGGTACGAAACGCCGTGGCGAGGTCCGAATCCACGTCGCCCACGCCGACTTTTGCGAGAATCGCCGTGAGGGCGGCGAACAGCGCGGAACCGAATGCAAACAGCCGCCAATCCTCGCTCATGGCGGCGAGCTTAGTCGATCTTGCGTTCACCTGAGGGCGGGGAGGCCGTCCTCCCCACCGACCGGCATCTTGAAGCCCTTAGCTCGAGCGACCGCCCTGCGAGCCCCCGGACTGCCCCGATGAGCCGCCGGGCTGACCCGAGGAGCCACCCGAGCCACCCGACTGTCCGGGCGAGCCGCCCTGGCTGCCCGACTGCGAAGTCTGGCCGCCCGATTGCGACTGCTGTCCGCCTTTGCGGCCTGCCTCGCTTGCGCGCTGTGGGTCGTTGGTGAAATTGCCCGAGCCACCTTTCTGTGTGCCGCCGGAGGATCCACCGGATTGCTGCGAGCCGCCTTGGCCGCCGGACTGCGATTGCTGGCTACCCGACTGGGAACCGGGCTGGCTGCTCGACTGGCCACCCTGCTGACTTCCCGACTGTCCGCCTTCGTTGTTTTGACTACCCATGATTGTCGTCTCCAATTCGATCTACAACGGCACATGCCGCACGCCGAGGGTCGCAGAGTCGTGTGTCCTGCACCGCCGGACACCTGAGGGTGCTCGAGTAGGAGAAGCCTGTCGGAGGAACAGCGCCGCAGGGAGGACGAATCGCAACGGCCTGCACGCTATAATCGGCGCACCGAAGTTTGCGCCGGAGGTCCCCATGCCGCGCACCGCTCGCTTCGCCCGGAGCCGACCGGCCCAGATCAGCATCTCGACGATTCTCATCGCAGGACTTTTCCTTGCATGCAATGCGCTCGCGGAGCCGCAGCCGAATTCGTCGGAGGCCGTCGTGCCGCAGCACTCGAAGTGCGCAAGCCCGAAGTGCGCAAGCCCGAATTCGGTGCACAAGCCCGAACTCGGCGCGACTCAGGCGAAGAGCCCTGATTGATCCGACCGGCGGCGAGGTCGCTCGGGTCGGGAGCTTCCCCGGCGCCGCCGCCACGCTTGGTAAACACGCCCCACGGTGAATCCCACCAGAGCGACGTTGAGCAAAAACCTCACTCGCTTGGACATGCCGCTCCCCGAGTTCCAGCCGCTTCACGCCGCGGTCGGGGCACTCGCCGCGGATCCTCTGCTCGAGGGCACCCGCGAGGCGCCGCGGTCGAGCTTGCGCCGCTCACTCCAGTACCGCTCGATCGCATCAGCCGCCTGCGCAACGGGATCACCCTCACCCTCCACGAAGCGCGTCGCAAGCTCGCGGCAACGCCTCTGCAGGGTCAGATCGGCGAGCAGCGCGCCCAGTTCCGCCGCGACCCGGGTGGCGGTGTACTGATTTCGTGCCAGCGTAACGCCTACGCCGAGACTGTGCAGATGCGCCGCATTGTCGTGCTGGTCGTAGCAGCACGGTGCGATCAGCTGCGGTACACCCGCACGCAACGCCTGCGCCACCGTGCCGATCCCGCCGTGATGCACGAACGCCGCCGCTCGCGGCAGCAGTCGACTGAAGGGCACATACGACAGGTGCGACACCCCGGGCGGTAGTCGCGGCGGCAGCTGTCGCGTGAAGCGGGTCACGAGCAGTGCACGCCTGCCGAGCAGCCGGCAGGCTTCGCTCGAGGCGGCGAAGAAATCGTCCGCGCTCGTCATGGCCGAGCCGCTGGTGAACACGATCGGCGCCTCGCCCGCGCTCAAGTAGCGCTCGAGCTCGGCGGCGGAATCATCGGACTCGGCCTCGTACAGCGGAAACCCGCAGATCTTCACCTGACTGGGCCAATCCGGCTGCGGCGCGGCATACCAGGGCGGAAAGAGCGCAAGGGTCGACTCAGGCGAATGCCACCAGGAGCCGAACAGCTGCGTGATGGGCGCCAGACCGAGCGTTGCGCGAAAGGCGTTGAGGGAGCGTGCGTAAAGGCGGTCCGCGATCGCATCGATCAGGCGGAAGGCGAGCGGTCGCCAGCGCAGCGGCAGGCGGTGCATCCAACCGAATCCCGGATGCACCGCAGGCTCGTGACAGCTGCGGATCGCGCTCGGCTGCAGATGCACCGTGGTGAGCGGGATGCCGAGCTTGTCGTGCGCCACGCGCGCGCCGAGTGCGAGCGTACCCGCGACGACGGCGCTCTCACCGGGCCGGTACGCCGCGCGCAGCAGCTCGTAGATCACCGCGATCGCCGGGTTCACGCTGCGATCCAGGAGCAGCCGCGTCGAGCGCAGCGGATGCCAGTAATCCGGATCGCTGACGATATCGAGATAGGCCTCGCTCGAGAGCGAGGCCGTGAACTCGAAGCCCGCACTGCGGGCAAGATCCCCGAAGTACTCCGACGTGATCATGGTGGTGCGATGGCCGCGTCGCTTGAGCTCGAGGCCGAGCGCGACGAAGGGATAGACGTCCCCGGCGCTGCCAAAGGGTACGAGAAGGGCGTGCATGTACGCGGTGGCTCGGTCTTGGGATGGCGCCACCGGCGGGCGGCGAGGCCACTAAACTTACCATAACCCGGCGCATTTCAAGCGGGCGTCGTTGAAGCCTCCGGCAGCACCAACGCGAGTCGACCCGGGCGGTCCCCGACCCGCTCGAACCGCCCGCCCTGCGCCTCGACCCAGCGCTCCACCAGATCGAGCACAGGATTCGAGCCCGTCTCGCCGCTCGCGCATTGCAGATCGAGCACGACGCCGCCGTCGCGCGCGGCGAGGCTGATCGTGACCTCGCTCGAAGCGGCGCAGCGATCGAGCCGATCGGTGAGGAGCCCGAACAGCATGAACCTGAGCTGATTGCGCGGCACCTCGATGAACAACGGTGCGCCGCGCTCGACACGCGTTTGGATCTGGCGGGCCTCGAAGTCGTTATGCAGGAAATGCAGCACATCGTCGAGCATCGCGCGAAGCTCCACGCGTTCGGCGGGATCGCGGGCCGCGGTGATCTGCCTGACGATGTCCAGCATCGCGTTCTCGTGATTGGTGAGCGCGCGCTTCGCGAGGGTCGCGGCCCGATCCGCGACGGCTGGATCCCCGTCGCCATTCTTGGCGAGCCGCGACAGCAGCTCGAACGCTCCGGAGAGGGCCTGCAGGCCGCCGCGGATCTCGTGCACGTAGGCTCGCTGGCAGCGTTGCGCAATGAGGGTGCGCGCCGCGGCTTCGGTGGTGGGGTCGCTCATGGGAAAAGTCCAGCCTCTACTCGGGCGCTACGGTCGGTCGAGCTCGCCCGCGCAGTCTGCCGTGATTGGTCGGCGGGCTTTGTCGGATTTTTCGAGCATCGACCGTCAGTATACGCTGACAACGCCTCGCGCCCCGGCCGCGCTCCTCACAAGGCGCTCGAGCGATGCGGCGCAGGCGGGCCTCCCCCGCATACTTCGAAACGAACTCTCAAGAGGAGCATTTCCGATGAACGATCCCGAGCGCCCACCCCGCACGACCGCCGACGAATCCATTGGACGTCCCCAGGACTGGCAGGAGGGTCGTTACCAGCGATCGGGGGATCGCGAAGATGAGATGGTCAACGACCCCGAGCAGACGGGCTCGGCTCCCGAGGATCCGATGGGCTCGCAGACTCCGCCGCGTCGACCCGGCCCGCTGCGCACCGACACGCCTCCGCCTCCGGACGAGCGTCCGGTGACGCTCGACGACTACACCGATCCGAAGCGCTAGCCGCCCGCACGGCGACTGATCGCGCGCGGCGTCGCGGAAACGACGGTCGGCGAGTGCGATGCCTCGCGGATGTCGGCAAGCTCTTGCAAGAGCCGCAGGCGCCGCCGGACTGTTGGCTCGCGGACCGTTCATTTGTACTGCCTCCCCCATCCACGAAGGAGCAGAACCATGAGCGGTCAGATACGGCAGCTTGCGGTCGTGACGGGTGCCTCCACCGGCATCGGTTTCGAGCTCGCGCGCATTTGTGCGCAAAACAATTACGACCTCATCATTGCCGCCGACGAGCCGCAGATCCGCGAGAGCGCGGAGAGTCTCGCGAGCGGCGGGTCGATGGTGATTCCGGTGCAATGCGACCTCGCGACGCGCGAGGGCGTATCGCAGCTGCTGCGCGAGATCGAGAGCACGGGTCGTCCCGTCGATGCGCTGCTTGCCAACGCGGGCCGCGGGCTCGGCAAGGCCTTTCTCGATCAAGACCTCGAGCAGGAGCTGCAGGTGGCGCACACCAACATCGACGGCACGCTGCGTCTCATTCATCCGATTGCGCGCGGCATGCGCGATCGCGGTCAGGGGCGGATTCTCATCACCGGCTCCATCGCCGGGTTCATGCCCGGCACGTTCCAGTCCGTCTACAACGGCACCAAGGCGTTCCTCGACTCCTTCTCGGCTGCGCTGGCGACCGAGCTCAAGCACAGCGGTGTGACCGTGACCTGCCTGATGCCGGGCGCGACCGAGACGGAGTTCTTCGAGCGCGCCGACATGATGGACACCAAGGTGGGCACGGCCAAGAAGATGGATGCGGCGCAGGTCGCGAGGATCGGCTTCGACGCCATGATGAAGGGTGAGCTGTCGGTCATCGCGGGCCTGAAGAACAAGCTACAGGCGGCGATGGCGCATGTGCTGCCCGACGGCGTGCTCGCCGAGATGCACAACAAGCAGGCCGCGCCCGGCACCGCCAAGCAGTAGGGCCACGGCCCGTTCCTATCCGCCACCGGAGGACCCCATGAAAGCGATCGTTTACGAAGGCCCGCGCAAGATGCGCACGCAAGAGGTTCGTGACCCGACCCTCCAGGAACCGACGGACGTGCTCGTCGAGGTGATGAGCACCAACATCTGCGGCTCGGATCTGCACATGTTCGAAGGGCGCACCAGCCTCGAGCAGGGACGCATCGTCGGCCACGAGACGCTCGGCCGCATCGTCGAGTGCGGCCCGGCGGTGCGCACCCTGCGCAAGGGCGATGTCGTGTGCGTACCGTTCAACGTGTCCTGCGGCTTTTGCAAGAACTGTGAGCGCGGCTACACCGGTTTCTGCCTGACGATGAACCCGGGAAACGCGGGCGCGGCGTACGGGTACGCGGACATGGGGCCGTATGACGGCGGCCAGGCCGAGTATCTGCGCGTACCGCATGCGGACTTCAACTGTCTGAAGCTTCCCGAGGATGCCGAGGAGAAGCAGAACGACTACGTCATGCTCTCGGACATCTTCCCGACGGGATACCACGCGACCGAGCTTGCGCAGATGAGAGCCGGGGACTCGGTGGTGGTGTACGGCTGTGGTCCCGTCGGACTCATGGCCGCCTACTCGGCGCAGCTCAAGGGGGCGAGCCGCGTATTCGTCGTCGACCGCCATCCGGATCGGCTCGAGCTCGCGCGGCAGATCGGCGCCATTCCGATCGACGACAGAAAAGCCCCGGGATCCGAGCAGGTGCTCGAGCTCACGCACGGCGAGGGCGTGGATTGCGGGTGCGAGTGCGTCGGCTACCAGGCGCACGACCCGGCGGGCCGAGAGGTGCCGAACGCGACGCTCAACGATCTCGTCAAGGCGGTGCGCGCCACCGGCGCGCTCGGCGTGGTGGGTGTCTTCGTGCCCGAGGATCCCGGCTCGAAGGACAAGCTCGAGAAGCACGGCCAGATCGCCTTCGACTTCGGCGCCTTCTGGGGCAAGGGTCTGCGCCTCGGGACCGGCCAGGCGAACGTCAAGGCGTACAACCGCCCCCTGTGCAATCTCATCCACCAGGGGAGGGCGCGACCGTCCTTCATCATCTCGCACGAGCTGCCGCTCGCCGAGGCGCCGCACGCGTACGAGCAATTCGATGCGCGCGTCGATGGCTGGACCAAGGTGGTGCTCAAGCCGCAGATGCAACGCTCGAGCAGGCGCTCGCGGCACGAGTCTCAGCGCGAGCCGGCGCACTAGCGCCTCGCGCTGCCGGCGCTCAGAGCGTCGGCAGCGCGCGTGCCTCGCCGCGCGGAAAAGCGGCCTCCAGCCGCGCGATGTCCTCATCGTCGAGCTCGAGCGCCGCGGCGGCGGCGTTCTCCGCGACGTGCTCGGGCGAAGCGGCCTTCGGGATGACGAAGGTGTTGGGGTGGCGCAGCAGAAAGGCGAGCGCGACCTGGCGCGGCGTCGCCTCGTGCGCCCGCGCCACTTCCGCGAGCACGCGTGCGGCCTTGCTGCGTCCCTCGTAGAGCTGCGCCGAGACCCCGAAGGGGGTGTACGCCACGACCGCGACGTCGCGGCGTGCGCACCAGGGCAGAACTGCATGCTCGATCGCACGCTCCGCGATGTGATAGAGCACCTGGTTGCAGCTCGGGAGACCTGCGCCGAGCGCGACGAGCTCATCGAGGTCGTCGACATCGAAGTTGCTCACGCCCCAGGAGAGGATCTTGCCCGCGCGCTGGAGCGAGGCGAAGGCCTCGATCGTCTCGGCGAGAGCCGGCGCGCCGCGCCAGTGCAGCAGATAGCCATCGAGCCGATCGGTCTTGAGGCGTGCGAGCGATTGCTCGCAGGCGCTCACGGTGCCGCGCAGGCTTGCGTGGTGGGGGAGCACCTTCGAGACCAGGAACACCTCGTCGCGGCGTCCCGCGATCGCCTCGGCGACGATGCGCTCGGCCTCTCCCGAGCCGTACATCTCGGCCGTATCGATGTGGGTGAGGCCGAGATCGAGACCACGGCGCAGCGCGGCCAGGACGGTGTTCCGATCCGCCTCGTCGGCGCGCCAAGTCCCCTGACCGACGAGCGGCACGGGGCGGCGAGTCGAGCCGAAGGGACGGGTGCGGATCGAAGCCATGGCGCTCACGATGCGCCCGGGTCAGGGGCAATTCAATCGGATCTCACGGCATCGCGAGGACGCCGAGACGGCGCGTCATGCGCAAGGCCGACTCGCGTCCCTGGTAGTACCCGGGGACGAGCTCGAGTGTTCTGAAGCCGAGGCGCTGATAGAAGGCGCGGGCGGGCGCATTGTCGGCCCGCAGCTCGAGATCGATGCGGAACACCCCCGCCTCGAGCGCCGTGGTGCACAGCCAGTCCATCAGCCGGCGGCCGAGCCCGCAACGCCGCTGTGCGGGAGTGACCGCGAGGAGATTGAGATGCGCCACCTCCTCGCCGAAATGCATGATGCCGAAGGCGGCAATGCGCTGCTCGCGGCGCGCGACGACCACCGAGGACTCGCGGCCGCCGATCGAGCGCAGCACGCGCCCAGGCGTCCAGCTCCAGGCGAGTCCCTGCTCGATGAGGTCACGGGACATCTCGGCGATCTCAAGCGCATCGCTACGGCGCGCGAGGGTGAGAACGGCGAGCTCGGACATGACGTGGATCCTCAGCGGCTGCGATACCGATCGGTTGCCTGCACGAGCTCGTGCACGTTGCCCGGCTCGAACGCCGAATGACCCGCATCCGGGACGATGCGCAAATCCGCTTCCGGCCACGCGCGATGCAAATCCCACGCGCTCGTCGCGGGGCACACGACATCATAGCGGCCCTGCACGATCGTGGCCGGCACGTGGCGGATGCGCGGTATGTCGTCGAGAAGCTGGGTTTCGCTGCGCAGGAAGCCGCGGTTCACGAAGTAATGGCATTCGATGCGCGCGACCGCGAGCGCGAACTGATCCTCGCTCCACTTGCGGATGTTATCCGGGTTCGAGTACAGGAAGCTGGTGGAAGCCTCCCACACCGACCAGGCACGAGCCGCCGCGAGCGCCACGCGCTGATCGCTGCCGGTGAGCCTTTGGTGGTAGGCGCGCAGATAATCATCGCGCTCATCGAGCGGAATGATCTCCCGGTACGCTTCCCAGCGGTCGGGAAAGATTTCCGAAGCGCCGTGCTGATAAAGCCAGCGGATCTCTGCGTAGCGCAACAGGAAAATGCCTCGCAGCACGAGCTCCGTGACCCGTTCCGGGTGCGCCTCGGCATAGGCGAGGGCAAGCGTCGAGCCCCAGGAGCCACCGAAGACCAGCCAGCGCTCGATGCCGAGGTGGCGCCGCAGGCGCTCGATGTCCGCCACGAGATGCCAGGTCGTGTTCTCGATGAGGCTTGCGCTCGGGCGGCTGCGCCCGCATCCGCGCTGATCGAACACGACGATGCGATAGTGCTGAGGATCGAAGAACTGACGGGCGCGCCGATCGGCGCCGGCCCCCGGACCCCCGTGCAAGAAGAGCGCCGGCTTGCCGGCGGGGTTGCCGGACTCCTCGTAATAGAGCTCGTGGATCTCCGAGACGCGCAGATACCCTTGCTTGAAGGGCTCGAGCGGCGGGTAGAGCTCGCGGCGCGGTGTGCCGAGCAGCTGTTTCCCCGAGCGTGCGCTGGGGGCGCTCGCACCCGACCTGAGGCGGCTGCTCGGCTTGCGGACCGGAGCGCTCGGCGCGGGCCGCCCGCTCTTTGCCGGCGAACGCGCGGGCACTGCGGCGCGCGGCTTGGAGCGCGCGGCCACCCGGGGCACCGCCCGGGTCGCGACGCGCGTCGTCGAGCGCGGGGTGGTGCGCGGTGCACTGGAGTGTCCGGTTCTCTTCTTCTTCATGTCCGTCCCTCTATGGAATCCTTATGGCCGCTGGACCAAGGGTCCGAGCGGCTTGCCTCCGAGCAGATGCAGGTGCAGGTGATAGACCTCCTGGCCGCTGTCGGGATTGCAATTGATGATCAAGCGGTAGCCGCTCTTGGCGATCTCGAAGCGGCGCGCCAGATCGCGTGCGACGAGCATCATGTGCCCGAGCAGTGATTCGTCCGCATCGCTCAAATCGTCGGTCGTCGGGATGACCTTGTTCGGCACGATCAGCAGGTGCACCGGGGCCGCGGGGCGTATGTCATGGAAGGCAACGACCCGGTCGTCGCGATATACGATCTGGGCGGGCAGCTCGCCCGCAATGATTTTCTCAAAAATCGTAGGCATTTCATGCGCCTCCACGACTTATCAAGCCGATAAGCGTAGCAGGAATGGCTGGGAAGGCCCGCCTTTTGCGCAAATTGTGCATCGCGCCGGGCCAGCAATGGTAATGGGAACGATTCTCAGTTAGAATCGCATCATGATGATCGCCGAGAGCACCCGCAACACTCCCGTTCCGCTGACCGAGCTTGCGCCCGGGACCCCCGCGCGCGTCGTCGCGGTGTCCTCCCACGGGGGCGCGGCGGCCTCGCTCGATCTGGGGCGGCGGCTCGCGGAGCTCGGCTTTTTGCCCGGCGAGGCCGTGAGAGTGCTGGCGCGGGGGCTGCTCGCCCGCGATCCCATCGCCGTGCGCATCGGGACCGGTACCTTCGCCTTGCGGTTGTTCGAGGCCGCCTGCGTCCGCGTGTGTCCGGAGCCCGTGCCCAGCGCCTGACCGGGCTGCGATGACCGTGCTTGCGGCTGCGCCGAGCCCGCTCGTTGCCCTCGTCGGCAACCCCAACTGCGGCAAGACAGCGCTCTTCAATGTCCTCACCGGCAGCCGGCAGAAAGTCGCCAACTATGCCGGTGTGACGGTGGAGCGCAAGGAGGGGGTGCTGCGCACCCCGTCGGGGTTGCGCGTCCGTGTGCTCGATCTGCCGGGCGCCTACAGTCTCGATCCGCTCACCCCGGATGAGCGCGTCACGGTGGACGTGCTCATGGGCGCACGCGCCGGGGAGAGCGCGCCCGATCTGGTCGTGTGCGTCACCGATGCCACCAACCTCCGGCAGAATCTGCGCCTGGTCTTGAGCTTGAAGCGGCTCGGCTTGCCGATGGTCGTGGCGCTCAACATGGCCGACGTCGCGCGCCGCAAGGGCATCGTGATCGATGCGCGGCTGCTCTCGGCCGAGCTCGGTGTGCCCGTGGTCGAGACCGTCGGCGTGCGCGCCTCGGGCGCCCGGGATCTCGTCGCGCTGCTCGATCGAGAGATCGTGCCCGCCCACGCGGCGCCCGCGCCCTGGGTCAAGCCCACGGCCGAGGACATCGAGCAGGACCAGCGCGAGGTGCGCCGCATCCTCGAACTCATTGGCGGCAGCCGGCTGGAGGGCGTCACGGCGAGTGATCGGGTCGATGCGGTGGTGCTGCATCCGATCGTGGGCCCTGCGCTTCTCGCAGTCATTCTGTTTCTGATCTTCCAGGCCGTGTTCGCCTGGGCGCAGCTGCCCATGGATGCCATCAAGAGCGGCGTGAACACCGTGGGGGCTGCGCTCGATCATGTGATGCCCGCGAGTCTTCTGAAGGATCTGCTGATCAACGGCGTGCTCGCCGGGACGGGAAGCGTGCTCGTGTTCCTGCCGCAGATCCTCATCCTGTTCTTCTTCATTCTGATCCTCGAGGACTCGGGCTACCTGCCGCGCGCCGCATTTCTGCTCGATCGGCTGATGGGCAGCGTCGGGCTCTCGGGCCGCGCGTTCATTCCGCTGCTCTCGAGCTTTGCCTGCGCGATCCCGGGCATCATGGCAACGCGCACCATCCAGAATCCCCGCGACCGGATTGCGACGATCATGATCGCGCCGCTCATGACCTGCTCGGCACGCCTGCCCGTCTACGCACTCATCATCGGCGCCTTCATCCCGCAGCGCCGGGTCGGGGGCGTGCTCGAGCTTCAAGGCTGCGTGCTCTTTGCGCTCTACGTCCTCGGGGTCGCCAGCGCCCTGGGGGTTGCCTGGCTGTTGAAGCGCACGGGCTCGACCGGCCGCTTCCAGCCGCTGATGCTCGAGCTGCCCGCCTATCACTGGCCGAACCTGCGCAATCTCGGCATCGGTCTGTGGCAGCGCGTGGAGATCTTCCTGACGCGCGTGGGCACGATCATCCTCTCGCTGATGGTGATCCTGTGGGCGCTGTCCTCCTTTCCGGCGCCCCCGCCCGGTGCGACCGGCCCGGCGATCGAGTACAGCATCGCCGGGCATCTGGGGGCGTGGCTCGGGGTGCTGTTCGCGCCCATCGGATTCAACTGGCAGATCTCGATCGCCCTGGTGCCCGGGCTCGCGGCGCGCGAGGTCGCGGTGGGCGCTCTGGGCACCGTGTACGCGCTCTCGGCGACGGGATCGGATGTGAGCGGGGCGCTCACGCCGCTCATCGCCCATTCCTGGAGCCTCGCCACCGCGCTTTCCTTGCTCGCCTGGTACGTGTTCGCGCCGCAGTGCTTATCGACGCTCGCCACGGTACGCCGCGAGACCAACTCCTGGCGCTATCCGCTGCTGATGGCCTCCTACATGTTCGCGCTCGCCTATGTGGCCTCCTTCCTGACCTATCACGCGGCGATCCTGCTCGGTGCGGGAGCGCGGCCGTGAGCCGCTGGATCGATGTGCTCGCCGTCGGGATAGCCGTTGCGCTGAGCATTCTTTATGCCCTGAGCGCGCTCGGCCCGAAGACTCTGCGCGCACGGCTCTGGCGCGTGCTCGGCCTGCTGCTCGCGAGCGCACCGCGCCCCCTGCGCAGCGCCCGGCTCGAAGCGCGCGTGGCGGCGACCGCCGCGCGCATGCAGGCCGCGTGTGGTGGCTGTGACTCGTGCGTGGCCGGAGCGAGTGCGGCCGGAGCGAGCGCGGCCGGAGCGAGCGCAGGCGCGAGCGCGAACGGATCGAGCGGCGCAAGTGCGAGCGGTGTCCGCGAGGTGCGCGTGCCGCTCGCCCGCATCGGCCGTCTCGACAGCGAGCGCATTGAAAAGACCGGGCGCGCTAAAGAACCAGCGCGTTAAACGCCGGGCGCGTTGAACGAGCGCGTTGAACGAGCGCGTGAGAGAACGAGGGCGCTGATGCGAAGCGGCCGCGGGGGCGCGGGCCGGAGAAGGCGCTCGTAGCGCAGTGGCCGGAGGCGGCCGGCGGCGCCGGCGGCGCCGATCTCACCCGCCGGTGAAACGCGGCGGGCGCTTGTCGCGGAAAGCGCTCAAGCCTTCGGCGAAATCGTGCGTATCGGCGAGCCGGGGCTGTTCCACTGCCTCGCGCTCGAGCTGCTCGGCGAGCGAGGCGGCAGGCTCGTCGTTCAGCACCCGCTTGATCGCACGAAAGGCCTGGGTGGGCCCGCTCGCCAGACGCTGCGCGAGAGCGGTCGCCTGATCGAGGAGCTCCTCGTCGGGCACGCATCGCCAGATCAGACCCCACGAGGCCGCGTCGGCTGCGCTCAAGGGCTCCCCGAGCAGTGCGAGCCCCTTGGCGCGGGCGGTGCCGACGAGGCGGGGCAGATAGTACGTGCTGCCGAGATCCGGCATCAGTCCCACCTTGGGCGCGAACAGCTGCACGAAGGAGGCGGAGCGCGCGGCGATGACGATGTCGCCCGCGAGCGCGAGGCTCGCCCCGGCGCCGGCGGCGACGCCGTTGACGGCGACCACCACCGGCACGCTGAGATTCCACCAGGCGAGCACCATCGGATTGAAGTGCTCGCGCAGGCTGCGCGCCACCCGCTCGCCTGCGCTCGGGCCGCTCGAGGCGGCGAGCAGTTGATCCTCGAGCAGGTCGGCCCCCGAGCAGAATGCACGCCCGGCACCGCTCAACAACACGGCGCGCACGGTGCCCTCGCTCGCGACGTGCGTGGCCACCTCCCGGAGCTCATCGACCAGGATGCGATTGAGCGCATTCAGCCGCTCGGGTCGGTTCAGGGTGACGGTGAGCAGCGAATCGCGGCGCTCGAGGGTCAGCGTGGTGGGTGACATGGGAGAGCGAGTGTACCGCAGCTCCTTGAGGGATAATGCGCCCGAAGCAACCGAAGCGAGCTCCGATGCCCCTGCCCGACCTTCTCAAGGACACCCTGCGCCTGCCCGTGATCGGCGCCCCGATGTTCATCGTCTCGACGCCGCCGCTCGTGCTCGCGCAGTGCAAGGCCGGGGTGGTGGGGTCCTTTCCCGCGCTCAACGCCCGGCCGCAGAGCCAGCTCGACGATTGGCTCGCGGAGATCACCGAGACGCTCGCGACGCACCGGCGCGCCCACCCGCAAGCGAAGATCGCGCCCTTCGCCGTGAACCAGATCGTGCATGCGAGCAACCCCCGGCTCGAGAAGGACGTCGAGACCTGCATCAAGCACCGCGTGCCGATCATCATCACGAGCCTGCGGCCGCCGGCCGAGGTGGTGAGCGCGGTCCACGGCTACGGCGGGCTCGTGTTCCATGACGTGATCAATCGGCGCCATGCCGAGAAGGCGGCGGCGCAGGGCGTGGATGGGATCATCGCGGTGTGCGCGGGCGCGGGCGGTCACGCCGGCACCTTGAGCCCGTTCGCCCTCGTCAAGCAGATTCGCGAGGTCTTCGGCGGCACCGTGATCCTGGCGGGCGCCATGAGCACGGGCGGCGATGTGCTCGCTGCGCAGGCGCTCGGTGCGGATCTCGCCTATCTCGGCACGCGCTTCATCGCGAGCGCCGAGGCGAACGCGAACGCGCAGTACAAGTCGATGCTGATCGAGAGCGACGCCGAGGACATCGTCTACACCTCGCTGTTCAGCGGCGTCGCCGGCAACTACCTGAAGGCGAGCATCGCGCGCGCCGGGCTCGACCCGGACAACCTGCCCACCGCGGACAAGAGCAAGATGAACTTCGCGAGCGCGGTCGAGGGCGCGGGGGAGATCAAGGCCTGGCGCGACATCCTGAGCGCGGGTCAAAGCGTCAGCGGCATTCACGATGCGCCGCCCGTGGCGCAGCTCGTCGAGCGGCTCGAGCAGGAATACGCCGCAACTCGCGCGCGGCTCGCGGCCCCGTGCGCCTGAGCCTCGCCGAGCTGCCGTCCGCGCTCGGGCGTGACCTCAAACGCTGGTATCTGGTCGCCGGCGATGAGCCGCTGCTCATCAACGAGGCGGCCGACGCGATCCGCGCCGCCGCGCGGGCCGCGGGCTTCACGGAGCGCGAGGTGTTCTTCGTCGAGAAGGGCTTCGACTGGGATGCGCTGCGCACCGCGCTCATGTCGCCGTCGCTCTTCGCGGAGCGGCGCATCATCGAGCTGCGCCTGCCGAGCGGCAAGCCGGACAAGGGGGCCCCGCTGCTCGCCGAGGTGGCGTCGCACGCGCCGCCCGATGTCCTTGGCCTCGTGATCAGCGGCAAGCTCGATCGCAAGGCGAGCGAGGCAGCGTGGGTGCGCAGCATCGAGCGTGAGGGCTGCTTCGTGCCGGTGTGGCCGGTCGAGCGTGCAGCGCTGCCCGCCTGGCTGATGCAGCGCGCGCGCGCTCTGAAGCTCAAGCTCGAGCCGCGGGCGGCCGAGCTCATCGTCGAGCGCGTCGAGGGGAATCTGCTCGCTGCGCAGCAGGAGCTCGAGAAGCTCGCTCTGCTGTCCGCCGACGGCACGATCCCGGTCGAGCGGGCGCTCTCGAGCGTCGCGGACAGCGCGCGGTACGACGTCTTCCAGCTCGCCGAGGCGGCGGGCGAGGGCGATCTCGCGCGCGCGCTCCGGGTGCTGCTGGGATTGAAGAGCGAGGGCATCGAGCCGACGCTCATCCTCTGGGCGCTGGTGCGAGAGCTGCGCGGTCTCGCGCAGGCGCGCGGCGGCGGTGCGGGGTTGCCCTGGAATCTCGCCTCACGTCCCTCGGCGCGGGCGCTCGCGCGCGCCGCCCAGCTCCCCGTGGCGGCGCTCATCGCCCAGGCCGCGCGCACCGATCGCATCGTCAAGGGCATCGAGCGCGGCGATGCCTGGAGCGCGCTCACCGGCCTCACCGCGGCCCTGGCCGGTGCTTTGCAAGGCGCCGGCGAATCAGGCAGGGTAGCCGTATGAACCCGATGGGGATCTTCGGCGGCACCTTCGACCCGATCCACTACGCGCACTTGCGCACCGCGTTCGAGCTGCAGCAGGCCCTGAGACTCAAGGAGATCCGCTTCCTGCCCGCCGGCAATCCTCCGCACCGGGAGCGGCCGGTGGCCGATGCGCAGCTGCGCCTGAAGATGGTCGAGCTCGCGACCGCCGATCAGTCGGGCTTCCGTGTCGATGATCGCGAGGTGCGCAAGTCGGGTCCTTCCTACTCGGTCGACACCTTGAGCGAGCTCAGACACGAATATCCGGACCGCAGCTTATGTCTGATCGTCGGCATGGACGCCTTCCTCGGGCTGCCCAAGTGGCATCAGTGGCAGGAGCTGCTGCAGCTTGCGCACCTTGTCGTCGCGCATCGCCCGGGCTGGCGCGCCCCCGGCATGGGTCCTCTGGGGGAGCTTCTGGTCGACCGCGGCACCGGGCGGATCGGCGATCTGCACGAGGAGCGCGCGGGCTGCATCTACATCCATGCGGTGACGCAGCTCGAGATCTCCTCGACCGAGGTGCGCCAGCTCATTGCGCTCGGTCGTGATCCGCGCTATCTCATGCCCGATCCGGTGCGTAAACTGATTCTCGAGACCCACTGTTACTCCAAATCACGGACATCGTAGTGCCAGGCAAGAAAAAGTCGCCCGCCAAAACCTCCTCCCGAAACCTCAAGGCATCCCCCTCGCGTTCGGCTCCACGCCCGCGCAGGAAGCTCACGCGGAGCACCTCCCCAGCCCCGCCCCCGCTCGCCTCCGTGATCATGGCCGCTCTCGAGGACATGAAGGCGCTCGACATCCGCACGATCGACGTGCGCGGACTCACCGACATCGCCGACACCATGGTGATTGCAAGCGGCACCTCCGATCGGCACGTGCGCTCGGTCGCGCAGCGCGTGGTCGAGAAGACCAAGCAGGCGGGCTACCGCCCGCACGGCGTGGAGGGGCAGAAGGACAGCGACTGGGTGCTCATCGATCTGCACGAGACGATCGTGCACGTCATGCTGCCGCGGGTGCGCGAATTCTACGGGCTCGAGAAATTGTGGGACATGACCGCCGCCAAGCGCGCCGTGCACGCCTGATGCCGAGCGCGGCGGCATGAAGTGCCGCCTGATCGCCGCCGGCACCCGCCTGCCGGGCTGGGTCAACGAGGGGTTTCGCGACTACCAGAAGCGGCTCCGCGCCCCGCTCGTACTCGAGCTCATCGAGATCCCGGTCGCGCTGCGGCGGGCCGGCGAGGATCCCGGACCTGCGCGCGATCGCGAGGGATCGAGGATGCTCGCCTCGCTCGGTGCGAAGGATCACGTGGTGGCCCTGGAAGTCACGGGCAACTCCCTGAGCACCGAGGCGCTCGCGGCGTGGCTGGCTGCTCGGCTGCGTGCCGCCCGACCGCTCGCGCTGCTCATCGGCGGTCCGGACGGGCTCGCGGCCGCCTGCCGGGAACGCGCCGACGAGCGCTGGTCGCTCTCCCCGCTCACCCTGCCGCACGCGCTCGTGCGGGTGCTGGTCGCCGAGCAGCTCTATCGCGCGATGAGCTTGATGGCGGGCCATCCGTACCACCGCGCCTGAAGCGCCGACGGAAACACTTTCTTGGACTCCGCCCTGTTCCTCGCCTCCGCCTCGCCCCGCCGCCGCGCGCTGCTCGCGCAGATCGGCGTTCGGGTGCACGTGCTCGCCGTCGCCGTGGATGAGACGGCGCGGCCCGGCGAGCGCGCGGATGACTATGTGCGCCGTCTCGCGCGCGACAAGGCGCTCGCCGGACGGGCGAGTCCCACCGCGCGCGCCATGCCGCGGCGCCCGGTGCTCGCCGCCGACACGGCGGTGGTCCTCGGCGCGGAGCTGCTCGGCAAGCCGGCCGATGCCGCCGAGAGCGCCCACATGCTCGAGAAGCTCTCGGCGCGCACCCACGAGGTCCTCACGGCGGTCGCCCTGGCCACGGCCGGGGACCTCAAGATCGCCCTGAGCCGCAGCGAGGTCACGTTCCGCGCAATCTCTGCGGCCGAGGCGCGCCGGTATTGGGATACTGGTGAACCGCACGACAAGGCCGGGGGCTATGCCATTCAGGGCCTGGGGGCGGTGTTCGTGAGCGAATTGCGGGGCAGCTTCTCAGGCGTCATGGGGCTGCCGTTGTACGAGACGGCGGCGCTTTTGAGCCAGGCGGGCGTCCCGCTGTGGGAGCCGGTGGCGGACGAGAACGATGAGCACTGAGATCCTGATCAACGCGAGCACCCAGGAGGCGCGTGCGGCGGTGGTCGAGGCGGGCGTGCTGCAGGAGGTCTATCTCGAGCGCGCGAGCCGTCGCGGCCTCATCAGCAACATCTACAAGGGCCGCGTCTCGCGCGTGCTGCCCGGCATGCAGGCCGCCTTCATCGAGATCGGGCTCGAGCGCACGGCGTTTCTGCACGCCTCGGACATCTTCGATCCGCAGCACGCCGGCACCGGCATCGAGACGCCGCGCACGGAGAACATTCGCTCGCTCGTGGCGGAGGGCGACGAGATCCTGGTGCAGGTCGTCAAGGACCCGCTCGGGACCAAGGGCGCGCGGCTCACGACCTACATCACGCTCCCCTCGCGCTATCTCGTCTACATGCCGCAGGGGCAGGGCGTCGGCGTGTCGGCCCGCATCGAGGAGCCCGCCGAGCGCGACCGCCTGCGCGAGTGTGTGATGCAGGGGCTGCTGCCGGATGAGAAGGCGGGCTACATCGTGCGCACGGCCGCCGAGGACGCATCGCCCGAATCGCTGCGCGCGGACATGCTGTACCTGCGCAAGCTCTGGGAATACGTGCGCCAGAACGGACTGCGCGCCGCGCCCGGCACGCTGGTGCACGGCGATCTGCCGCTGCACCTGCGGATCCTGCGCGACTCGCTCCGTCCCGACGTCGAGCGCGTGCTCATCGACCAGCCGAGCGCGCATCGCGAGATGCTCGAGTTCGCCTCGACGTTCATGCCCGAGGTGCAGGGCCGCATCGAGCTCTACAGCGAGCGCCGGCCGGTGTTCGAGCTGCATCACGTCGAGGAGGAGATCCAGAAGGCGCTCGATCGCAAGGTGCCCCTGAAGTCGGGCGGCCATCTCATCATCGATCAGACCGAGTCGATGACCACGATCGATGTGAATACGGGCGCCTTCGTCGGCCACCGCAATCTCGAGGAGACGATCTTTCGCACCAACCTCGAGGCGGCGGTGGCGATTGCGCGGCAGCTGCGGCTGCGCAACCTCGGCGGCATCATCATCATCGACTTCATCGACATGGAGGAGAGCGAGCACCGCCGCCAGGTCATCCAGGCGCTCGAGAAAGCGTTAAGTGATGATCATGTGAAGACGAATATCTCGTCGGTCTCGCCCCTGGGGCTCGTGGAGATGACCCGCAAGCGCACGCGCGAAAGTCTGGAACATCTGCTCTGTCAGCCTTGTCCGACCTGCGAGGGGCGGGGATTCGTCAAGACCGCGGAGACGGTGTGCTACGAGGTGTTCCGGGAAATCGTGCGACAGGCGCGCCAGTTCGAGTGCCAGCAGCTGATGGTGCTCGCCCATCAGGACGTGATCGAGCGGCTGCTCGACGAGGAGTCCTCCGCCCTAGGTGAGCTCGAGCTCGTCACCGGCAAGCCCATCCGCCTGCAGACCGAGGCGCTCTACACCGTCGATCAGTACGACGTCGTCCTGATGTAATGCGCCTGAAGCTCATTCTCAAGGCGCTGGCGCTCACGGTCGCGGGCTTCTTGCTCGTGACGCTCCTCGGCATGCTCGGCCTGCGCATCCTGCTCGAGCGTGCACCGCATTACCAGGCGCAGATCAAGTCCTGGCTCAAGCACGAGACCGGCTATCCGATGGAGTTCGCGAGCGTGCGCCCGAGCTTTCACTGGAGCGGGCCCGAGCTCTACCTCGACCGGCTGGAGCTGCGCTCGAAGGACGGCACGCACGTGCTCGCGCGCGCGGCGAGCGGCCGCGTCGGCATCGATCCGTGGCAGATGGTGCATCGTGGGCGCCTGCTGGCGTTGCGCGTGGAGCTCGACGAGCCTGCGATCAGCATCGAGCGGGTGGGGCCGCACACTTTCGCCATCGGCTCGGATGTCTTGCTCGGCGGTGAGCCCTCGGGAACGCTGCGGCTCGAGGACTGGCCGGATGGCACGCTCTCGATCCGTCGCGGACGGATCCTCATCACCGGCTGGAACGAGGCGCTGCCGCGCCTCGCGCTCGAGCGGGTCGATCTCGACCTGCGCCATGGCTCCAGGCTCCTGGTGCGCGCCTCGGCGCAGCTGCCGCAAGGGCTCGGCGGCACGCTGCGCATGAGCGGCTCGGCGCGCGGCGAGGCGGCTGCGGCGCTCCTCTGGCAGGTGTCGCTGAATGCGAGCGATGTCTCCTTCGCGGGCTGGCGCAAGCTCCTGCCCGAGTACCTCACGCGCCTCAACGGCGGCACGGGCGCCTTCGATCTGGGCCTGGGCGGCCGGGGCCCGGTGCTCGCGCATGCCGATCTGCGCTTCGCCGCGCGCCACGTGACGATGCAGCTCGCCGATGAGCCCGAGTCCGCCTTCGAGGTGGTGAGCGGCCAGCTCATGCTCGATCACGCGGGCGATCGATGGATGATGCACGGACGGCACTTGAAGGCGGCGGTGCCCGGCCGCAGCGATCCGGAGTCGGAGTTCGACGCCAGCATCCGCGGAGGCGAGTCGGGGCTCCTCGAGCTCGAGGCGCAGGCGAATCACCTGCGCGCCGAGGCGCTGCTGCCGCTCGCCGGGCTCATGCCGCAGCGGGAGCTGCGCGCGCGGTTGCGCGACATCGCGCCGAGCGGCGAATGGTCCGACATGCGGATCGCGCTTTCGCGCGCGACGACGGCCGACCCCTGGAAGCTCAACTGTCGTGCGCGCTTCAGCCAGGTGGGCTTCGCGCCGGTCGGTCGTGCGCCCGGGCTTCGCGGCCTGTCGGGCGAGCTGGCGGGCGATGAGCAGGGCGGTCACGTGCTCATCGACGCGCGGCAGGCGGTGTTTTATTGGCCGCATCAGCTCATCGAGCCGCTCGCGCTCGAGCGCCTCACGACCACGCTGTACTGGAGGCGCTCGAGCCAGGAGTTCCTGGTCGCAACGCCCGCCGTGAGCTTTCAGACTCATGGAGCGGGCGTGCGCGCCCAGGTGGCGTGGTCGAGCCCGCGCGACGACAGCTCGCCGACGCTCACGCTCGCGGGGAGCATCCAGGGGGGCGATGCGAGCGAGGCGCGCTTCTTCTTTCCGCGCCAGCTGCTGCCGCCCAACGCCCTCGCCTGGCTCGATCATGCATTCGTCAAGGGCCACCTCGGACATGCGGATCTGGTCTTCTCGGGCCCGGTGCGCAACTTTCCGTTCCGTGACGGCAGCGGTCTGTTCCTCGTGCGCGCCGCGCTCGGGGGAATGACGCTCGACTATCGCGACCACTGGCCGCTCATCGAGGACGGAGAGGCGCTCGCGGAATTTCGCAACCAGGGGATGGACGTGAAGATCCAGAGCGCGCGCGCCGGCGGCCTGAAGGTCGACTCGGGCGAGGCGCGCTTCCCCGACTTCAAGAACGGCGAGCTCACGATCGAGGCGCTGGCGCACGGCGATGCGGGCGATGCGCTGGCCTTTCTCGGCGCAAGCCCGCTCGATGCGATGGCCGAGCACGGCTTCTCCTCGACCGAGGCCCACGGACCGCTCCAGTTCGGGCTGCACCTGTTCCTGCCGTTCAAGGAGATCGATCAGCGGCGCGTGCTCGTGCATCTCGATCTCAAGGGCGACAGCGCGGCACGTGTGGGATCGAGCGTTGCGGCGAGCGAGGTGAGCGGCGAGGTGGACATCGACGGGGCGCAGGTCGCGCGCGCCGACCTGCATGGACGGCTGCTCGGAGGCCCGTTCACCATGACCGCGCACGCACCGCGCAACCGTCCGGTAGTGCGCACCGTGCTCGAGTTTCGCGGCACGCTGAGCGGCGAGGGTTTGCGCGCGGGGCTCGGGCTGCCGGCGAGCGTGAAGCTCGCGGGCGAGGCGGACTGGCGCGCGAGCCTGCGGATGTCGCCGGAGCCTGCGCGCGAGCGAAGCCTGCACGCGGTGAGCAATCTCGCCGGCCTCGCGCTCGGACTGCCGGCACCGCTCGACAAGGAAGCGGGGCAACTGCTCCCTGCGAGCCTGGAGGCGCAGTGGCCGAGCTCGGGCGCGCTCGAGCTCAAGCTCACGCTCGACGGGGTGGCGCAGAGCGCGGCGGTTCTCGACTCCGATACGAGCGGCGGCTGGAAGCTCGCGCGCGCCGCGCTCGCGCTCGGCGGTACCGACCCGCCGCTCTTCAGCGACACTCAGGTCGTCAACGTCACCGGACGGCTCGAGCGGCTCGATCTTGCGGGCTGGTTGCGGCTGGCCGCGATGCCGAAGGGCGCGAAGCCTGCGGGCTCGTACCTGAGCAGCGCGGCCGTGCAGGTGCAATCGCTCGACTATCTCGGTCTCACCTTTCGCGACCTGTCCTTGAACATCGCGGCTCTCGAGGGCGGCTGGCGCATCGGCGTGTCGGGGCCGAACGCGGCGGGCACCGTGATCGTCCCGGGGAGCAAGGATCCAGCGGCGCCTTTGAGCATTCAGTTCGAGCGCCTCAGGGTCTTCGACCCGGTCACGCCGGCGGGGGCCGATGACTCGAACGGCGCCGCTGTGCACACATCGGTCGAGGCGAAGGCCGAGGGCGGCGCCTCGGCGGTCGATCCGCGCTCGATTCCCGCCGTCAATCTGCACATCGCCGATCTGCGCTGGGCAGAGCGCAGCTTCGGCGATGTGCACGCGACCCTCACCCACGTTGACGACGGCATCGCCTTGAAGCTGCTCACGCTCGCCGCCCCGACCTTCAGCGCGAGCGCAACGGGCGACTGGCGCGTGCGCGAGGCGAGCGTGGCGCGCATCGCCGGCAAGGTCCGCAGCACCGACGTGGCGGCGACCCTCAAGCAGCTCGGCTTCGACCCCGTGATCGAGGCGAAGGACGGATCGATCGAGTTCGATCTACGCTGGCTCGGCCTGCCGAGCGCCGAGGCGCTCGCGGCGGCGACCGGGCAGCTGAAGATCGCCCTCGATAACGGCCAGATCGTGCACTTGAAGCCCGGCGCGGGACGCGTCGTCGGGCTGGCGAGCCTGACCGAGCTGCCGCGCCGCCTCGCCTTCGATTTCAGCGACTTGACCGACAAGGGCTTCGCCTTCGATACGATGCGCGGCAATTTCCAGCTCCGGGACGGGAGTGCCTACACGGACGATGTGCTGGTGCGCGGGCCGGCCGCCGAGATCGGCCTCATCGGGCGCGTCGGCTTGAAAAACAAGGATTTCGACCAAACTGCAGTGGTCACGGGCAACGTCGCGAGCAGCCCCCTGCCGCTCGCCGCCTTTGCGGGCGGCCCCGTGGTGGGGGCGGCCGTGGTGCTGTTCACACAAGTGTTCAAACAGCCGCTGAAGGGTCTCGTGCGCGGGTATTATCGAATTACCGGTAGTTGGGAGAATCCAACAGTCGAACGGTTAAAGGGTGCAGACGCCGCTGCGGCGGCGACTGCGGAGGCGCCGAAGTGATGGGTCGGGTGGCTGCCATCCAGATGACCTCGAGCCACGTCGTTGCGGACAATCTGCAGGCGGCGCGGGCGCTGTTGCGCGAGGCGCGCGAGCGCGACGCGCAAATCGCCTGCCTGCCGGAGAATTTTCCCTTTCTTGGCCTGAAGGACGCGGACAAGCTGCAGGTCGCCGAAGCGGACGGCGAGGGGCCGGTGCAGGATTTTTTGCGCGCTGCGGCACGCGAGCTCAAGCTGTGGATTCTCGCCGGCACGACGCTGCTCAAGGACGGGGCGGAGCGCGTGCGCAACACCTCGCTGCTGATCGATGCCGAGGGCCGCCGCGTGGCCCGATACGATAAGATCCATCTCTTCGATGTCGCCATCCCGGGCCGCAGCGAGCAGTATCGCGAATCGACGCACGTGAGCGCGGGACGCGAGGTGGTTCTTGCCGATACGCCCGTCGGCCGGCTCGGCATGTCGGTGTGCTACGACGTGCGCTTTCCGGAGCTGTATCGCGAGCTCGTGAGCCGGGGCGCCCAGTGGCTCGCCATTCCGGCGGCCTTCACGGTGCCGACGGGGCACGCGCACTGGGAGACGTTGCTGCGCGCGCGCGCCATCGAGAATCTGTGCTACGTCGTGGCGCCGGCACAGGCCGGAACGCATTCGAGCGGCCGGGAGACCTATGGCGACACGATGGTCGTCGATTACTGGGGTCAGGTGCTCGCGCGCCTGCCGAAAGGAACTGGAGTGGTGACTGCCGACATCGATCTCGCCAAGCAAGCCGAGGCGCGCCGGCGCTTTCCGGCTCTCGACAACCGCCGTCTAGGCACCCCCGCGACGTCACCGACATGAGCGCGGCGAAGCCGTTGCTCGACGTCGCCGAGCAGATGATTCTCTCCCCTTCGGGCCTCGACGAGGGCCGCCTTCAGACCGTGCTCTCGGCGCTCATGAGCCGCGGGGTCGACTACGCCGATCTCTTCTTCCAGCTCTCGCGCGAGGAGTCCTGGTCGCTCGAGGATGGCATCGTCAAGGACGGCTCGCACAGCATCGAGCAGGGGGTCGGGGTGCGCGCCGTGAGCGGCGAGAAGACCGGCTTCGCGTACACGGACGAAGTATTGATGCCGGCACTGCTCGAAGCCTCCGAGGCGGCGCGCGCCATCGCCCGCAGCGGCGCGGGCAGTGTCGTGCGCGCCTGGCAACGGCCGGTCACCCATCGGCTCTATCTGCCGATCGATCCGCTCGCCACGGTGCGCGATGAGGACAAGGTCGACTGGCTGATGCGCATCGATGCCGAAACACGGCGCATCGATCCGCGGGTGAAGCAAGTGATGGCCTCGCTGGCGGCGGTGCACGACGTCGTGCTGATCGCGGCGAGCGACGGAACGCTCTCGGCGGATGTGCGCCCGCTGGTGCGGGTCAACGTCTCGGTCATCGTCGAGCAGAACGGGCGTCGCGAGCAGGGCTACAGCGGCGGCGGCGGCCGGTTCGGTCTCGATGAGCTCCTGAAGGGGGACGTGCCCTTCGAGCATGCGCGCGAGGCGGTCCGACAGGCGCTCGTCAATCTCGATGCAATCGCGGCGCCGGCCGGCTCGATGACGGTGGTGCTCGGCTCCGGCTGGCCCGGCATCCTGTTGCACGAGGCGATCGGCCATGGGCTCGAGGGCGACTTCAACCGCAAGGGCACCTCCGCGTTCTCCAACCGCATCGGTCAGAAGGTCGCCGCCGACGGCATCACCGTGGTCGATGACGGCACGCTCACCCAGCGGCGCGGCTCGTTGAACGTCGATGATGAGGGCACGCCCACCCAGTGCACCGTGCTCATCGAGGATGGCGTGCTGCGCGGATACATTCAGGACAAGATGAATGCGCGCCTCATGGGAATGCCGGCGACGGGCAACGGCCGGCGCGAGTCATTCGCCCACATGACGCTGCCGCGCATGACCAATACCTACATGCGCGCCGGCACGCGCGCTCCCGAAGAGATCATCGCCTCGGTCGAGCGCGGCCTCTATGCGGTCAACTTCGGCGGCGGGCAGGTCGACATCACCTCGGGCAAGTTCGTGTTCTCCGCGAGCGAGGCCTATCTCATCGAGAACGGCAAGGTGGGCGCGCCGGTGAAGGGCGCGACCCTCATCGGCAACGGGCCCGATGTGCTCACGCGCGTGAGCCTGATCGGCAACGATCTCGAGCTCGATGCCGGGGTCGGCACCTGCGGGAAGGAAGGACAGTCGGTCCCGGTCGGCGTGGGCCAACCCACGCTGCGGATCGATGGGCTGACGGTGGGCGGCACGGGCTAGGGTCGCCCGGGAGACTCGGACGGGGATGGATGCCGAGGAGCCGACACAGGCCGGGAAGCCGACACAGACCGAGGAGCCGGCACAGACCGTTGCGCTGGAAAGAGGGGCCCTCGGCCTGATCAGCGCCGTCGGGCTCGCTTCCGGGGTGCTCAGCGTGCTCGGCCTGTCGCAGATGAATCTTTTCTACAGCACCGGACTCCTCTTCGGGGCCCTCATCGCCGGCTACTTCGTCGTGCACGAAGGCGAGCGCGAGATCCTGAAGCTCGCGCTGTTCGTCACGGTGTGCCTGGGCTCGCTCTATGCGGCGGTCCACGTCGGCCTTCTTGCGATGGAGATCGCGAGGGCGCTCGATTCCTCCCATGCCGAGCGGGCGAACGTGGCCTTCGGCGTCGCGGGTGCCGTCGGCGCCTTCATCGTACTGCTCGCAGCCCTGTCGCTGTTCGGTGCGAAAGGTCCGAGCCTGCGCGCGCTGAGGTACGCGCTCGTGGGCTCGCTCGGCGGCGCGTTGCTCGGGCTGATCGGTGCCCTCTGGGAGCAGGCGGTCACCCCCCAGCCGGCGGGCTATCTCGGGG
The DNA here is from genome assembly GCA_035307465.1 of Steroidobacteraceae bacterium. Lineage (GTDB taxonomy): Bacteria > Pseudomonadota > Gammaproteobacteria > Steroidobacterales > Steroidobacteraceae > Bog-1198. Next base: position 43,343 of record DATGIA010000113.1, read on the forward strand.
GGGTCGATGGTATCCGAGGCGCCCTGCTCGTGTGGCAACCGGGTGTGGCACTCCTCCTGGGTCTGATGCTGCAATACGAGCGGCGCTAGGGAGAGGGCCTGCGCGGCCGCGGCCGCGGCCGCGAGGCGCGCATCTACCGCTCGGGAATGAGATCATGCCCGCCCGGCAGTAGTCGCGCGCCCGGCGGAGCCGCTACGCTTCAACTCCAAACGACAGACCCCTTCAGGGGCGAGGAAGTCCTCATGAGCGCATCGACCCCACCCGCCTGGCATTTCGCGACCCTGTCCGTGCACGGGGGGTACTCTCCCGAGGCGACGACCAAGGCGGTCGCCGTGCCGATCTACCAGACGGTCGCCTACGCGTTCGACAGCGCGCAGCACGGCGCGGACCTGTTCGATCTCAAGGTGCCGGGGAACATCTACACCCGGATCATGAATCCCACGCAGGACGTGCTCGAGCAGCGGCTCGCCGCTCTGGAGGGTGGCCTCGCTGCGCTCGCGCTCGCCTCGGGCCAGGCGGCCACGACGTATGCCATCCAGACCATCACGGAGACGGGGGACAACATCGTCGCCTCGAGCGCCCTGTACGGGGGCACCTACAACCTGTTCGCGCACACTCTGCCGCAGTTCGGCATCGAGACCCGCTTCGCCGATTACCGCGACCCTGGCTCGTTCGCGCCGCTCATCGATGCACGCACCAAGGCGGTGTTCGTCGAATCGCTCGGCAACCCGCAGGGCAACGTCACCGACTTCGAGAAAATCGCCGCGATCGCCCATGAGCGCGGGATTCCACTCATCGTCGACAACACGGTGCCGACGCCCTACCTGTGCCGGCCCTTCGAGCATGGCGCCGACATCATCGTGCACTCGCTCACCAAGTACCTCGGGGGTCACGGCACCAGCATCGGCGGCGCGATCGTCGATTCGGGCAAGTTTCCCTGGGCCCAGTATCCCCAGCGCTTTCGCCGCTTGAACGAGCCCGACGTGAGCTATCACGGTGTGGTCTACACCGAGGCGCTCGGGCCGGCAGCCTACATCGGCCGCGCGCGCGTCGTGCCCTTGAGGAACACCGGGGCGGCGATCTCGCCCTTCAACGCATTCCTCATCCTGCAGGGAGTCGAGACGCTGGCGCTGCGCATCGATCGGATCAGCGAGAATGCCCTCGCGATCGCACGCCGTCTCGAGGAGCATCCGAAGGTGTCCTGGGTGAACTACGCGGGGCTGCGCAGTCATCCGGATCATGCGCTCGTGCAGAAATACCTCTCCGGCAAGGCCTCAGGGCTGTTGACCTTCGGTCTCAAGGGGTCGCCCGGCGAGGGACGCGCCCGCGGCGCCCGCTTTCTCGATGCGCTCAAGCTCTTCACCCGGCTGGTCAACATCGGCGATGTGCGCTCGCTCGCGACCCATCCGGCTTCGACCACGCACCGGCAGCTGTCGCCCGCGGAGCTCGCCAAGGCGGGCGTGTCGGAGGACATGGTGCGCCTGTCGATCGGCATCGAGGACATCCGCGACCTGAGCGCCGATCTCGACGCGGCGCTCGCGGCGGTCTGACGGGCCGCACCGACGGGGCGCTGCTCGTGCACGGGCGGAGCCGGCGCACCCGCCGGCAGGGCACGGCGCTCTACGGCACGACGTGCGAGCTGCCGAGATCCTTCCATTCGTAGCGCGGCACTTCGACCCACTGCCCCTCCTTGAGCTCGGGCACCTTGTGGACCTTGGTCTGATCCACGGTGAGCGTACCGTCCTTGTCGTTGACCCAGAAATCGATGTCGTAGATCTGGTCCTTGGTCCCGACCACGCGAAAATCCGTGCAGGCGAAGAAATGACCGTTGCCGTCGAGCTGCCGGATCGGCTGGTGGGTGTCGATGAACTCGAGGTCAAGGACCTGGCCCGTCTTGTCATCCTTGAGCTTGAAGATGCCGCCATTCTTCGCGGCCTCATCGAGGGCGTGCTGCTCGACCGCCGACATCACTTCCCAGCTGCGCTTCTGCGCGACGTGTCCTGGATGCTCGGAGGCCGGAATCCACCACCACGGAATGGGCTGACGCGCCATCAGCGTCCAGCCGCCCCCCTCGGCGGCCTGCGGGGCCTTGTAGATGCGCACCTCCTGCACCTTGAGCTCGCCCTGCGAAGGGATCACCCAGAAATCGACCAGGTAGCGCTTCTTCGGATCCGCTGCGTCGTGAAACTTGACGTCGGGAAAGAAGCCGTAGCCGTCGATCGTGCGCGTGAAATCGATGCCATCGAAGGCGAGCCGGAGCAAGGTGCCATCGAGCGGATCGACGAGCGGATACACGCCGTTGTTCTTCGCGAGCGCGCTGGTGATCTGCCCCTTCACGAGCGTCTCGGCATCTGCGGCATCGAAATCCTGCATCAGCTTCTCGGTCGACTCGACGCTGCTTGCGGCGATGAAGTCGCGCGCCTTGCGCAGCTGTGCCTGCGGGTCCGCGAGGAAAACCTTCTTCGCGGCCTCGCTGCTGAAGCAATACGTCTTGCCGTCGCTGTCCTTCCAGGTCACCGCGCAATTGGTCATCACGTGGTGCGCCTCGGCGAGGCCTTCGACGCACTGGCCGCCGAACTGCACGCCGGTATTCCCGCTGCCGCCCGCGCCTGGAACGGGTGAGCTCGCGGCGGCTGAGGCGCCCGGTGGGCTCGCTTCGGCGAAGCCCGGCGCGGATGCGGCCCACGCCGCGAGTGCACTGGCTGCGTAAAGGGGCAGGATCAGTCCGCGGCGCATAGGCTCGCTCCTTTCATCCGGCGACGACCGCCGAGGCTCCCCCGTCGATCGCCAGTACCTGACCGGTGATGTGCTTGCCGGCATCGGAGGCGAACAGCACCACCGCGCCCTTCAGATCATCGTCATCGCCGACCCGACCGAGCGGCGCCATGGCCGCGAGGCGCTCGACACCGAGCTTGTCGAAGGTGCCGCGGGTCATCTTGCTCGGAAACCAGCCGGGCGCGATGGCATTGACCGTGATGTCGAACTCGCCCCATTCGCCGGCGAGCGTGCGCGTCAGCCCGATGACCGCGGCCTTGCTCGTGTTGTAGGCGACGGTCTCATGGCCACGCGGATTGCCGCCGAGACCGGCGGTCGATGCGGTCATGATGATGCGCCCGCGACGCCGCGGAATCATGCTGTGCTTGGCGATGAACTGACTCAGCAGGAACACCGCGCGTACGTTGAGGTTCTGGACCTTGTCCCATCCCTCGAGCGGGTGATCCTCGGCGGGTGCGCCCCAGGCCGCGCCCGCGTTGTTGACGAGAATGTCGATGTGCGGGCGCTTGTCGAGCGCCCACTCACCCAGACGCGCGATGGCCGCAGGATCGCTGCTGTCCGCGGCGAGCCAGTCGACCGTGAAGCCCTGCGCCCGCAGCCGCTCGGCGCTCACCTCGAGCTCGCTCGCCTTGCGCGAGGTGATGAGGAGCGAGGCTCCGGCCTCACCGAGGGCTTCGGCCATCTGCAAGCCGAGTCCGCGGGAGCTCCCGGTGATCAGCGCGTGCCGACCGGTCAGATCAAACAGCCTGCGCAGCGGGGTGCTCATGGGCCAACTCTAGCACCCTCACGAATCCATCACATCCCGCCCGTCGGCGGGCCTCAAGGATCGACTACAACGACGAGGCCGGCTCATTGCCGGGGCGCAGCGTCGTCATTTCGAGGCGGCCGGCGGCGCCTTCTTCAGCATGACGACCAGGAACTTCGCCGGCTCTGTCTGGCTCGCGTTACGCGATACCTCGTGCACGTCGTTCGGCCGTTCGAGGAAAGTTTGACCCGCGGTGAGGTGCGCGAGCGGCTGCCCGGTGACCTGCATGTCGATCGCGCCGGAGAGCACATACACCATCACATAGGCATTGTGGCGGTGGGGCTTGGAGCTGCCGCCCGGGGGGTATTCGACCGTGATCATGTCGAGCTCCCGGTGCCCGAGCTCCGCGATGGGGACGTTGAGCAGGGATTGCACCTGCGCATCGGGGGGCGTGTCGCTCACGGCGGCTTGCCCCGCGAGCAAAGCCGCAAACAGCAGCAGGCCTCGTGCGGCCGGAAGGCCGCGGCGTCCGGGGTGGCGTGGGCGGCCGGGGCGACCGGAGCGGACGATGCCGCCCGGGAAGGGGGCTGTTTCAGGACTCATGGCGGCATTCCTCGGGTGGCTCGGGGGTGTTGACGGTAACGCGAGGCGTGCTATCTAGGAAGCCGGAGTCACTGTCGGGGCCCCCAGATGCAGGCTCGATGGCTTGGGATTACAGGGCTGGCGTGGTCGCTCGCATCCGCACCGGTGCTCGCCGCCACCGGACAGGAGCGCGCCCAGGACGCGGGCCGCGATCTCATCGGGCATCCGGCGCCCGCGCTTTCGCTCAAGACGATCGATGGCGAGACCATCGATCTCGCGAAGTATTACGGCCAGCGTCCGGTGTACCTCAAGTTCTGGGCGACCTGGTGCGTTCCCTGCCGCGAGCAGATGCCGCACTTCGAGCACACCTTCGAGACGCGGAGCGAGCAGATCGCCGTGATCGCGGTCGACACCGGGTTCAACGAGACCGCGGAGGACGTGCGCGCCTACCGGCGCGCGCTCGGTCTGAAGATGCCGATCGTGATCGACGATGGGCGCTTCGCGCGGGCGTTCAATCTGCGCGTCACGCCGCAGCACGTGGTCATCGGCCGCGACGGCGAGGTGCTCTTCGTCGGACACCTGGTCGATGATGCTCTCGAGCAGGCCCTGCAGGCGGCGATCGCGCAGCCCGCCTCATCGCGCGCCCCGCTCGCCGGCGCGGCGCACAGCGCTGCACCGGCGCAGCGCGAGGCTGCGCCCGAGGTCATCACGACCCTCGACGGCGCGTCCTTCGCCCTGCATGAT
>DATGIA010000114.1:0-5336 GCA_035307465.1 Steroidobacteraceae bacterium
TCGGCCCTTTTGCAGATCATGTCCCAATAAAGGGCACGATCGGCAACGGCAAGAAAACCTCTTATGCGGTATCCAATCCATCGAATTTGCACCCCGCACCCTCCTTCGAGGAGTGCAGAATGTTTCTGGCCCTAGTCAGCGAGTGCCGCCCGGCTCGCACCGCAAGCACCTCCAGGCGCTATTGGGGGCTCTTCAGGGACTTACGGTAACGACGGGTCAGCTCCTCGAAACGCGGCGTGAGGCCAATGTCCTCGTACACCGGATCGCCCTGATCATCGCGCGAAATGACCTTGGGCCCCGGCTCGTAGGGCATGGCGGCGACGATCTCATCGAGCGCCGCGTGCAGCAGATCGGTCACCATCCCCTCGATGGGATGGCCCGGAAACAGATCCGCGAGCGCATGCAGCCGCGCGGCATCGTCGAGCGGCAGGCGGATCGCATATTCCTCGGCGGTGAGCGCGGGCGCGCCTTCCTTCCGCCAGCGCTCGAGCAGGGGCTTGAATTTCACGGACGCGTGGCCATACGGGTAGCTCGGGAACACTCGGCAGACAGCGAGCCGACAGTATAGGCTCATCGGAAAGTAAGGCCACATTGGCAGCTCATCCTCCCATCGCGAGCGCAACGGACCACGCCGAGCGCGGCGCCCTCGCGCGCGGGCTCAAGGGCGTGTTCGAGTACAGCCGCCGCGCGCTCGTTCTGGTGTGGACCACCAACAAGGCGCTGTCCATCCTGCTGGCCGCCCTCACGATCATCGCCGGCGCTCTGCCCGCCGGAGTGGCCTACGTCGGATCGCTCATCGTCGATGCGGTGATCCATGCGGCGGAGATCCACCGTCACACCGCGGCGCGCCCATTCGGTCACGTCGTCATGCTGGTCGCGCTCGAGGCGCTCCTGGTGGCGGCGACCGCGGTTGCGCAGCGCGGGCTCTCGCTCGCACAGTCGTTGCTGCGCGCCCAGCTCGGTCAGCGCGTCAACGTCATGATCCTGGAGAAGGCGCTCACCCTGGACCTCGAGCAGTTCGAGGACTCGGAGTTCTACGACAAGCTGACCCGTGCCCGCCGCGAAGCCTCGAGCCGTCCCCTGAGCCTCGTCATGCGCACCTTCGGGCTGCTGCAAAATGGCATCTCGCTCATCTCTTTCGGCGGGCTGCTCATCCGCTTCTCGCCCTGGGCCGTGGTGCTGCTGGTGTGCGCGGGTCTGCCGGCGTTCCTCGCCGAGGCGAAATTCTCGGGCGAGGCGTTCCGGCTGTTTCGCTGGCGCGCGCCCGAGTCGCGCATGCAGATCTACCTCGAGTCGGTTCTCGCGCGCGAGGATACGGCCAAGGAGGTGAAGCTGTTCGAGCTCGGACCCCGGCTGCTCGATCGCTACCGGGACATCTTCACGCGCCTGTATCGCGAGGATCGCGATCTCACGATCCGCCGCGACGCCTGGGGCTTCGTGCTCGGGCTCCTCGGCACCGCTGCGCTCTACGGCGGTTACGTATGGATCGCCATCGAGACCGTGCTCGGAGCGATGAGCGTCGGACAGATGACGATGTACCTCATGCTCTTGCGCCAGGGCCAGTCGGCGGTGAGCGCTGCGCTCTCGGCGATTGGCGGCCTGTACGAGGACAATCTGTATCTCTCCAATCTGTACGAGTACCTCGAGCAGCCGGTCAAGCGCGCGGGCGGCCGCGCCACGGCAGGCCCGCAGCCCGGCGACGGCATCCGCTTCGAGGGCGTCACCTTCACCTATCCGGACTCGAGTACTCCGGCCTTGAGGGACATCGATCTGCACGTCCGGCCGGGCGAGAGTCTGGCGCTCGTTGGCGAGAACGGCTCGGGCAAAACCACCCTCATCAAGCTGCTCACCCGCCTCTACCAGCCGACGCGCGGTCGCATCCTGCTCGACGGACTCGATCTCAACGACTTCGACGAGACCACGCTGCGGCAGCGCATCGGCGTGATCTTCCAGGACTTTGCGCGCTACCAGATGCTGGTCGGGGAGAATATCGGCGCGGGCGACGTGCGCGCGTTCGAGGACGAGGCACGCTGGCGCTCAGCGGCCGCGCAAGGGCTCGCCGCCGAATTCGTCGAGGCGCTGCCCGCCACCTATCACACCCAGCTCGGCAAGTGGTTCAAGGACGGGCGCGAGCTCTCGGGGGGCCAGTGGCAGAAGATCGCGCTCGCCCGGGCCTTCATGCGCAACGAGGCCGACATCCTCGTCCTCGATGAGCCGACCGCCGCCATCGATGCGGGCGCCGAGGCGCAGGTCTTCGAGCACTTTCGCGAGCTAACCCGCAACCGCATCGCAATCGTGATCTCGCACCGCTTCTCCACCGTGCGCATGGCCGATCAGATCCTGGTGCTCGAGGAGGGACGCATCGTCGAGCGCGGCAGCCACGAGGAGCTGATGGCGGCCGATGGACGCTACGCCAAGCTTTTCACGCTGCAGGCGCGCGGGTATCGTTGAGCCATGCCTTCCTTCGACGTCGTCTCCGAGATCGACCTGCACGAGCTCAAGAACGCGGTCGACCAGGCGAGCCGCGAGCTCGGCCAGCGTTTTGACTTCAAGGATACGGGGGCGAGCTTCGCGCTCGAGGAAACCACGGTGACGATGAGCGCGCCGGCCGAGTTTCAGCTCAAGCAGATGCTCGAGATCCTGAAGCTCAAGCTCGCGAAGCGCGGCATCGACGTCGCATGCCTCGAGGTGAAGGATCCGATCGTCAACCTCGCAACGGCCCGGCAGCTCGTCCTCCTGCGCCACGGCATCGATCAGGACACGGGCCGCAAGGTGAGCCGCCTCATCAAGGACTCGAAGCTCAAGGTCCAGGCGCAGGTCCAGGGCGACAAGGTGCGCATCCTCGGCAAGAAGCGCGACGAGCTGCAGGAGGCCATCGCGCTGCTGCGCAAGGGCGCCTTCGAGGTGCCGCTGCAATTCAACAACTTCCGCGACTGAAGCGACAGGCGCTCGACGCTAGCTTCCGTCCGGCCTGCCACGCTGCATGCCCTTCGAGTAGATGACCGTGCCGTCGAGCTTGACGATGATCGCCTCGACGTCGTCGAGCTTGTTGTAGATCTCCATCGCCTTCTCGGGACCCAGCACGAAGGCGGTCTTCGAGAGCCCGTCGGTGCGCGTTGCGTACGGGGCGATGACGGTGGCGCTGCGCACCTTGCTCGCCGAATGCCCCGTGTGGGGATCGATGATGTGGTGATAGCGCACGCCCTTCTCCTCGAAGAAGCGCTCGTAGTCGCCCGAGGTGGAGATGGCGGCATCGACCAGCGGCACCCGCGCGATCACGTTGCCTTCGCCTTTGCGCGGGTCGCGGATGCCGACCACCCACGGCTGGCCGAAGCGGTCGCCGAGAATGCGGCTGTCGCCGCCGGCGCCGACGTAGGCCCGGGTGATCCCGAAGGATTTGAGCACCTCGATGCCGCGATCGACCGCGTACCCTTTGGCGATCCCGCCGAGGTCGATGCGCACGCCCTTCTGCGAGAACTGCACCGTCTGCGGGCGGGCGTCGAGCAGCACGTGACGATAGTCGACCGCCGGCAGCATCGTGCGGATCTGCTGCTCGTCGGGGCGCACGTGCGCGCGGAAATCGTACAGGTAGCCGACGCTCGCGTAGGTGATGTCGAACGCTCCCTCGGTGATCACCGAGTATTGCCGGGCCGTCGTCAGCAGATCGAACAGCTCCTTGCTGATATGCATCGGAGCCTCGGCCGCGTGCGCGTTCACCTGCGACACCTCGCTGGTCGGCTTGTAGGTGCTCATCGTCTCATCGATGTGACGCATCTCCTCGAGCACGGCCTCGATGGCGCGCTCGGCGTTCGCGCGGTCCTCGGACCACAGCTCCACCGTGATGCGGGTTCCCATGATGCCGTCGGTGACGCGCTTGACCCATTCGGCGTGCGCCGGCGGCGCCAGGGCGATCGAGAGTGCGAGCAGGGCAAGACCGAGGGGGCGCGCGGCGCGGGGTTTTTTCATGGCGGCATAGCCTAGCGAGTTCGCGCGGCCGCGCAACCGGCAACGTCTCGAACCAGCGCCCGGCTGCGGGGTATCGATGGCGAGGCTAGCGCGCCGCGCGGCGGCGCCATTGCATGATCGTGAGGGCGCTGCCGATCATGCCGCCGAGATGAGCGAAATGCGCCACCCCCGCCTGTCGGCCGCTGATGCCGAGATAGAGCTCGAGGAGCGCGTACAGCGTTGCGAACACCCACGCCGGCATCGGGATCGGCGGGAACAGCAGCATGAGCCGCTGCTTCGGGAAGAGGATGGCGAAGGCGAGCAAGAGCCCGAACACGCCGCCCGAGGCCCCTTCCACGGGCGCGAGCGGCTCGGCGAGGAGCGCGGGCACGATGAGCTGGGTCAGCGCCGCGGTGAGCACCGAGGCGAAATAGAGCGTGAGCAGCCGCCGGGGCCCCACGTAACGCTCGATCGCTGAACCGAACATCCACACGCCGTACATGTTGAACAGCAGATGCAACGGGTTGTGAATATCGTGCAGAAACGAGTAGGTGACGAGTTGCCAGACGTGAAAGTAACTGCGTCCGGTCTCGTCGGCCTGGATCGGGAATAGCGCCAGCAGGGTCCCGATCGAGTCGTGCGAAAGATACTGCAGCACGTACACCAGCACGTTCGCAGCGATGAGGATGTTGACGGCCGAGCGCTTCATGGATGGAATAGTCTATTCTGATGGACGCCGTCTTTCTGGACTACGAGACCGTCTCGTACGACGATCTCGACCTCACCGCTCTGCGGCGCGCCGTGGCGCATCCCGAGGACAGGCCGGGCGGGCTCACCTTGTATGCGGCGACCACCGAGGAGGAGCTCGCGGCGCGCATGGCCCCCGCGCAGATCGTCCTCACCAACAAGGTGCGCCTCGGTGCGGCCGAGCTCGCGGCGGCGCCGCGTCTCGAGCTCATCGCGCTCTCGGCCACCGGCACCGACAACGTCGATCTCGGCGCGGCCGCGGCGCGCGGCATCGCGGTGTGCAATGTGCGCGAGTACTGCACGGCCTCGGTGGTGCAGCATGTCTGGGCGCTCATTCTCGCCCTCACGCAACACCTCGCCGACTACCAGCGCTTCATCGCCGAGGGCGCCTGGCGCAGCGGCAGCGAGGGCGACGTGCTCAAGCACCCCATTCGCGAGCTCGCCGGTCGCACGCTCGGCATCGTGGGGTACGGCGCGCTCGGCGGCGGGGTCGCGCGCGCGGCCACCGCCTTTGGCATGGAGCGCGTGCTCATCGCCGAGCGGCCGCGCTCCGACTCGACCGCCCGTGCGCCCTCGCCGGGCCGCGTGCCGCTCGATGAGCTGCTTGCGCGCGCCGACATCGTCTCGCTGCATTGTCCGCTCAC
>DATGIA010000115.1:0-30447 GCA_035307465.1 Steroidobacteraceae bacterium
TCGAGGCACAACGCACCGCGCTCAAGGAGGAGGCTGCTCGAGCGGGTGTCAAGCTCACGCCGCTCGCCTTCATCGTGCGGGCGTGCCTGCGGGCGCTGAAGGAGTTTCCGCGCTTCAACGCCTCGCTCGATGCCGGCGGCAAGAATCTCGTGCTGAAGAAATACTTCCACATCGGATTCGCCGCCGACACGCCGAACGGCCTCGTGGTGCCGGTGATTCGAGATGCCGACCGCGCCTCCCTGTTCGATCTTGCGCGCTCGCTCGGCGCGCTCTCCGAGAAAGCGCGTGCCGGGAAGCTCACCGCTGCCGAGATGCAGGGTGGCTCGTTCACGATCTCGAGCCTCGGCGGCATTGGCGGTACCTCCTTCACGCCGATCATCAACGCCCCCGAAGTCGCGATCCTCGGGGTGTCGCGGTCGGTCATGATGCCCGTGTTTCAGAACGGCACCTTCGTGCCGCGGCTCATGCTGCCGCTGTCGCTCTCCTACGATCACCGCGTCATCGATGGCGCCGAGGCGGCTCGCTTCGTCGTGTTCTTGAGCAAGACGCTGAGCGATCCGAAGGCGCTGCGGTGAGCGGCGGATGTGCGCCATGAGCACCGTCGAGGTGCGCATTCCCGATCTCGGTGATGCCCATGGCGTGACGGTGGTCGATGTGCTGGTGCGTGAGGGCAGCGAGGTGCGCAAGGACGATCCGCTGGTCACGCTCGAGACCGAGAAGGCCTCGATGGACGTGCCCTCGCCGGTCTCCGGCACGCTCCTGACTCTGGCGCTCAAGAAAGGCCAGGAAGTCACCACGGGAACCCTGGTGGGCACGGTGCGTACGGCCGCGGACTCACCCGCCGCCGCGCCGGGAGCGGCGCCGCCCGCCGCCTCGCCCACCGCCTCGCCCGCCGCACCGCCAGCGGCAGCGCCAGCCGCGACGCGCGCATCACCGGCGGCCAGCACTCGCGAGATGCCCGCGCGCCCGGTGAGCGAGGCGCCCGCGGGGGCTCTCGAGCTTGTCGTCCTCGGCTCGGGGCCGGGCGGTTACACGGCCGCGTTTCGCGCCGCCGATCTCGGCCTGAAGGTGACGCTCATCGAGCGCTATCCATCCCTCGGCGGGGTGTGCTTGAACGTCGGATGCATACCCTCGAAGGCGCTGCTGCATGCGGCCAAGGTGATCGAGGAAGCGCAGGACATGGCCGCGAATGGGATCGAGTTCGGCCCGCCGAAGATCGATCTCGAGCGCTTGCGAGGCTGGAAGAATCGGGTGGTGGGCAAGCTCACGGGAGGGCTCACGGTGCTCGCCCGGCAGCGCAAGGTCGACGTGCTGCACGGTGTGGCGCGTTTCACGGGACCGCATACGCTCGAGCTCACCGCGGCCGAGGGAAAGCGGCGCATCGACTTCAAGCAGTGCATCATCGCGGCGGGCTCCGAATCGGTTCGCCTGCCGGGCTTTCCCGAGGACCCGCGCATCATCACCTCGACAGGCGCCCTCGAGCTGCCCGTCGGTTGCAAGCGGCTGCTGGTCGTGGGCGGCGGCATCATCGGACTCGAGATGGCATGCGTCTACGACGCACTCGGGACCGAAGTGACGGTCGTCGAGCTCGCCGATGGATTGATGCCGGGCACCGACCGCGATCTGGTGCGCGTGCTGCACAAGCGCATCGAGAAGCGCTACGCGAGCATCCTTCTGAGCACCAAGGTGTCGAAACTCGAGACCCGAGAGGAGGGATTGAGGGCAACTTTCGAAGGGCCGAGGGCACCGCCGCCTGCGGATTTCGACCGAGTGCTGGTGGCCGTCGGCCGCAGCGCCAACGGTCTTGCGATCGACGCCGCCCAGGCGGGCGTGCAGGTCGATCGGCGCGGCATCATCGGGGTCGACAAGCAGATGCGCACCAGCGTGCCGCACATCTTCGCGATCGGCGACATCGCAGGCGCGCCGATGCTCGCGCACAAGGCGACTCACGAGGGGAAGGTTGCCGCCGAGGTCGCCGCGGGCCACAAATCGGCCTTCGATGCACGCGCCATTCCCGCGGTGGCCTATACGGACCCGGAGATTGCGTGGGTCGGACTCACCGAGACGGACGCCGCCGCACGCGGCATCGAGATCGGCAAAGGGGTCTTCCCCTGGGCGGCGAGCGGCCGCTCGCTCGCGAACAACCGCGACGATGGGTTCACCAAGCTGCTGTTCGATCCCGATACCCACCGCGTGCTCGGCGGTGGGATCGTCGGCGCCAATGCGGGCGAGCTCATCGCCGAGGTCGGCCTTGCCATCGAGCTCGGAGCAGATGCCGCGGACATCGGTCTCACGGTGCACGCGCATCCCACGCTCACCGAGACGGTGGCCTTTGCGGCCGAGGCCTTCGATGGAACGCTCACGGATCTCTATCTGCCGAAAAAGCGCTGAGAGCACGCGCCCTCGGGGGAGGAGTCACCGGGGCGCTGAAGTCGCGCCGCTCTGCGAAGGTGGGGGCGTGGTGCCCACCGGGGCGGGGTTTGGGGAGCTCGCCGGTGCAGCGGCTGCGGTCGCGCTCACCGGTACGGGGTGACCTGCGGCGCTCGTCGCAGGCGCCGGGGTTGCCGCAGTTCCTTCCAGGCATTCCTTCACATAGCTCGTGCGCTGCGCGCCGACGAGCTTCTTCAGGCGCGCATTGGTGAGGCACGCAGTGCGCTTCGCATGACGTGCCGCGGCCTCATCCGCGCTGCGTCTCGCAGCCGCGCTTTGTGCGGGGGTCGCCGGCGCGCGCGCACTGCTCCGATTGGAGCTGCCCGGAATGGAGCTGGGCGCGCTGGAGCTGGGCGCGCCGGAGCTGGGTGTGCCGGAGCTGGGCGCAGTGGGGCCGGGTGGTGCCTGCGGCGCGGTGGCGCTCGATCCGGGCGCCGGGACGGTGGGCGTCTGGGCTCGATCGGCGAGGGCCATGAGTGCGGCGGAGGCCGCCGAAATCAGCAGGCAGCAAGCGAGGGCAATGAGGAGGCGGTACATCGGCAGTCCGTGAGACCCGAGCGCTCAGCATAGCGCCCCGTCATCGATCGAAAGCATGAATGCTCGATGAAGCTTTGGTAATCGAGGCGAGGCCCGTCAGTCGAGCTGGCGACGAATGAGCGCGAGATAGCGCTGCTCGTCGGGCGGGCGGCCCTGTTGCTGCGCTTCAAGGAGGGTTTGCGCAAGCGCCTCGACGAGGATGTGCTCGACCGTGTGGGCATCGGCGCTGCGGGCGAGCGCTTGGCGCAGTGCGGAGATTCCGGGGGGACGGTCGATGGCGAGTTGCTCGCGTACCGCGATGTGCAGCCCCATATGTAAAAACGGATTCTCCCGCTGCGCTGCACCGCCCGCACCCGGCGTGCCGCCGGCCTCGAAACGCGCGGCGCTTTCGGCATCGGCCAGCAACGGCTGATACTCCGGGTGGAGCGCGATCACATCCGCGATCAATGACTCGAGCGGCGTGAGCGGCACGCGCTCGCAATGCCGGCGCCAGGCATCGACGTACTGCTGCCGTAGCTGCTCGCGGGAGTAGTCACCGAAGGACATGGGGCTCAGCGGCTCCCTCGGCGCACCTCGCCGGCGGGCCGGGTCTTGTGGCGATACTCGCACAGATCGACGATGGAGCAGCGCGGACACAGGGGCTTGCGCGCCGTGCACACGTAGCGACCATGCAGGATCAGCCAGTGGTGCGCATTCTGGACGAACTCCTCGGGCACGACCTTCATGAGCTTGTCCTCGACCTCGCGCGGGGTCTTGCCGGGCGCAATCCCCGTGCGGTTCGCGACGCGAAAGATGTGAGTATCGACCGGGATCGTCGGCTGGTGAAAGGCCACGTTGAGCACCACGTTGGCGGTCTTGCGACCGACACCGGGCAGCTGCTCGAGCGCCTCGCGGTCGGGGGGCACCTCCCCGCCGTGCTGATCGATGAGGGCGCCCGCGGTCGCGATGATGTTCTTCGCCTTGCTGTTGAACAGCCCGATCGACTTGACGTACGGCGTGAGTCCGCGCACGCCGAGCTTCAAGATCGCCGCCGGGGTGTTGGCGACCTTGAAAAGCTCTGCGGTCGCCTTGTTGACACTGCGATCGGTGGCCTGCGCGGAGAGAATCACCGCGACCAGAAGCTCGAAGGGCGTGCGATATTCGAGCTCGGTCTTCGGCTCGGGCTTCTCCGTCCGCAGCCGCTCGAAGATTGCGCGTCGCTTCGCGGCGTTCACGAGCGACCCAGGGTGGCCATTCGCAACTGCGCCTTCTGCGACTCGATGTCGCGCTCGCGCTCGAGCGCCTGCCGCTCCAGCCGTTCGAGGTGCGCCCGGTAGCGTGCGCGGTTCGCCTCGGGATCGTTCACGTGATCAAGAGCCGGTCGCATCTCGATGCAGTCGACCGGGCAGGGCGGCAGGCACAGCTCGCAGCCCGTGCAGTGTTCGGCGAGCACCGTGTGCAGATGCTTGGCCGCGCCGACGATGGCATCCACCGGGCAGGGCGCCAGACAGCGTGCACAGCCGATGCAGCGCGACTCGTCGACGTAGGCGACGCGCCCAGGTCCTTCCACCCCGTGTTTCGGATTGAGCGGCTCAGGCTCGACCCCGAGCAGCGAGGCGAGTGAGCGAATGGCGGAGCTGCCGCCGGGCGGACATTGATTGATGCGGGCCTCGCCGCGTGCGATGGCCTCGGCATAGGGGAGGCAGCCCGTATAGCCGCAGCGAGTGCATTGCGTCTGCGGCAAGAGCGCATCGATGCGCGCAGCCAGCGTCGCCGCCGTCATCACTTCACCCGCATGCCCGGCGTGGCGCCCGAATCGGGTGCGACGAGGAAGATGTCCGCGCCGCCCGGCCCCGCCGCGAGCATCATGCCGGCGGAGAGACCGAAGCGCATGCGGCGCGGCTCGAGATTTGCGACCACGACGATCAGACGACCCACCAGCGTGGCCGGGTCATACGCGAGGCGGATTCCCGCAAACAGCTCGCGCTCACCAAGCTCTCCGACGTCGACGCGTAACTTGAGGAGCTTGTCGGCTCCGGGCACGAGCTCGGCGGCCACCACCCGCGCGATACGCAGATCGATGCGCATGAACTCCTCGAGGCTCACCGAGGGCGCCGGGGCCGAGGCTGCGGGGGCGCTGCGGCCGGAGGCGGTGACCGGGCCGCGGCCGGAGGTTGCCGGCGCGCCGTCGCCGGTCGCGGCGGCTGAGGATGCCGCCGGCTCGATCTCGGGCTCGATCAGCGCTGCGACGGCCTTGTGATCGAGGCGGATGGCGAGCGGCTGGTACGGGCGGATGGAGGTGCCGAGCAAGGGGGTCCCGATGCTCTCCCAGCGCCACTCGCTCTCGTTGAGGAATTCACGGGCCCGGGCCGCCATCTCCGGCAGCACCGGTGTCAGATAGATCATGAGAGCCCGGAAACAGTTGAGTCCCTGCGTGCAGATGCCGAGCACCTCGGCGGCGCGCTCGGGCTGCTTGGCGAGGCTCCAGGGCTTGTGCAGGTCGATGTACTGATTCGCCCGGTCGGCGAGTGCCATGATCTCGCGAATGGCGCTCGCCGTGTCCGTGCTTTCATAGGCTTGTGCAATGGTTTCGCCCGCCGAGACGAAAAGTCGATAGAGCTCCTCGTCGGGCAACTGCGCCGCGAGCACCCCGCCCGCATTGCGGGTGATGAATCCGGCGCAGCGGCTCGCGATGTTGACGAGCTTGCCGACGATGTCGGCGTTGACCCGGGTGACGAACTCCTCGAGGTTCAGATCGAGATCGTCGATGCCGGACCCGAGCTTGGCCGCGAGGTAGTAGCGCAACGGCTCGGGCTTGAAGCGCTCGAGGTAGCGCCGCGCAGTGATGAAGGTGCCGCGCGACTTCGACATCTTCTGGCCGTTGATCGTGAGGAAGCCGTGCGCATGCACGGCGGTCGGCCGGCGCAGCCCGGAACCCTCCAGCACTGCGGGCCAGAAAAGGCTGTGAAAGTACAGGATGTCCTTGCCGATGAAATGGTGCAGCTCGCTGCTCGCGCCGGGCGCCAGGAAATCCTCGAACTCGAGTCCGGTGCGCTCGCACAGCTGGGTGAAGCTCGCCAGGTAACCGATCGGCGCATCGAACCAGACATAGAAGTACTTGCCCGGCGCCTCGGGAATCTCGAAGCCGAAATACGGAGCGTCACGCGAGATGTCCCAGTCCTTCAGCCCCTGGGAGAACCACTCCTCGAGCTTGCGTGCGACGCTCCCCTGCACCATGCCGCCGGCGATCCAGGTCTTGAGCTGCGGCTCGAAAGCGCTCAGGCGGAAAAAATAGTGCTCGGACTCGCGCCACACCGGCGTGGTGCCGCTCACGACCGAGATCGGGTCCTTGAGGTCGGCGGGCGTATAGGTGGCGCCGCAATTCTCGCAGGAATCGCCGTTCTGCTCGGGCGTGCCGCAATTCGGACAGGTCCCCTTCACGTAGCGGTCGGGAAGAAACATGCGGGCGCTCTCGTCGTAGGCCTGGCGCACCGGCCGGCGCGCGATCAAGCCCTTGGAGCGCAGCGTGAGGTACATGCGATTGCAGTGCGCCTGATTCTCGGGCGAGTGCGTCGAGCCGTAGTTGTCGAAGTCGATCAGGAGCTCGGCGAGATCGCGCCGATGATCGAGGCTGACCCGCTCAATCAGAGTCTCCGGCGTGATGCCCTCGGCCTGCGCCTTGAGCATGACCGGAGTGCCGTGCGTGTCGTCGGCGCCGACGTAGTAGCACTCATGGCCGCGCAGCTTCTGGTAGCGCACCCAGACATCGGTCTGCACCACCTCGAGCACGTAGCCCAGGTGAATGGGCCCATTGGCATAGGGCAGGGCGCTGGTGACCAGGATGCGGCGTCGCGAGGGCATTCCAAATTATGCCATGCCGGGGCCGGGCGATGCGGCGCGCCGGCTGCGTGCTCCCGAGCGCGGCGCGAGCGTGCAGCGCGAGGGTGCGACGGTGCGGTGCGCGCCTTCTCGTTATTTCACTTCACGAAACTGCTCGAAGCGTGCCTTGTTGATCGCCTTCTTGTAGGCTTCCTTGCCGGTGATCACCTGCTGATCGAGCAGCGCCTGAATCGAGGCGTCCATCAAGCGCATGCCGGCGGCTGAGCCGGTCTGCATGCCGTTTTCCAGCTGATCCATCTTTCCCTGGCGTATGAGATTCGAGATGGCCGGGGTGTTGATGAGGATCTCGAGCGCGGCGACGCGCCCCTTCTTGTCTGCTCTCGGAATGAGCTGCTGCGATACGACGCCGCGCAGGCTGGTCGAGAGCATGGTGCGCACGTGTGGCTGCTTGTCGGCGGGAAAAGCGTTCACGAGCCGGTCGACGGTGGCAGCCGCGCCGTTGGTGTGCAGGGTGCCCATGACGAGAATGCCCATCTCGGCCGCCGTCACGGCGATGCTCATGGTCTCGAGATCGCGCAACTCGCCGACGAGGATCACGTCCGGGTCCTCGCGCAGGGCCGAGTGCAGCGCCGAGGAGAAGGAGGCCGCATGCACCCCGATCTCGCGCTGGCTGATGAGGCAGCTCTTGCGCAGGTGCACGAATTCGATCGGGTCCTCGATGGTGAGGATATGGCCCTTCTCGCGCGAGTTGATGTCATCGATCATCGCCGCGAGCGTGGTCGATTTGCCGGATCCGGTCTTGCCGGTGACGAGGATCAGGCCCGAGGTGATGCGGCACAAATTCATCACGGCCGGCGGGAGCTTGAGCTCCTCGGCGCTCTTGGCCTTGGAGGGGATCGCGCGAAAAACCGCGCCCATGCCGTTGAGCTGGCGCATCACATTGACCCGGAAGCGAGCGACGCCCGGGATGCTGTGCGCGAAATCCGTGCCGTCCTTCTCCTCGAAGCGCTGCACCGAGAGCCGGGGCATGATCTCGTAGAGGGTCTGCTTCACGGTCTCCGCATCGAGCGGCTCGTTCGCGAGCGCCTTGAGCTCACCATACTGGCGCACGCGGGGCAGGTCACCCGCAAGAAAATGCAGGTCCGAGCCATCGCGCTCGAGAACCTGCTTGAGGTAGGCATCGATGGCGGGCATGCCGGGTCCTCGGGCTCGAGCCTCAGCTCGCCACCGGCTCGGCCGGCATCAAGCCGGCCAGGTCCGGCACGAAGCGCTGAAACAGGCGCTTGTCGGTTGCGTAGATGTAAGCCTGCTCCGGGTCGACCTCCTTGGCATTGACGGCTGCGAGCAGCGCCTGATCGAGGAGCTGCATCCCCTGATCCTTGCCCATCTGCAGCTGGCCCGGGATCTGGAAGGACTGGTCGGTCATGATGAGCTTGCCGATCGCCTTGGTCATCACGAGGATCTCGGTTACCGCGCGACGCGCGCGCAGATCGGGGGTCTTGAGGAGCACCTGGGTGATGACCGCGATGAGGCTCGAGGCGAGGAAGGTCTTGGTCTGCTCACGTTCCTCCGTCGGCAACGCATCGATGATGCGATCGACCGTCTTGGTCGCGCTCGTCGTATGCAGCGTGCCGAGCACCAGGTGTCCGGTCTCGGCCGCGGTCATCGCCATGGAGATCGTCTCGGCATCACGCAGCTCGCCGACCAGGATCACGTCGGGATCCTCGCGCATCGCCGCGCGCACTCCCTCGGCAAAGCTCGGCAGGTGCGTGCCGAGCTCGCGCTGGATGACCTGGCTTGATTTGCTGCGATGGATGAACTCGATCGGATCCTCGAGGCTGATGATGTTGAGCGAGCGGGTGGAATTGAGGTAGTCGATCATCGCGGCGAGCGTCGTGGTCTTGCCGGTCCCGGTCGCGCCGGTGACGAGGATCATGCCCTGATGGTGGTCGCAGAGCTTCTTGACGAGCGGTGGCAGTCCGAGCTCATCGAGCGTCGGCATCTTGTTGGGAATTGCGCGAAAGGCGGCCCCCAGACCGGTCTCCTTGCGAAAGACGTTGACGCGAAAGCGTCCCCCGTCGGCCGATACGTAGGAGAAATCGAGGTCGTGTCCCTCGCGCAGAACCTTGAGCTGATTCTGGGTCAGAACCTCGGTGATGTAGCTCTCGAGCTCATTCTCACCGAGGTCGCGGAACTTGATCGGCAACAGGTCGCCATGCATGCGCAGCATCGGAGGCACGCCGACCGCGAGGTGCAGATCCGAGCACCCCTGGGCCGTTCCCAGCTTGAGGAAGGCATCGATTCTTGCCATAAGATGGTAGGCTACCGGTAAGCACTTGGATTTTCGAGCTTTTAGGCTGCTCGAGCGTCATAACCGTGACCTGCGTCAAGCGCGGGGACGCCCCGCAGGCGCTCCGCGGGCGCCCCGCGGGCGCCCCAGCGGCTGCCCGAGGGCTGTTCTCAGCAGAATGTTCGTCCGGCGCGGATGCGCGGATCGTCAACGATGCTTCGGATCGTCAGAGGTACTTCTCGAGCGCGACTCGCAGATCGTCCATCGACTGCACGCGCTTTGCCTTGTCGAGCGACATGCAGCGCATGACGAGGTTGTTGAGCTCGACGGGCAGCGCCTTGTTGATCTCCATGGGCGGCCGCGCCTTGCCCTGCACATGCTGGTACATGACCGACATGTGATCGCCCCGCGAGTAGGGCGGCACGCCGCAGAACATCTCGTACATGATCACGCCCAGGCTGTAGATGTCGGCGCGCTCGTCGACCTTCTTGCCGAGAATCTGTTCCGGGGCCATGTATTTCGGTGAGCCGATGACGTAGCCCGTCTTGGTGAGCTGCGTATCGCCCTGGCTCTGCGCGGCCGCCACGCCGAAATCGACGATCTTGAGGAGCCCTTCGTTGTCGATCAGCACGTTCGCGGGCTTCAAATCCCGATGCACGATGCCCGCCTGGTGGGCCACCGCCATGCCGGTGGCGATGTCGCTCGCGAATTTCACCGCGCGCTTGAGCTCCATCGGCTTCTCGTTGACGATCTCGCCGCCGAGGGTGTGCGAGGGGAAGTATTCCATCGAGATCGCGTAATTGCCGCGGATGTAGAGGAAATCGTAGATGCGGATGACGTTCTTGTGGGTGATCTTGCGGCTGTAGCGCAGCTCATGCACGAAACGCTTCATCATCTCCTCGTCCGAGGAGACGTTGGGGTTCAAGAATTTGAGAATGAGCCGCTCCTCGACCACGGTGTCCTCCATCAGGAGCACGGTGCCAAAGGCGCCCTTGCCGATCTTCTCGATGAACTTGTAGCGGCCCTCGATCACGTCGCCGGGCTTCAGCGAGTTGATGTCGAGCTTCTGGGCCTGCGCGGCCGCCGCCTCGGTCTGCTTGATGACGTTGGCGAGCTCCTGGTTATCGATGAGGAGGGTGCGCGAGGGCTCCTGCATCTGCGCGGCGCGCTGGTTGGCCTGAATCTGCGAGGTGGAGAAGCGATTCTCGAGCTCCTGGATGGCGCGCGCCACGGCCATGCTGACGGTGTTCTCGGTGCCCGGGGGCGCGAGCGACTGCAGGCGCACCTTGATGGTGTCGGCGCGCCGCTCATCGGCGAGCCGCGCGAGCGCCGAGATCGCCTCCACCTTGATGTCGTTCTCCGGGCGCTGCAGCAGCGGCAGCAGCGGCTCGATGCTCTTCTGATCGCCCACCTTGCCGATGGCGCGCACGACGGTCGGCAGGGTCTTTGGCTCCGTGCCCGAGAGCATCTCGATGAATCGCGGCAGCGCCTTGGTGCTGCCGATCGCGGCCAGAGCGTCGACCGCCCGCTCGCTCACCCACCAGTCCTTGTCCTTGGTGGCCTCGATGAGCTGCGCCACCGCGCGCTCGTCCTTGGTCTGGTTCAAGATCTCGATTGCGGCGCGACGGATGTCCTGGTTCTCGTCCTTGATGAGCGCGAGCACGGCATCGACCACGCGGGGGCCGCCGATCTTGCCGAGCGCGTCGGCGGCGCGCGTGCGCACCCACCAATCGCTGTCGGCAATGACTTCGAGCAGAAATTTGACCGAGGCCGACGTGCCCACCTCGTTGAGCACCTCGACGGCGGCGCGCCGCGCGTACTCATTCTCGTCCTTGAGCACGTCGACCAGATACTTGACGGTGTCGGGGTGGTTTGCGTGCACGACCACGTCGACCGCCTTGTTCTGCACCTCGATCTCGGGGTCGCGCAGCATGCCGCAGATCAGGGCGATGTCGAACGGGCCGTCCATGCGGGCGAGCGCCGCGAGGGCGGCCGAGCGGATGATCTTGCTGTTGTCCTTGAGCTGCTTCTGGATCGCCTCCTGCACCTTCGGCGTGTTGAAGCGCGAGAGCGTCTGGATGATGTGCAGGCGGGCGAGCGGGTCCTTGCCCTCGATCCGAGCGATCAGATCATCGATCGAGGATTCGTCGGCAATCTCGCCGATGATCTTGAAGAGCGCTGCCCGCTCGGTCGGATCCTGGGCGTAAGCCGCATTCAGCAGCTCCCGCACCGTGAAGCGCGCCTTCTGCGCGGCGATCACGTCGATGATGATCTGCTTCGGCACGTCCGGCTTGTTGAGCGCATCGAGCAGCGCGGCCGGCGGATAGGCGCGGCTCGAGGACAGCGCCCAGGCGACGCCCGACATGGCGCGCCCATTGATGTCGCACATCGTCTTGAGCAGGTGCGGGAGCGATTTGCCGTCGATCAGGCGCGCGAGCGCCTCGACGTAGGCAAGCGTCTCCTTCTTCTCGGCCGTCTCGAGCGCCGTGATGATCGGGTCGATCGCGCTCGGGCCGAGCGCGACGAGTCTCTCGAGCGCCTTCTGCGCCTCGGGACCCGCAGGGTTGCCGCTCGATTTGACCTCGGCGAGCAGTCGATCGGCACGGAAGTTGGAGAAAAGGCTCATTCCTTGCTCGACGTTGCACCCAGAACAAGTGCATCCATTCTCACCCCGGATGCGACGCTCACCAACGTGCCTGCCTCCCAATTTCGGATTATGCCATAGGGTACGTCACGGTCCCGCTACGGTAGAATAGGCTTCGATGACTCCCCCCGACGACACCGCAAGCGCTCTGCGCGCGAAATTGGGCGCCTATGTCGATCCCTATCTCGGCCAGACGCTCGCCGAAGCCAAGGCCGTCCGGACCGTTACTCTGCAGGGCAACGCGGCCCGAATCGAGCTCGTCTTCGGCTTTCCGTGCGCCGACTATGTGAGCGAGCTCACGGAAGCGCTCGCCCGCTTCCTCGAGAGCGAGCTCGCCGGTGCCCGTCTCGAGCTCGACCTGCGCTCCGAGATCACAGCCCATGCCGTGCAGCGCACACTGAAGCCCCTCGCAAACGTCAAGAACATCGTGGCGGTGGCCTCGGGCAAGGGGGGGGTTGGCAAGTCGACCACCGCCGCGAATCTCGCGCTCGCCTGGGCGATGCAGGGGGCGCGAGTCGGGCTGCTCGATGCGGACATCTACGGCCCGAGTCAGCCGCTGATGATGGGGCTCGCCGGGCAGAAGCCGAAAACCGAGGACGGCAAGCGCATCATTCCGCTGCGCGCCCATGGCGTGGCGGTGATGTCGATCGGGTTTCTGATCGATCCTGACCAGCCGATGGTGTGGCGCGGGCCGATGGTCACGCAGGCGCTCACGCAGCTGCTCGGGGAAAGCGACTGGGGCGAGCTTGACTACCTCGTGGTCGACATGCCGCCGGGCACCGGGGACATCCAGCTGACGCTCGCCCAGCGGGTGCCGGTGAGCGGCGCGATCATCGTCACCACGCCGCAAGACATTGCGCTGCTCGATGCACGCAAGGGCCTGAAGATGTTCGAAAAGGTCGAGGTGCGCGTGCTGGGCGTCGTCGAGAACATGAGCTTGCACGTCTGCACTCGGTGCGGACATGTCGAGCACATCTTCGGGGCCGGGGGAGGCGCGCGCATGGCGGATCAATATGGCGTGAAGCTGCTCGGCGAGCTGCCGCTCGATGTGCGTATCCGGGAGGAGGCGGACGGTGGAACGCCGACGGTCGTCGCCGAGCCCAAGAGCGAGCGTGCGCGGGCCTATCTCCTCATGGCGCGTCGTGCGGCCGCGCGTCTCGCCACACTCAACAAGGATTACAGCAGCGCCTTTCCCAAGATCACCGTGGAAGCGACGTGAGCATCAAAAGCGACCGCTGGATCCGGCGGATGGCCCACGAGCACGGCATGATCGAGCCCTTCTCGCCGACCCAGGTGAGGACCGCGCAGGGTCACAAGATCGTCTCCTACGGCACCTCGAGCTACGGCTACGACGTCCGCTGCGCGGAGGACTTCAAGATCTTCACCAACATCAACTCGACGATCGTCGACCCGAAGTCCTTCGACGAGAAATCGTTCGTCGACTTCAAGGGCCCGGTCTGCATCATCCCGCCGAACTCCTTCGCGCTTGCGAGCACGGTCGAGTACTTTCGCATCCCGCGCAGCGTACTCACGGTTTGCTTGGGGAAATGCGTCACGGGTGATACCCGCGTGGTCGACGCCGACACCGGCGCCTATGTTCCGATCACGGAGATGCACTGGGGCAAGCGCACCCTCGCCTGGGATGGCTGGCGCATGAGGCCGGCCAAAGTGTCGGCCTTCGTGCCGCAAGGCAAGCGCGAGATTTTCGAGCTGCGCACCCGGACGGGGCTGCGCATCCGAGCGACGGCGAATCATCCTTTTCGGATGCTCGACCGCTGGGTACCCTTGAGCGAGCTGCGCGCGGGCGATCGCATTGCGGTCGCGAGGGATATTCCCGTGTTCGGGAAGACGCCCATCCCTGACTGGGAAGCGACGCTCCTTGGCTTGATGATCTCCGAAGGCCCATGCGACACGCCCGGCTACAGCCCAACCTACACGACCGCCGATCCTGCGCTGGTCGCTCTGCTCGAGTCCACCCTGGCAGCCTCTGGCCTCGGCGAGATCACCTACAACGGCAATTTCGGCTATCGGCTGGTCAATCACAAGGGCAGGGGCGGAACTGCCGAGCGCAATCGCACCCACGGCTGGCTGCGAGACTTCAAGCTCGACGTGGGCGCAGGCGATAAATTCGTACCGCAGGGTATCTTCACGGCGCCCGAATCCTCGGTGCGCCTGTTCCTGCAGGCGCTCTTCAGCGGCGACGGCAGTATTTATCATTCCGACGGCGGTGTCTTTCTCGAGTACTACTCAAAGTCGCGGCGCCTCATCGAGGACGTGCACCATCTTCTCCTGCGATTCGGGATCTTCTCGCTGATTCGCGAGAAGACCACGGCGATCGGAACGCGGGCCTGCAAGATACAGATCACCGACAAGGATCAGATTCTTCGTTTCGCGAGGCGAGTGGGTTTCGCTCCCGGATCGGTGAAGCAGCGTGTGCTCGAGGAGCAGGTGCTGCCCATGATTGCCGCGCAACCGCGGAAAAAGAGCAACTTCGACACACTCCCCACGGAGGCGTGGGCAATGGCCGCTAAGGCGGCCCGGGTGGCCGGTATGAGCCTGAGCTCGCTCGGTATTCGCATGAGCTCGCGTCAATCGATGCCGACGGCGCCAGCGGCGCGCGTTGCCCTCATGAGCGCTGATCCGTACATAGAGCCCCTGCCCGATGGGCCCGTGTGGGATGAGGTCGAGCGCATCGAGGCCGCGGGTGCCGAGGAGGTTTTCGACATCAGCGTGCCGATCCTGCATAACTTCATCGCGAACGATTTCGTCGTCCACAATTCCACTTACGCACGTTGCGGCATCATCGTGAACGTGACGCCGCTCGAGCCGGAGTGGGAAGGCCACGTCACGCTCGAGTTCTCCAACACGACCCCTCTGCCCGCCAAGATCTACGCGAACGAGGGCGTCGCGCAGATGCTCTTCTTCGAGTCGGACGAGGTGTGCGAGACCTCGTACAAGGATCGCGGCGGGAAATACCAGGGCCAGCGCGGGGTGACCCTGCCGAAGGCCTAAAGGCTGCGCGGCAAGCTCCCGCGACCCTCGCCGACGCCGCCCGCGACGCGGCCCTGACGCCGCCCTCAGGCGGTCCTAGCGCTCGTTCTCCTCCGGCTCCTCGCGCGGGCGATAAGTGCGGCCTGCGCGCTGCAGCGAGCGGATGCGCATTGCGAATTCGAGCTTGCCGCCGCGCATGCGCTCGGCCTGCACCGGCACGAAACCCAGCGAGGGGGCGAACCACAGGGTGAGCACTCGGTCGTTGCCGGGCCGCCGGCTCGACACGACGAGGGTATCGAAGCTGCCGATCTCGGTGCGCAGTCGCTGCGGCGGCGCCCGCTCGTAGCTGAAATCCTTCAGCTGATCCTTGTCGACGATGTAGAAGGTGCCGGCTAGTGAGTCGTTTTGCAGATCGAGCATCACCTCGACCTGGATCGACATGAGGTCCTGGCTGCCCGGCTTGAGTGCGATGTCGATCGGCTTGCCCTCGGATGTGCCGCGCGCGCGTGCCGTGGCCCAGTCGAAGGAGAAGGCGACGCTCGAATCGCCCTCCTCGCCGAGGTAGCGCTCGGGCTTCACATGCTTGCCGGTGATGGCAAACCAGCTCTGCTGAATGACATCGTGCGCATAAACGAGATGAAAGATGCCCCGCGCACTGATGACCCACCGGTATTCGTAATGTCCGGGGGCGGCCCCCCGCTTGAGCTCCAGGTCGCTCACCCCGACGGAAATATTTTTCCACTGCGCCGTGTAGTGGGCGAGGAAGGGCTGGATGGCGCCGGCCCGCTCGGCGCCGCTCACCTCGGCCCGCTCGGCGCCGCTCGCCTCGGCCCCCTCCGCGCCGCTCGCCGCGGGCCCCTCGGTGCCGTGCGCCGGGGCGCTCTGCGGCCCGTCGACCGCAATCGCCCGCGCGCTCGCGCTGCCTGCGATCACGGCGAGGAGCAGCAGGGCTCGATGCGTGGGATGTGCCCGCATTCAGGCGCTCTTCCCGAGTGCGCTCTCGAGCTTTAGAGGCTCTGCGAGCGGACGCCCATCGAGCCAGGCGCGCCCGTCGCGGCAGGTGAGCCGGCCCTCGCAGAACCAGCGCACCGCGAGCGGGTAGATGAGGTGCTCCTGGGCGAGCACGCGAGCGCTCAAGCGCTCCGCATCGTCATCCGGCCGCACCGCGATGCGCGCCTGCAGCACGGCGGGGCCGGCATCGAGCGCCTCGGTGACGAAATGCACCGTCGCGCCATGCTCCGTCTCGTGCGCCTCGAGGACGCGCCGATGGGTGTCGAGGCCGCGGTGCCTGGGAAGGAGGGCGGGGTGAATGTTGAGAATGCGGCCGCGGTAGCGCGCGACGAAGTCGGGCGAGAGGATGCGCATGAAGCCCGCGAGCGCAATGAGCGCGGGGTGATAGGCATCGATGGCCGCGGCGAGCGCCGCCTCATGCGCGCTGCGGTCCTGGCCGCGCGCCGCCACGGCGGAGGCCGGCACGCCGAGGGCGCGCGCCGCTTCGAGGCCGGGCGCATCGGCGCGATCGGCAAGCACCGCCGCGACCTCGTAGACCGGCGGCGGCTCGCGGCTGCTCTCGACCAGGGCGCGCATGTTGCTGCCGCGGCCGGAGATGAGCACGACGATCGGCGTGCGCGGCGGATCGGTCAAGCGATCGCGACGCCACGATCGCCGCGTCGCACCTCGCCGATGCGCAGCACCGGTTGCCCCGCCGCGCCCAGGAGCTCGATCGCCCGATCGGCATGCGCGGGAGCGATCTGGACCGTCATGCCGATGCCGCAGTTGAACACCCGGTACATCTCGCCGTCGGACACCTGTCCGGCCCGCTGCAGCCAGTCAAACACCGGCAAGTGGGGCCAGGAACGCCGCTCGAGCACCACTTCGAGGCCTTCGGGCAGCACCCGCGGAATGTTGTCGACGAGGCCTCCGCCGGTGATGTGGGCGAGGCCGTGCACCGGCAGCTCCTCGAGCAGGGCGAGCACCGGCTTCACGTAGATGCGGGTCGGAGTCATGAGCTGATCGATGAGCGGTGAGCCCGCGAGCGGCTCATCGAGGCGGGCGCCGCTCAGCGCGAGGATCTTGCGGATCAGCGAGAAGCCGTTCGAGTGCGGCCCGGAGGAGGGCAGTCCCAGCACGATGTCGCCCGCACGCGTCGCCGAGCCGTCGAGAATGCGCTCCTTCTCGACGATGCCGACGCAGAATCCGGCGAGATCGTAGTCCTCGCCGTGGTACATCCCCGGCATCTCGGCCGTCTCTCCGCCGACCAGTGCGCAACCGGCTTGCAGACATCCCTCGACGATGCCGCCGATGATGCGCTCGCCGATCTCGGGCTCGAGCTTGCCGACCGCGAAGTAATCGAGAAAGAACAGCGGCTCGGCGCCCTGCACGAGCACATCGTTCGCGCACATGGCCACCAGGTCGATGCCGACCGTATCGTGGCGCTTGCAATCGATGGCGAGACGCAGCTTGGTTCCGACTCCGTCGGTGCCGGAGACCAGCACGGGACGGCGGAAGCGCTCGAGGGGCACCTCGACCAGCGCACCGAAGCCGCCGATGCCGCCCAGCACTTCGCGGCGCATCGAGCGCGCGACGCGCGGCTTGATGCGCTCGATCAGCTCGTCGGCCGCGTCGATGTCGACTCCGGCCTCGCGATAGGTCACGGGTGCTCGCTCGGTCATGCGGGCAGATCCTCGCGGCGCCCGGGCCGGCGCGCTTCGGGCGGCATGCTATCTTATTTTACATGAGTGATGCGAAGGCCCGATTCGAAGCCCTCCTGCCGAACCACACGGCGTGGGGTCGCTGGCTGGCGCTGCTGTGCCTCGCGCTGGCGCTGTGCGTGCCGCTCGAGGCCCCCCGCGCCGCGACGCGTGCCGAGCTCTACCAGGCGACCGTGCCGCTCGCGGACCGCTCGGAGGCGGCGCAGGGGGCCGCGTTCGAGTCGGCCATGCGCATCGTGCTCGTGCGCGTCACCGGTCGGCGCACCGCCGGCGAGGACCCGGCGCTTGCTGCCCTCGTGCATGGTGCGAGGCGCTATGTGCAGCAGTACCGCTCGGCGGCCGACGGCATGCCGTGGGTGTCCTTCGATGGCCCCGCGATCGAGCGCTGGCTCACGCAGAACAGCCAGCCGCTGTGGGGTCACACCCGCCCCGCGACCGTGGTATTCCTCGCGGTGCCCGGCGGCGCGCAGGGCGGCACGGTGCTCACGCAGACCGACACCTCGGAGCTCAAGGGCGCGGTGGATGCGGCCGCATCCGCGCGCGGCGTGCCGCTCATCTGGCCGAGCGCCGCCGACCTGTCGCGCGATCACCTCGACTACGCGGCGGTCAGCGCCGCAAGCGCGGGCACCCTCGCCGAGGCGGCGCATCGGCTCGGAGCCGAAGGAGTTCTGGTCGGAAAGGCGGGCAACGCGGGCGCCGCGGCGCCGGTGCGCTGGAGCTTCAGCTTCAAGGACAAGGCGATCGAGTTCACGGCCGATGCCGGCGAAGGCCCGAATCGCGTGGCGGACCTGTACGGCGAGATCTTCGTCGCGAGCGGCGCGGTCGCGCCCGTCGATCTCGAGGTGACGGGGATCCGCGAGCTCAAGGACTATGCGCAGGTGCAGACCTATCTGGAGTCGATTGCGCTGGTCACCCACGTCGGTGTCGAGGAGCTCGGCGCCGAGACCGTGCATTTCCGGCTGACCGCGCGCGGCGGAGCCGATGCGCTCAAGCAGATGATCGCACTCGACGGCCACCTGCAGCCCATCGCGGCGGGAGACAACGGGATTCTGCGCTTTCAGTTGCGCCGGTGATGAGGCGATGCCGCTCGAGCTGCGTCAGCTGCCGAACCTCATCAGCGCATTGCGCGTGCTCCTCGTCGCACCGATCGGCTGGTGCCTCTGGCACCGCGAGCTCGAGGTGACCCTGGCGCTGGTGATGGTCGCGGGGGCGAGCGATCTGCTCGACGGATTTCTCGCGAGACGCTTCGGCTGGGAGAGCCGCCTGGGCGCGCTGCTCGATCCCATCGGCGACAAGCTCCTGCTCGTGACGCTGTTCGTGATGCTCGCACTGATGCATCAGGTGCCGGTGTGGTTGACGGCGACCGTGCTCGCGCGCGAGCTCGTGCTGGTCACGGGGGCGATCGTCTATCGGCTATGGCTGGGCCCCTTCGCGATCCGGCCTTCACGGGTGAGCAAGCTCAACACCCTGGCGGAGGCGATCTTCGCCATGGCGGTGATCGCCCGCGCTGCCTTCGGCGTGCCTCCGGCCTCCTGGCTCATCGGCGCCGGCGCGCTCACCTTTGCGATGGTGGTGGTGAGCGGCATCGATTACGTGCTCATCTATGGCCGGCAGGCGCTCGAGACCGCGCAGCTCGCGAGCGCGCCCTCCTCGAAGCCGCGATGAGGCAGATACCGCTCGGCTTGCAGCTCAGATCGCGTGCGGTGTTTGCGAACTTCTCCGCCGGCGAGAACGGCGAGGTGCTCGCGGCGCTGCGCGGCCCGGGGCGCCATCCGCTCTGGCTGCACGGAGCGCGGGGCAGCGGCAAGACCCACCTTCTGCAGGCGATGTGTGCCGAGGCGGGCGAGGCGGCCGGCTATCTCTCGCTCGATCCGCAGCTCGCGCTGCCCCCGGCCGCGCTGCAAGGCTACGAGCTCTGTCGTGTGCTCTGCCTCGATGATCTCGACGCCGTCGCCGGGAATCTGGCGTGGGAGCAGGCGCTGTTCCATCTGTTCAACGGGGCGACGGAGCTGCGCTCCCGGTTGGTGTTCGCTTCCCGGCTGCCGCCGCGACAGATTTCCTGGGTGCTCGAGGACTGGCGCTCGCGGGCGCTGGCGTGCGTGCTCTACAGCGTGCGCGAGCTCGATGAGAACGGCCGCGCCGAGGCGTTGCGCCTGCGCGCCGCGCAGCGCGGCCTCGATCTGCCGATCGAGACGCTCGATTACCTCATGAAGCGCATGCCGCGGGACCTGATCTCGCTCTTCGAGATGCTCGATGCGCTCGATGAGGCCTCGCTGGTCGCGCAACGGCGGCTGACCATTCCCTTCATCCGCGATGCGCTCGAGCGACACGCAAGAACAAAACCATAGCGCAGAACCAGGCAAACACCAGCAGCAGGCTCACGGCGGCCACCCAGCGTGCCGCCGGGTTCGAGAGCAGCTCGGTGAGCGCGAACACGAGATAGGGGACCGTGAAGAGCGAAGCCCAGGCGTAGGTGTAACGGCGCCCCTGGATGAGTCCGGGGAGCGGTGCGAGCAGCGGCAACACCGCGAGCGTGCACAGGAGCCATGAATATCCCACCGCCACCCAGGCGAGCAGGCTCAAGGCAAGCGCCGTCCAAAGAATCAGCGTCGCGTGCCGGGCGCGCTGCCCGTTCATGCTCGGGCGAGACGCTGCGCGACGGTTGCGACGCGAGCGCCGAGCGCGCGGGCGAGGCCGCGCTCGGCGCTCGCGAGCTCTCCAGCGCCGCT
The DNA here is from genome assembly GCA_035307465.1 of Steroidobacteraceae bacterium. Classification (GTDB taxonomy): domain Bacteria; phylum Pseudomonadota; class Gammaproteobacteria; order Steroidobacterales; family Steroidobacteraceae; genus Bog-1198. Next base: position 20,152 of record DATGIA010000115.1, read on the forward strand.
CACCTCGGCGACGTGGCTCGCGCCATAAGGGGTGCCGCCGCTGCGCGTCGTGGTGAGGCCGGTCTCACCATAGGGCAGGCCGACGACGATCATGCCGTGATGGAGCAGGGGCAGCAGCATCGACAGCAGCGTCGACTCCTGGCCGCCATGCAGGGTCTGGGTCGAGGTGAACACGGCGGCCGGCTTGTCGGTGAGCGCGCCGGTGATCCAGAGTGCGCTGGTGCCGTCGATGAAGTGCTTGAGCGGCGCCGCCATGTTGCCGAAGCGCGTCGGGCTGCCGAGGATGAGGCCCGCGCACTCGCGCAGGTCCTGGTGCGTCGCGTAGGGCGGTCCTTCGCTCGGCACCGCCGGATCGAGCCGCTCGGTGGTGCTCGTCACGGGCGGCACGGTACGCAATCGGGCTTGCATGCCGGCAATCGTCTCGACGCCGCGCGCGACTTGACGGGCCAGCGCGGCCGTGCTGCCTTGGCGAGAATAATACAAGATCAGAATGTCGCCCATCGGTGAGTCTCTCGGATATGGCGCGTGCTTTGCTCGAGGCTGCTGCGCGGGCGCAACGCCCGCGCGCGAGCGCCGAGCGGGGATTGTACCTGGACTCGTTTGACGGGGCGTGCCGCTAACCGCTAGTGTCGACTATCATCGCCATGGTGCGCATCCTTGCGGTCGTTGCAGCTCTTCTCTCCCTCGCGGCTTGTGCGAGCGGCCCTCCCGTCCAGGAAATGAGCGATGCGCGCCAGGCCATCGAAGCGGCGCGCGGGGCGGGTGCGAACGTGACCGCCTCCTCCGATCTGTATGCGGCGCAGGCCGCGATTGCACGCGCGGAATCGCATCTGCAGGCGCACGAATACGTGCGGGCGCGCTATGCCGCTCTGCAGGCCAAGCGGCATGCCGCCGATGCCCTCAAGGAGGCCCAGCACACGGAGAGTCAACATGTGGACGCGCCGGTTCCGCGCTAGCGCAGGCTCGCGCAGTCTTTGAGCGCGAAGCCGCGCCGCTTTCGCATCACCGGGCGGGTGCAAGGCGTGCATTTCCGCCATCACACGCGTCTCGAGGCCGATCGTCTCGATCTCATCGGCTATGCAGCCAATATGCCCGATGGGTCGGTCGAGGTGGTGGTCGCAGGCGCGGAGGCGGCGGTGGAGGCGCTGCGCGCCTGGTTGCATCGGGGCCCGCGTGCGGCCCGGGTGGAGGCCGTCACCGAGCTCGAGGCGGGAGAGCACGAATTGCCCCCGGCCCGCTTCGAGGTGCGTTAGACGCTAGAAGCGCCACACGCGTCGCCAGCGTTGCATCACGAGCTCCGGATAGCGCGCGCGGCCGACGCTGCCGTTATAGCGGGCCAGCGCCCGGGGCCAGTCATGGTGCTCGGTACGCAGGTAGTACCTGAGGATCTCACAGCCCATGCGAATGTTGGGCCCGACGCGCACCAGCTGATTCTCCAGGCCGAGCCGGCGCGGCCAGAAGGGCATCACCTGCATGAGTCCGACCGCGCCTGCGGCGGAGACCGCGAAGCGGTCGAAGCGGCTCTCGACCTCGATGAGCGCGAGCACCAGATCCGGAGGCAGAGCGAGGGTCGGGTCGCGCTTCGATTCGCAGTACACCTCGTCCAGCAGGTCGATGCGCTCCTCGTGGGTTGGCACGAAGGATTGCAGGCGCTGCTCCATGGCCTTGTGCCAGACCTCCGACTCGAAGCGATCGCTGTAACAGGCGCTCTCCGTGGCCACCCGCTTGAGGAGCTGCTCGAGCTCGGGCTCGCGCTGCGGGTTGGCGGGCGCCGCGCCGGTCGTGGCCGCGCCAGCCGCTGCCGCGCCGGCCGGAGCTGCAGCGGCGGCTGCCGGCAGGAGCAGCTCGAGCAGCAGGCACGCGAGGAGCGGTGGCAGGAGCGGGCGCATGCGCGATCAGCGCTCGATTCGAGCCTCGAGATGGGGAAGCGCCTCGGCGATGGCGATCTCCGCGGACTGCGCGTCGCGGCGATGGCGATACTCGACGCGGCCCTGGGCGAGCGAGCGCTCACCGATCACGATCCGATGCGGGATGCCGATCAGATCCGCATCGGCGAACTTGACGCCCGGGCGCGCATCGCGATCGTCGAGCATGACCTCGATGCCCGTGGCGGCGAGGTCCTCGTAGAGGCGATCGGCGCAACTCTGGACCTGCGAGGATTTTTGGTAGTTGAGCGGCAGCACGAGCACCTGATAGGGCGCGAGCGGCTCGGGCCACACGATGCCCTGATCGTCGTGATTCTGCTCGATCGCCGCGGCCACCACGCGCGTGACCCCGATTCCATAGCATCCCATGTACATCGTCAGCGCCTTGCCCGCCTCATCGAGGACGCTCGCGTTCATGGCCTCGCTGTAGAGCTGGCCCAGCTGGAAGATGTGCCCCACCTCGATGCCGCGCGCGATCCTGAGCGTGCCGCGCCCGCTCGGGCTCGGATCGCCCGGCTGCACGTTGCGCACGTCCTCGCGGAGCGGCTCGGGCAGATCTCGTCCCCAGTTGACGCCCACGTAGTGCATGTCCGCCTCGTTGGCGCCGCACACGAAATCGCCGAGCTGCGCGGCCGCATGATCGACGTACACGGTACCCTCGAAGCCGACCGGTCCGATCGAGCCCGGGTCCGCGCCGGTCGCCTCGCGCACCCGCGCGGCGCTCGCCATGCGCAGCGGGTTGGCCACCCCCGGGAGCTTCTGCGCCTTGACGGCGTTGAGCTCGTGATCGCCGCGCACGACGAAGGCAACGACCTCGCCGGCGCTGCCTTCGACCAGCAAAGTCTTCACGCAGGCGCTCGCAGGCACCTTCAGAAAGGCGCTGAGCTCGGCGATCGTGTGCACGCCGGGCGTCGCCACCTTGCGCATCGCCTGGGCGGCGGCGGGGCGCGGCTCGCGCGGCGGCAGCGCCCGGGCGGTCTCGACGTTCGCCGCGTAGTCGTCCTCGCTCGAGAAGGCGATGGCATCCTCGCCGGACTCGGCGAGCACGTGAAATTCCTGCGTCACGCTGCCGCCGATGCTGCCGCCGTCGGCCTGCACGGCGCGAAAGTTCAATCCCATGCGGGTGAACATGCGCGTGTAGGCATCAAACATCGCGCGATAACCCTGGGCGAGGCTCGCCTCGTCCGCATGGAAGGAATAGGCATCCTTCATCAGGAACTCGCGCGCGCGCATCACGCCGAAGCGCGGGCGGATCTCGTCACGAAACTTCGACTGGATCTGGTAGAAATTGACGGGGAGCTGCTTGTAGCTGCGCAGCTCGCGCCGGGCGATGTCGGTGATGACCTCCTCGTGGGTCGGACCATAGGCAAACTCACGCTCGTGCCGGTCCTTGAAGCGCAGCAGCTCCGGGCCGTACTTGCTCCAGCGGCCCGATTCCTTCCACAGCTCGGCCGGCTGCACGGTCGGCATGATGCACTCGAGCGCGCCGGCCCGGTCCATTTCCTCGCGGATGATGCGCTCGACCTTGTGCAAGGTGCGCAATCCCAGGGGCAGCCAGGTGTACAGACCGGCAGCCAACCGCCGGATCATGCCGGATCGCAACATCAACCGGTGACTGACGACCTCGGCATCGGCGGGGACCTCTTTGAGTGTGTTGATCGGGTACCGGGACAGGCGCATGGCGGCGTATCTTACATGACCCCCCCTGGTATGATGAGCGCTCATGAGCGACGTCGAGGAGACCCCAGAGCGGCCGCGCGGCGTGTACTGGCTGCCGAATTTGCTCACGACCGGCGCATTGTTTGCCGGCTTCTACGCGATCGTCGCCGCCATCGATCTGCGCTTCGATCGCGCCGGCATGGCGATCTTCATCGCCATGCTGTTCGACTCGCTCGATGGACGCGTCGCCCGCTGGACGCACACCGAGAGTCTGTTCGGCAAGGAGTACGACAGCCTCTCGGACATGGTGTCCTTCGGTCTTGCACCGGCGATCGTCACCTACCAGTGGGGCGTGGTGCGCATCGCAGAATACGGCACGTTGTGGCGGCGCGTCGGCTGGCTCGTGTGCTTCTTCTATGCGGCGGCCGCGGGGCTGCGCCTGGCGCGCTTCAACGCCCGCTCGGCGGTGCAGGACAAGCACTACTTCGAGGGGTTGCCGAGCCCGTCGGCCGCAGCGGTGGTCGCCGCTTCGGTGTGGCTCGCCAATGAGCGCACCGTCACGATCGGCTTGCCGGGACTGATCGTCGCTTTTCTCATCACCGCCTGCGCGGGCGCGCTGATGATCTCCCGATTCCCCTTCAACAGCTTCAAGCACGTGCAGGCCGCGGGCCGGGTGCGATTCACCACCTTCGCGCTCTTTCTGCTCGCGATCGTGCTGATTGCGATCAACCCGCCGGTCACGCTGCTCGCCTTCTTCGGCAGCTATGCGCTGTCGGCACCGCTCGTATGGGGCTGGCGGAAGCTGCGCAAGCGCTCGCGCCCCCCGGCGACGCAGGGATGATGGACTCCGCGCGGCGTCAGTATCTCGATGCGCTCGGGCTCACGTCCTGGGTGCTGCGCAGCGCGCCGGTGGGCTCCTGTGCGAACGCTATCGCACCGACTCGCGCACCGAATGCCCAGGGCGCACCGGAACGCGGCGGCTGGGAGGAGCTGCGGGCACGCGTCGCGGGCTGCACCCGCTGCAAGCTTTCCTCCACGCGCACTCAGACGGTCTTCGGAGTGGGGGATCGTCAGGCCGAGTGGCTGGTGGTCGGCGAGGCGCCGGGCGCCGATGAGGACCTGAAGGGGGAGCCGTTCGTCGGGCGGGCCGGGCAGCTGCTCAACGCCATGTTGCGGGCGATCGGCCTCGCCCGTGGAGAGGTGTACATCGCCAATGTGTTGAAATGCCGCCCGCCGGGCAACCGCGATCCCGAGGGCGAGGAAGCGCGGGAGTGCATGCCCTATCTGGAGGAGCAAATCGCCCTCTTGAGGCCCCGGATCATGCTGGCAGTCGGTCGGATCGCCGCCCAGAACCTCCTCAAGACCGACGCCCCCCTCGGGCGTCTGCGCCGCCAGGTTCATGCCTTCGGACAGTCGCGCGTCCCGCTGGTCGTCACGTACCATCCCGGTTATCTCCTGCGCACGCCCGCGGACAAGCGCAAGGCGTGGGAGGACCTGAAGTTCGCACGCGAGGTCTGCGCCCGTGTCCAGCGTTAAACAGGAACAGCTTTTCTCCGCGGTCGACATCCGGCCGATGACCGAGCTCGACGTGCCGATGGTGGTCGCCATCGAGCGCAGCGCCTATCAGTTCCCCTGGAGCGAGGGTATTTTCCGCGACTGCCTGCGGGTGGGCTACGTCTGCCGCATCGTCGATGTCGGCGGCGAGGTCGGCGGGTACGGCATCATGTCGGTGGGTGCGGGAGAGGCGCACATACTCAACATCTGTATCCGCGACGAGTATCGAAATCGCGGGCTGGCGCGACGCATTCTCACCTGGCTGCTCGAGCGCGCAAGTAGCGCGGGGATGTACGAGGCTTATCTCGAGGTGAGGCCCTCGAACACCGTCGCCGCGCGCCTCTATCATTCGCTCGGCTTCGAGCAGGTGGGAGTACGCCGGGGCTATTATCAGGCTCCGGGAGGCCGGGAGGACGCGGCGGTGCTGCGGCGCATGCTCGTACCCGTGACCCGGTAAATTCACCCGAGTCTGAGTCCATCATTTTACGCTGTCGCCCACCGCGTCGCGCGCCGGGGCTGCGCCCCATCGGCAGCGCGGGCTTTGCGGTCCGTGTACATGGACATGTACCTATTCAAGGAAACGGTTGGTGACAGAAGTTGAAATATCCAGTGAGATCCAGCGTCGCCGGACGTTTGCCATCATCTCCCACCCCGATGCGGGCAAGACCACGCTCACCGAGAAGCTGCTGCTGTTCGGAGGCGCGATCCAGATGGCCGGCACCGTCAAGGGTCGCAAGGCGACGCGGCACGCCACCTCCGACTGGATGCGCCTCGAGCAGCAGCGCGGGATCTCCGTCACCTCCTCGGTGATGCAGTTCCCCTTCGAAGGCTGCATCGTCAACCTGCTCGACACGCCCGGTCACGAGGACTTCTCCGAGGACACCTATCGCACGCTCACCGCGGTCGACTCCGCACTGATGGTCATCGACTGCGCGCGGGGCGTCGAGGAGCGCACCATCAAGCTCATGGAGGTGTGCCGGCTGCGCGCCACACCGATCATGACCTTCGTCAACAAGCTCGATCGGGACGGGCGGCCGCCGATCGAGCTGCTCGATGAGATCGAGCGGGTCCTCAAGGTCGAATGCACGCCGGTGACCTGGCCGATCGGCATGGGGCGCGACCTGCTCGGCGTCTATCACCTCATCGAGGACCGGATCTACGTGTATGTCGCCTCGGAGCGCGGCCGTCTCGGCTCGCACGAGACCATCGAGGGGCTCGAGGGCGCCGAAGCGCAGGCGTTTCTCGGCAATCGTTACCGGGCATTCCTCGACGAGGTGGAGCTCGTGCGCGGCGCCACACCCACCTTCGACCTCGAGCGCTATCTCGCCGCCCGGCAAACGCCGGTGTTCTTCGGCTCGGCCGTCAACAATTTCGGTGTGCGCGAGCTGCTCGACTCCTTCGTCCGGCACTCGCCGGCGCCGCTGCCACGCAGCGCGCTCGAGCGCGTGGTGGAGGCGCAGGAGCCCAAGCTCACGGGATTCGTGTTCAAGATCCAGGCCAACATGGACCCCGGTCATCGCGATCGTATCGCCTTCCTGCGGCTGTGCTCGGGACGCTACGCGCGGGGCATGCGTCTCTACCATGTGCGCCAGGACAAGGAGGTGCGCATCGCCGATGCGCTCACCTTCCTCGCGGCCGACCGCTCGCAGGCCGAGGAGGCCTACGCCGGAGACATCATCGGCCTGCACAATCACGGGACGATCAATATTGGCGACACCTTCTCGGAAGGCGAGCATCTCACCTTCACCGGGGTGCCGAACTTCGCACCCGAGCTCTTCCGGCGCGCCGTGCTCAAGGACCCGCTGCGCATGAAGGCGCTGCAGAAGGGCCTCTCGCAGCTTTGCGAGGAGGGCGCGACGCAGCTCTTCAAGCCCCTGCGCAACAACGACCTCATTCTGGGAGCCATCGGCCCGCTGCAGTTCGAGGTGGTCGCCTTTCGCCTGCAGGACGAGTACGGCGTGCAATGCACCTTCGAGCCGGTGAACGTCGTGGCGGCCCGCTGGGTGCGGCTCGCCGATGAGAAGCGGCTCGCGGAGTTTCGCGACAAGGCGTACGACAACCTATCGATCGATCACGCAGGCGAGCTCGTGTACCTCGCCCCGACCCGGGTCAATCTCGAGCTCACCCAGGAGCGCTGGCCGCAGATCGAGTTCCTGAAGACGCGCGATCACCTCGCGCCCGCGCCGAGCGGGCGACGCGGCGGGTGAAAGGCGCGCACCGCTGCGATGAAGGTCGAGCGGACCACCGAGGCGCGCTCGAGGGGCGGCCCGTAGCGCAGCCCCGCGTACAGATCGCACAAGCCCTGCACCACGGCCTTGAGATCCGGACGCGCGGCGCCGACGCGGGTGGCGAAGCTCAAGGGGCCCTCGAAAGCGCGCCGTTCCAGGCCGACGGCGGCCAGCTTTCGGCACAAGCGCGCATAGGCGCGCTGCACGGGGTCGACGTCGGCCGGGCGTGTCTCGCGCCGCACCTGCCAGGTGAGCCAGCCGAGCACGAGTCCGAGACCGATGCCGAGGAGGATGACGAGCTTCTGCGCATCGGGGTCCGGAACGTGCAAGGCTCTGAGGAGCCGCAGCTGCAGCCCTGAGTCGTAGCGCAGGATGCGCTCGCGCCACCACTCATGCAGGGCGTCGAGCTCGAGCCTGAGATCGGCGAGCCAGGGGGTGTGCCGTTGCCAGCGGCTTGCCAGGGGCTCATCCGCCGCCACCGTATCGTTCACGCCGCGCTCGACGCGCTCGGGCGCGACGGCCGAGGTCGGATCGATCCGCGTCCAACCGCGGCCCTCGAGCCACACCTCCGTCCAGGCGTGCGCATCGCTCTGACGCACGATCCAGTAGTTGGCGAAGCGATTGTAGGTTCCTCCCAGGTAGCCCGTGACGACGCGAGCCGGAAGGCCGGCCGCGCGCATCAGTTGGGCGAAGGCCGAAGCATAGTGTCCGCAGAAACCGCGCCGCGTCTCGAACAGGAACTCGTCGGTCGGGTTCTGCTCGAGGCGAGGCGGCGTCAGCGTGTAATAGAACGGTTGATCATGGAACAGGGCGAGCACCGCGCGAACGTACTCGACATCGCGCGGATGCGCCTGCCAGAGCCGCTGCGCGAGCTCCCCGGTGCGGGGATTGCTCGCGGGCGGCAGCGCGGTGTCCCGCGCCCGCTCATCGGCACCGAGGGGTCGGGCGGGGCGCGCCACGCTGAAGGAGCTTGCAACCACATCGAGGGTGTCCAGGATCGGCTCGGGCTGCATGAGCACCTCGTCGCTCGTCAGCAGCGCCTTCGGCAGGCTCCAGGAGGCGGGCCAGTCGAGGGTGAATACCCAGCGATGCGCATGCGGCTCGAGGCTCAGCCGGTAACGGTAGGCGGCCCCCGAGAGCCGAAGGTGCGAGACTCGGGCAGCACTCGAATCGATCCCGCGCCAGGCGCGCCCGTCGAACTGATGCAGCACGGGACCCCGCCAGTAGCGCGCGCCGGGCGGCGGCGTCGCTCCGAGAAAATGCACGCGAAAGGCAATCTCGGAGGAAAGCGCGAGCTCGGTGATGTCGCCCGGACTCAGGGTGTCGCTCAAACCGGACTGTGCGCGCGCCTCGCTCGAGAGCTGCCACAGCGGTCCGTCGAAGCGCGGAAAGAGCAGCCACAGGACGAGCGCAATGGGCAGCGCCTGCGCGAGGATGCGGCCTGCGCGGCGCGCGCTCGGCAGCGCCTCGAGCGGTCGGGCGGGCGTGAGATGCAGAAGCGTTGCGGAGGTGAGCCAGGCGACGCCGACCAGATAGCCCAGCAACCAGAACGATTCGCCCCGCAACAGCGCCGCGAGACCGAGGAAATAAACGATGAAGGTGAGCACGTACAGATCGCGCCGCGATTGCGTCTCGAGAAACTTCAGCCCCGCCACCAGGCACAGCAGCGCAGTGCCGGCTTCGAGGCCATTGAAGGTGCGGTACTGCAGCCAGAGCAGCGCCAGCGCGATCGCGGCGAGTGCAAGGCGCAGGAGCTTCGGCGGCGGCGGGCGTTGCCGCGCGGCGAGCGCGAGGCGCAAGACGACGAAAGCCGCAGTCACGCCGATCAACCAAGGTGGCAGGCTCGTGAGATGCGGTGCGAGCGCGAGCGCGAGGCACGCACACAGCCAGCGCAGCTGGACGGATGTCGCCGGCGCTTGCGCGGCTTTCATGCGTCCGCCGCACCATACAGGGCGAGCGCGCGCAGGCACTCGGTGCGATGCGCGGCGCCCTGGCTCGGCGGAATCTCGATCCCGGGAAGTCGCAGTCCGTAGGTTCGCTGCAAGCGATGACACTCGAGGACCCAGCGGCACAGCTGCGAGAGCCGTGTCTCCACCTCGAGACCCTCGAGGAGCGACCACTCGAGCCACTGCGGCTCCGCGACGACGCTCGTGTAGCTGCGCACCGCCGCATCCTGGCCGCGTGCGAGCACCTTCCAGGCCATGTGCTTCAACGGCACCCCCGGGGCGTAGGCACGCAGGCCGGCAAAGTCCTCATCACCCCGGGCCTCGGCGGCCGGCGCGGCGCGCCCGCGGTTTCCAGACGACGTGGGCAGCGGCCGCTCGCCGCGCGGACTCGGGGCGACGTACACCGTCAGAGGCACGTGCACGTAGGTCCAGGCTCGAAACCAGCCGAGCGGCTGGCGCGTGGCGAGCTCGAGCCGGGCAATGCGCACGACCCCGCGCCGCTGCACCGGGATCTCGAGGATCAGCCGCTCGCGGCCCCGGGCTCGCACGCTGGTCACTGCCGGCTGACCCTGCTCGGCGCCGAGCTGTGCCTCGATGTCGATCCGCTCGAGCGCGGAGGCGTTCCCGAGCAGACACGGGAATGCGGCATAAGTGCCTGCGAACGCATCGCTCTCGAGGCTGATGTCGACCTCGAGACCGAGAAGATTGCGATGGCAGTGGTGCATGGCCACCAGGGTCAGGCCGAACATCAAAAAGGCATAGGCCAGCCCCAAGTTGCTGTTGTAGTTGAGCCCGGCCAGCAGCATCGCGAGCAGAAGCCCGGCGAGCATCAGCCCGAAGCGCGTCGGCAGGATGTAGATGCGGCGCCGATGAATCGTGACCGGCAGGGCGTCCCGGCCCTGGCGGCGTGCGGCCCAGGCACGAAAGCGGCCCGTGGCGGCGCTGCGCAGCGAACGCCGGGCGGTGAGCGTCCCCGGGTGCTCA
>DATGIA010000116.1:0-12022 GCA_035307465.1 Steroidobacteraceae bacterium
CTGGCCGCTGCTCTGCGGGCTCGCCAAGGCTCGCTATCACCTGCTCCTCAACCAACCGCTCTCCGGGATCGAGGCCGAGCGTATCGGCCTGGTGTCGCTGTGCGTGCCGGACGCCGAGGTCGAGGCGCGCGCGCTCGAGCTGGCGCGCACGCTCGCCGCTGCGAGTCCAACCGCGGTCCGCTTCACCAAGCAGGCGCTCAACAACTGGCTGAAGCTCGCCGGGCCGAGCTTCGATGCCTCGCTCGCGCTCGAGTTCCTGGGGTTTCGCCTGCAGGATGCGCGCGAGGGGCTCGCCGCCGCCCGCGAGAAGCGCACGGCGCGCTTCGCGCCACCCGATGAGCCGGCGGCGCCATGACTGCGGCGATGGCATCAGAGCGGCGATGGCATGAGAGCGGCGACGGCATGAGAGCGGCGACGGCATGAGAGCGGCGACCTCGCTCGAGGAGCTGAAGCGGCTCGAGCCCATGCTCGATATCGAGCGCGGCGCGCTCGAGGCTCTGCAGCTCGAGCGGCTGCGGGCGACCGTTGAGCACGCCTACGCGCACAATGCGCGCTACCGCTCGCTGTGCGAGCTCCACGGCGTCGAGCCGCGCGCGCTGCGCACGCTCGCGGACCTCGCGCGCTTTCCGCTGATCTCCAAGAGCGAGCTGCGCGAGGCGTATCCGTTCGGCTTCTTCGCGGTGCCGCTGGAGCGCATCGCGCGGCTGCACGCCTCTTCGGGCACGACCGGCAAGCCGACGGTGGTCGGGTATACCCGCCGCGACATCGAGACCTGGAGCGCGCTGGTGGCGCGGTCGATCCGGGCCGCCGGCGGTCGCGCCGGCATGAAAGTGCACGTGGCCTACGGCTATGGTCTTTTCACCGGCGGCCTCGGGGCGCACTACGGCGCGGAGGCGGCGGGCTGCACGGTGATTCCGGTGTCGGCCGGCCACAGCGAGCGGCAGGTGCAGCTGATTCTCGATTTTCGCCCGGACATCATCATGCTGACGCCGAGCTACATGCTTGCGCTGCTCGATGAGTTTCGGCGCCTCAAGATTGATCCGCGCTCGACCTCGCTGAAGATCGGCATCTTCGGCGCCGAGCCGTGGAGCGAGGGCATGCGCCGCGAGATCGAGGAGGCGCTCGACATCGAGGCCTGTGACATCTATGGGATCTCGGAGGTCATGGGACCGGGCGTCGCGCAGGAGCTCGGCGGTACGCACGAGGGACCGACCGTGTGGGAGGATCACTTCCTCGCGGAGATCATCGACCCCGAGAGCGGCGAGGTGCTGCCGGAAGGCGCCTTGGGCGAGCTCGTCTTCACCTCGCTCACCAAGGAGGGCATGCCGGTCGTGCGGTACCGCACGCGCGATCTCACGCGGCTGCTCCCAGGACAGCATACGGTGATGCGGCGTCTCGCGAAGATCAGCGGCCGCTCGGACGACATGCTGGTCATCCGCGGCGTCAACCTCTTTCCCTCGCAGATCGAGGAGGTGATTCTGAGCTGTGAAGGGCTCGCGCCGCACTACGAGCTCGAGGTCACGCGGCCGCACCGGCTCGATGAGCTCACCGTGATCGTCGAGGCACGCATGGAGCTCGCCGCGGCTCATCATCCCGAGCATGCGCGCCACCTCGAGGAGCGGCTGCGGGCGCAGATCGGATTGAAGGCGCAGGTGCAGGTGGTCGCGCACGGCACGCTCGGCCGCTCGAGCGGCAAGGCGGCGCGGGTGCGTGATCTGCGCTCGCCTTGAAGCGCTGACTGCTCGCAGTCGCCCAGATAGACCCGTCACTCGACTTCATGACGCCTCACCCGGTGCCCACAACAATATGTGAATTTTGCCTTGGAGGCGGCCGCCGAACGGTGTAGGGTCGGCTCGACGTTTGGCACAAAACGAAAGTCCGGATGCGCCATCGAGCACAGAGTGCACCTTTGGATCGCGAGGGTCGTCCCGAATGGGAATACGATGAATTCCCGCGTTCCGCCCTCGACGCCTCGATCTGGCATCGCTACGAGGCGGTTGCCGGCCGCTATCCCGATCGCCCGGCTGTGCGTGACTCGACCCATTCCTACACTTATGCCGCGCTCGCCGCAGAGGCTCGACACATCGGTGCGAAGATCGCCGCCGCCCACGCGGAGGCAGGTCCGGTCGCGATCTTCGACTCGAACGAGGCACGCTATGCGGTGCTGCTGCTCAGTGTGCTGCGAGCGGGCCGCATCGCTCTCTTGCTCGATGCCAACCATCCGCTTGAACGCAATCGCAAGATCATGGCTCACGCCCAGGCGACCCTGGTGGTCACCACCGGCGCACACTGTGCTCAGGCGCACCGTCTCGCGTCCGCATCCTCGATATTGAACGTGGATGAGCAGCGTGGCGCTTCCGAGGACACGCACCAGCCCACAACGACCTTGCCCGATGCGCCGGCCTGCATCGTCTATACCTCGGGATCGACGGGCGTGCCCAAGGGAGTGGTGCAAAGTCATCGGGGTGTGCTGCACGACGTGATGCAATCGGTGAACACGTCGCACATGGGTGTTACCGACACGATTGCGGTGTTCTATTCACCGGCCGTGATCGCGGGTTTTCGAACGCTGTTAAGCGGACTCTTGAGCGGCGCGGCGATGGAGGTCCTGCCGCCGCTGGCCTATGGTCCCGAAAAGCTTGCGCAACAGATCGATGCGCTTGCGGTGACGGTGCTGCGGCTGTCGCCGTCCCTCTTCCGCCACTTGGCGGCCGCGCGCACCGGGGGCTTTTTCCGGCACGTCCGTCTGGTCTCTCTCGGCGGCGATCGGGTCGACTGGTCGGACTTCGATCTGTTCAAGGCCGTGTGCCCCCGCGACGCGAAATTCTACGTGCACCTGGGCGCCACGGAATGTTGGACGGTGTACTCTCAATGGTGCGTCGATGCATCGGTGCGAGACACCACGAGTGCGCTGCCGGTGGGTTACAGCATGCCGGAGCGCCCTGTCGATGTACTCGACGCCGACGGGCACGAGACCCCGATAGGCGAAACCGGGGAGATCGTTGTCTCCAGCCGCTACGTCGCGCTCGGTTACTGGAACGAACCGGAGTTGACGCGCAGCGCCTTTCGGTCGGATGCCAACGATCCGTCGTTCCGGATCTACAAAACCGGCGACCTCGGGCGCCGGCGTGCCGACGGCCTTCTCGAGTATGTCGGCCGCAAAGATCAGCAAGTGAAACTGCACGGCTATCGGGTCGAACCGAACGAAGTCGAGGCGGCGCTCAAGGCGTGTACGGGCTTGCGCGATGCCGCCATCGTGGTGCGCAGGAATGCTGAGGGACTGCCCATGGCATTGATCGGCTACGTAACCCGAGAGGTATCCCAGACCCATCTCTTGCCGCGGCACCTGCTCGCGATGTTGAGCGGGCGCTTGCCGCCCCACATGATGCCGGCGCAAATCGTGTTGCTCGAGGAGTTTCCATGGCTGCCGAATTTCAAGATCGATCGGCAGCGCCTGGCGGCCATGGACGCCGCGATGGTCTTGGATGCATCGAAACGGCAAAATCCATTGCTGATTGAGAGACTGATCGATCTGTTTCAGGAAATTACCAAGACATCGAGCGCGACGCCGGAAGACAGCATGTTGTCGCTGGGCGGCGATTCGTTGCAGTTCATGGAAGCGGTGCTTCAGATCGGCGCGCAGTTCGACGTCGTCATCGAGCCGGACGGCTACCAGTCGGCGCGTTCCATCGCGGATTTGGCTCGCGAAATCGCGGACAAACAACGCGCCAAATCGCTGGCACCCGCGACATGATGGGCATTCCATTGCCGGCGGGCGTGCAAGCAACGGCCGAGCACATCGTTGAGTGCGCCGGCAAAACGGCCAGGCTCAATACCGAGCGCGGCGATGTCGCTCACTGGGCCGCCGCCGTGAACCTGCTGCTCGATCAGGAGCGGTTCGCCGCCGCGCACTACGCGGTAGGCCAGCTGCGTGTGCCGTTCCCCGACGCCGAGTTCGTCAACAACTTGACGGTCGTACTGGAGAATCTTCCTGCCCAAGCATCCTTGACGCCGTTCTTCGACGATCCGACCCGGGAAATTCAGATCGCGAAGCGGCAGAACGCGGATACCGTCGTGCTCCTGTTCTGCGGCGGTGGCACCTATCGCCTGGGCATGCCGCTGAATGCGTTTCATCGCTGGGGCGGCCAGATGCACGCGCACTTGATCTACCTTCGCGATTTTCGCGACGAATTCTTTCTCGACGGGGTGGGCGCCATCGGCGGCGGTCTTGGGCGAACGCTGGAGTTTCTGCGCCACGCCGTCGATGAGCTCGGGGCGCGCCGCATCCTATGCTACGGATTTTCCGTGGGTGGATTCGCAGCCCTGCATTACGGTCTTCTGCTGCACTCTGAACGCGTGCTCGCGCTCGGGGCGCCTGTGAATCTACAGCCGGGCGCCAACCTGTTCTTGAGGTGGGCACGCGCAGCGCGCCGTCTCCACAAGAATCACCCCGGGTTAAGCCTGGACATGGTCCAGCATTATCGCGCCGCCCCGACCCCGCCGCGGGTAACCCTGATGTATGGTGAGGACAATTGGGACGACCGCCTGCACGCCGAGCGCATGCGCGGCTGTGCCTTCGCCGGCCTGCGGCCCGTCGCGAAATTCGCAGGGCACAACCCGGTGATCGAACTCATCCGCCGGGGAGAGTTTCAGCCCGTCCTGCAGGAGTTCTGTCGAGTCTGAATCCGCTCGGGCATCGGACGCGTTGCGCGCCCCAGGCTAGGGGGAGGCGCTGTTCTGCGTCTGCAATGCCGACTCGCGCGCCTGCGTGCGATCGACCTCGGCCGGCGGCGTGGGCAGCTCGACGACCGCGACCGTGACCGGGTTGACGACCGCCGGATTGTCACGCAGCCTCAAATAGAGATTGCCGGTCTTGGGATGCGGGACGGGCAGCGCGGCGCCGAGGAATCCGTCGGGCACCTGCACGGGTGCGGTGAACTGCGGATCGGCGGACACCGAGTCGATAAGATACAGATCCTCGCCCGAGAGCTTGCACGCGAGATCGCGGGTCGGTGGACACTCGAGCGAGCGCAACGCGGGCAGGCGCACGAGAGTGGCGAGCGGTTGCCACTCGCCGGCCACGCCCTTCACCGCGACCCGAAACTTGAGCGGTCCGAAGGCCGCGGGTCCGAACATCTTGCCGGGCACGAGGGTTGCGACCGCGATGTGCGCGTTCTCGAGCGTGAGAGCGCCGTTCGCGAGGCTCAAGCTCGCGGTGAAGGAGTCATCCACGGTGGCGACGTCGACGGTCTCATCATGCGCGAAGCTCGCCGGCGTCTGGCTGCGCATGGCGAACACCAGCGTGCCGCCCTGCGGGAGCTCGGCCGGATCGGCGAGCGTGATGTTGCTCGAGCGCAGCGCCTCGGGAAGCTGCAAGGTCTTGTTGATGAGCGTGACGCGCGGCCGCGGGGCATCGATGGTCGCGCTCAGCGGCAGCACCCGGCCGTCCTTGAGGGTGACGTGCGCCTCGAGGCCGTGCTCGGGCTTCAAGGCCGCGGCGGCGGCGGCATCGGCCGCCACCATCGGCAGCTCATCGCTCCCGAGGTGACTCGCGAGGTCCCCCGCGGAGAACACGAGTCCCTTGACGGTGAGGCTCGCGACCTCATCGAGGCGGCTGCCCTTGAGCACGCCCTGCGCATCGCCGGCGTGCAGGGTGAAGCCCTCGAAGCGCCCCGCCTCGGCGAACGTCTGCACGGGCACCGCAGCCGGATGCTCCGCGCCGTACTGCTGCACGAGCAGCGTCATCGCGCCGGGCGTTGCGTCCTTGAGCGGCAGCTTCACCTCCACCTCATCGCTCTTCACGCGCTTCCATTCGGTCTTGAGCTCCTTGCCGCCCGGATCCTTGAGCATGATGCTGTCGATGCAGCTCACGCTCTCGGCGCGCAGATGGATCGTGTCCTGCCGGCCGACGATGAGCGCCGCATCGCCGGAGGCGAGCTGCCAGGTCGCGGCGTGCGTGTTCATCAAGCGGAAGGTGGGCCCCGCATACGGCTCGAACCCCCATGCGCCGTGCAGCTGTGCGCTCACGCTGTCGCCGAGCTGCGCGGCGCCGAGCGGCTGGGTGTCGACGACGAAGCCGCCGCGCGCCGCATCGGCCTTCGCCGGCAGGTCGAGCGCGAGCCCGCCGTTCGCCGCCGTGAAGCGCAGCGCCATGTCGTGGGCGTAGCCGGTCGAGAACACGAGCGGCGCCCCCTCCACCGGCAGCACGAGCGTGCTGCGCTTCGAGCAGTAAATTTCCTTCGGATCAACGGCGTGCAGGGGCGGCAGCTGTGCGGCCTCGACGGCGGGCAGAGCGACCACGAGCACCGACTTGGGGTTGTGAAAGGAGGGGGCAGCGTTGAGCGTGAGATGCAGCTGCGCGCCTTGTGCGGAGGCGAGCGCCGGAATGTACGCGTACTGCGCGGTGCGGAACGAGTCGAGGATGCGCGCGATGTCGAACACCGAGGCGAGGTAGGGGCTGTAGTAGCCGTAGCTGAGCTGCGGGGTGTAGCTCGCCTGCATCGCGAGGTCGGCGCCCGGCCCGGAGGTGAGGGCCTCGACGATGGAGGTGCTGTGCCCGTCGTTGAGGATGAGGGACTCCTGTCCGCTCATCAGGCAAGGCGCCTGCAGCTCGGGCAGCCGGTCGAGGCACTTCTCGTCCACCTTGATCGCGAGACTGCGCGCGAGGAGCGGTGCTGTGGCGGCGATCTGGGCGGGATCGGAATCGTTGAGTGCGCGCACGCGGGACAGATAGGACTCGAGCCGCGAGCGATCGAGCGCAGCCTGATTGAGGTCCTGCGAGGTGCGCACGAACGCGCCGGGCCGGCCGCGCACGGCGCCGATGAGCGTGCGCAGGTCACCGCCCGTCTCGGGTGCGAGGAACAGCAGGGTCTGCTGCGCGCCGGATGGCACGGTCACCTTCAACCCCTCATGCGAGCAGCGCTCGCTCCAGGCCTTGCAGGCCGTGAACCACTGCTCGCTCGGGGGGTTGGTCGAGCCGCTGAGGAAGGCAACCACCAGCAGGTAATGCGCGGACTGCGAGGCGGGCAGGTCCGCATGGATGGCCAGGCGGTCCCCCGGAGCGAGGTTCGGGACCTCCCCGATCGGCAGGGTCGTTGCCCCGCGGGTGACCGTGACCTCGAGGACGGGCCCCGCCAGGTCGAACGGCGCAGCGCCTGCCTGGGCGCCGGCAACGAGAGTGAGAGCGGCGAGCGATGCGCAGGCGCGTGCTATCAGGGAGCTTATGGTCGTTCTCCTCACCTGGTTGACGCGTTCGTTGGACTCATCGAAGCGCGACGGGTTCACTTTGCGGGGACGCCCGCCTGGGCGAGGAGCTGCTCGGCCCGCTCGAAGAGCTCGTGCGACACGAAGTGTCCGCTGGCGGCGACATTCTCATCGACCTGCTCGGGACGCGTGGCGCCGATGATGGCGGAGGCGACATTGGGCTCGCGCAAGATCCAGGCGAGCGCGAACTGCGCCAGCGACAGGCCGGCATCCGCCGCCAGGGCGCCGATCGACTCCACGGCGCGCAGCACCTGGGGCTCGAGCCACTCGGGATGCACGAAATCCTTCATCGAGTCCTGCGCCGCGCGGCTGTCCTTCGGTATGGGCTCACCGGGCCGGTACTTGCCCGTGAGCACGCCCTGTGCGAGCGGCGACCAGACGATCTGCGAGATGCCGAAGCGCGTGCACAGGGGAATCAGCGCGCGCTCCGGGTCGCGATGCAGGAGCGAGTACTGCGGCTGGCTCGAGACGAAGCGCTCGACGCCGCTCAGGGCGAGAGCGGCCTCGATGCGATCGATGGGCCATTCCGAGAAGCCGATATAGCGGACCTTGCCGGCATGCACGACCTCGGTGAGCGCCTGCATCGTCTCCTCGAGCGGTGTCTGCGCGTCATAGCGATGACACTGGTAAAGATCGACGTAGCTCACGCGCAGGCGCTCGAGCGAGGCATCGAGCTGCTTGTGGATCTGCGCGCGCGAGAGGCCGCGATCGGTGTCGCTCATCGGAAAGAACAGCTTGGTCGCGAGGACGTAGCTGTCGCGCCGACGCCCGGCGAGCGCCTCGCCGAGCACGCGCTCGGCGGCTCCCCGGCCGTAGACGTTGGCGGTGTCGATGAGGGTGACGCCGAGGTCGAGCGCGCGCTGCACGCAGGCGATCGCCGCTTGCTTGCGGGCGCCGCTCGAGAAGGTGAGCCAGGAGCCGAGCGCGATCTCCGACACCCATAAATTGCTGTTGCCGAGCTTGCGATATTTCAATGGGAGCCCCTTGCGGTTCGGGGTGGGAGCGAGGCCGGGAGCGATCCCGACGGCAGAGCCGGTATGATGCCAAACGCGAGCCTGACGCGCATGAAGCATCTGCTGATCGTCTATCACTCCATGACCGGGGGCACCGAGCAAATGGCCCACGCGGCCGCCGGCGCCGCCCGGGCGCAGGGCGGCGTGCGCGTCACGCTCAGGCGAGCGGTGGATACCACTGCGGAGGAACTGCTCAGCGCCGACGGCTATTTGTTCGCGACGCCGGAGAATCTCGCGGCGATGTCCGGGCTCATGAAGGACTTTTTCGATCGCACCTATTATGCGGCGCTCGATCGGCTGAATGGGCGCCCCTATGCGGTCCTCATCTGCGCGGGCAGCGACGGGCGCAATGCAGCGCAGCAGATCGATCGCATCGCAACGGGCTGGCGGCTGCGCGCCATCGCCGCGCCCCTCATCATCCTCACGCAGGCGACCGCGCCCGCGGACATCCTGCGGGCGAAGCACATCGGGGCGTCCGATCTCGCGCGTTGCGCGGAGCTCGGCGCGACGCTCGCTGCGGGGCTGACGCTCGGCGTCTTCTAGGAGCGCGCCTGCGCGTTCTCGCGCTCCTGCAGCTCGCGCCACAGGATCTTGCCGGCGGCGGACTTCGGCAGCACGTCCTTGAACTCGACGATGCGCGGTGCTTTGTAGTGGGCCATGCTGGAGCGGCACCAATCGATGATCTCGCGCTCGGCCACGCGCCCACGCCACTCCGGCCGCGCGACCACGAGCGCTTTGACGGTCTCGCCGCGATGCGCATCGCGCGCCGCGATCACGCACGCCTCGAGGATGGCCGGATGGTGATACATGTGGTTCTCGACTTCCGCGGGCCACACCTTGAAGCCCGAGGCATTGATCATGCGCTTCAGGCGATCGACCATGAAGAAGTAGCCCTCCTCGTCGATACGGCCGAGATCACCCGTGCGCAGGAAGCGCTTGCCGTCGATCTGCGCGGTGGCGTTCGCCGTCTCCTGCGGCTTGTTCCAGTAGCCGAGGAAGAGCTGCGGGCCGTGCGTGACGATCTCACCCACCTCGCCCGTCGGCAGCGCCTCGAGGGTCTGCGGATCGACGACGCGCGAATCGACATCGTAGATCGGCACGCCGAGACACTGCGGCTTGGGACGCTCGAGCGGGTTGATGTGTGTCGGCGCTATCGTTTCGGAGAGACCGTAGCCCTCGACGTACGGCAGACCCATCTGCTCGAGCCGCTCGGCCACCGCGGCCGGCATGGCCGCGCCGCCGCCGCTCATGCGCGTGAGCGAGGAAAGATCGTAATCGCCCAAGCACGGATTGCTGAAGAAGTCGATCACCATGGTGGGGATCGCCTGGAAGGCGCCGACCCGATAGCGCTCGATGCACCGGGCCGCGGCGTCCCGATTCCAGCGCGGCAGGAGCACGAGGGTATTCCCCCCGTACAGCGGCCCGCTCATGCTGCCCTGCATGCCCATCACATGAAAGAAGGGTGCGAGCGCGAGCAGGTTCATCTCCGGCTGCATCTTGAACCAGCGCATCCCGGCGACCAGCGTATGCATGGCGGTGCGGTGCGTGTGCATGCAGCCGCGCGAGGTGCCGGTGGTGCCCGAGGTGTAGGGCATCACGCACAGGTCATCGGGCCCGGCGAGGTGCGGGGCGGGCTTGAGCGCCGCCGCGCGCATGCGGCTCCAGAGCGTGATGCCGGCGCCCGCGAGCTCGAGACGCGGTGCCGCGATTTCAGCCGGCACCGGAATCTCGCTGCTCGCCGCCAGATGATCGGAATAGGCGGCAACGAGCACACGATCGAGGCCGGGGCTGCGCCCGATGAGGGGCTCGATGCGCTCGAAGAGCTCCTGGGCGACGATGCCGACCCGCGCGCCGCAGTCCTCGAGGAAGCGTGCGAGGTCCTCGCTCGTCGACATGGGATTGACGGGCACCACCACCGCATCGGCGCGCAGGATCCCGTAGTAGGCGATGACGAACTGCGGGCTGTTCTGCATGTCGAGCAGCACCCGGTCGCCCCGGCGCACGCCGCATTCTCGTTGCAGAAAGCCCGCGAGCCGCTCGACCTCGCCCAGGAACTGCGAGAAGCTGAGCGTCGAATCGTAGAACACGAGGAACGGCTTGTCGGGATAGCGCCGCGCGGACACCTCGGCGTTGTAGACGAGCGAGGTCGCGGGAGCACACAGCTTCGGTGCGAGTGGGCGCCCTGTGCTCCCCGCCATAAAGTCCCCCAGGAACGAATTCTCAAGCGTTACGGCTATACTAGAAGCAATTGCACCCCGACGAAAGCCGGCACCGGCCCACGCGACACACACACATCGCTCAAGACAGGCTCACAAGCCCATGAATCTGGAGTTCACCCCGAAAGAGCAGGCTTTTCGCGCCGAGGTCCGCGAGTTCCTGCGCAGCAAGCTGCCGGCCTCGATTCGCGACAAGGTGCTCGCCGGGCGGGAGCTGTCGCGGGATGATTATGTTTTGTGGCAGCGCCTGATGCACGAGCGCGGCTGGGGTGGCATGAGCTGGCCGAAGTCGGTCGGCGGGGTCGAGTGGAACGCCATCGAGCAGTACATTTTCGAGGAGGAATCCTCCCGCGCGGGCGCCCCGCGCCTGATTCCCTTCGGCATCAAGATGGTCGCGCCGGTGCTCATCGCCTTCGGCACCCCGGCCCAGCAGCAGCGCTTCCTGCCCGATATCAGCTCGGGCGCTGCCTGGTGGTGCCAGGGCTACTCGGAGCCGGGCTCGGGCTCGGATCTGGCCTCGCTTCGCACCCGGGCGGTGCTCGAGGGCAACGAGTACATCGTCAACGGCCAGAAGACCTGGAACACGCTCGGCCAGTTCGCCGACTGGATCTTCTGTCTGGTGCGCACCGACACGAAGTCGAAGCCTCAGGCGGGGATCTCCTTCCTGCTGATCGACATGAAGAGCCCGGGCATCACCGTGCGGCCGATCGCGCTGCTCGACGGCGGCCACGAGGTGAACGAGATCTGGTTCGAGAACGTGCGCGTTCCGGTCGAGAATCGCATCGGTGAAGAGAATCGCGGCTGGACGTACGCCAAGTTCCTGCTCGGGCACGAGCGCACCGGCATCGCCGGCGTCGGCATCTCCAAGCGCGAGCTGGAGCGCTTGAAGCACATCGCGCGCGAGCAGCGCGGTGAGGGGGGCCGGCCGCTCATCGAGGACGCGCTCTTTGCCGCGCGCATCGCGCGGGTCGAGCTCGACCTGCGGGCGCTCGAGATCACGAACCTGCGCGTGCTCTCCGCCGAAGGGGTGGAGCGGGCGCCCGGACCCAATGCCTCGATCCTGAAGATCAAGGGGTCGGAGATTTTGCAGACGATCTCCGAGCTCATGATGCGGGCGGCCGGCCCCTGGGCATTGCCCTTCAGGCGCGAGGCCATGGAGGCGGGCTGGCAAGTCGATCCGGCGCGCGATGGCGCAACCCCGGAGTATGCCGCGACCGTCATGTCGACCTATCTCAACTTGCGCAAGCTGTCGATTTTCGGCGGCACCAACGAGATCCAGAAAAACATCGTCGCGCAGATGCTGGGGCTCTAGGGCTGCCGCCCCGACTTATCGTCAATTCGTCAACAGGTCCGAAGCCATGGATTTCGAGCTGAGTGAGGAGCAACGACAACTGAAGGAGACCCTCGCGGGTTTCCTCGCGCGCGAATTCCCGTTCGAGCGCCTGAAGGCCCTGAAGCGCTCCGGCGAGGCGCGTGATGAGACGCTGTGGCGCGGACTGGTCGAGCTCGGCGTGCCGGCGCTTCTCGTGC
>DATGIA010000117.1:0-54111 GCA_035307465.1 Steroidobacteraceae bacterium
TGAGCAGGATCACCGGGATCTCCTCGGTGTCCTTGGCGCGCTTCAGGGAGCGGGTGAGCTCGAGTCCGCTCATGTCGGGCAGCATCCAGTCGACCAGCATGAGGTCCGGACGCACATCGGCGAGCCGCGCGCGCGCCTCGCGGCAATCCTCGGCTTCGCGCACCTCGTAGCCCGCGCGCCGCAAACCGAACGCAATCATGTCGCGGATGGCTTTTTCGTCTTCCACGACGAGGATGCGCTTGGCGGTCATTCAGGGCTAGTTCCTTGATTTATTTTGGCGCGCGTATTACAGCGACGCCATGTGACAGTTCCGTGACTCTCGCTATTCGCCTCGAGCCGCGCGCCGCTCCTCCACGGTGAGCGCGACACGATCTCTCAGGTAGAGCGGCTCGAGGGCGGCAGGCTCCACGGCCTCGCCTGCCGCGAGCCGAATGATACCGAGTCTCGCCATCGCTCGCGCATCCGGCCCTGCGGCGCGCGCCGCCTCGTCGAGCTCGAGATGCGGCAGGTTGCCCAGCAGCCGATGCGCCTCAAAGCCGCGACCGATCCCGAGAATGCGCCCGCCGTGCGCATGCCCGGCGGGCACCTGCACGGCACCCGGAGCGCTGACCCGGGGCGGCGCGAGGGCGCGCACTCCGCGGTGCACGTCCCGCACATAGCAGCCCCAGTACACCTCACCCATGCGCGCATCGAGGCAGGCGAGCGCCACCTCATCGGGCGCGCTCGCCCGGACGACGAGCCGCTCGAACGCGAGCGCCTCGAGGGTCGTCACCGGAATCACGGGCAGATTCGCACCGAACGCGAGCCCCTGGGCGACCGCCACGCCGATGCGCACGCCCGTGAAGGCGCCCGGCCCCACGCTCGCGGCGATCGCATCGAGCTCGCGCAGCGTGAGGGCGGCCCCCTCGAGCACCTCGTCGATCAGCACCAGGATGCGATCGGCCTGGCCTCGAGCCCCCTCGAGCGTGCGCGAGATCTCGCGGTCTTCGGCGTGAACGGCGACCGATGAGCGTTCGGTCGCGGTGTCGAGCGCGAGGATGCGCACGAGCCTCAGACTCCCAACGACGCCGTCGCGCGCTGCGCCTCGGCAAGCCGCTCTTTGAGGAAGCGGGCCCCTTCGGCCGCATCGGCGATGACCGGGCACGGCGGCATCGCCTCGAGAAAGAGCCGTCCGTAGCGCCGGGTGGTGAGCCGCGGATCGCCGAGCACGATCACGCCGAAGTCCTCGAAATCCCGGATGAGCCGCCCAACGCCCTGCTTGAGCGCGAGCACCGCCTGCGGCAGCTGATACTCGAAAAAAGGATTGCCGCCCGCGCGGCGGATGCCCTCGAGACGCGCCTTGAGAAGCGGATCATCGGGCGATGCAAAGGGCAGCTTGTCGATGGCGACGATCGCAAGGGCCTGGCCCTTGACGTCCACCCCTTCCCAGAAGCTGCCGGTCGCGAGCAGCACCGCGTTGCCGACCGCGCGGAACTCGCGCAGCAGCGCCTCGCGCGGCGCCTGCCCCTGCACGAGCACCGGGAAGGGAGGCTCGGGATAGCGCGCGCGAAGCGCGGCGACGCCCTCTTGCAGGCCCCGATGGCTCGTGTAGAGCAGGAACGCCCGCCCGCCGCTCGCCTCGAGCAGCGGCGCGCACGCCGCGATGAAGCGGGCCGCATACGCGGGATCGTGCGGCTCGGGCATGCCGGGCGGCAGGTACAGGCGCGCCTGCGAGCGATAGTCGAAAGGACTGTCGATCTTGAGATGGCGGGCCTCGGGCAGACCGATGCGCTGCGCGAAATGCGTGAATTCCTCGCCGACCGCGAGCGTCGCCGAGGTGAAGATCCACGCCGCCGGACGCGCATCGATCATCTCGCGCAGCCGGTCGGCCACCTCGAAGGGGGTGAACTGCAGCGTCAGCGCGCCGCCCGTCGCCTCCACCCAGCGAAGTCCCGCCTCCTCGGGCAGCGCACCGAGCAAGCTCAGCCGCTGCGCGAGAGCGCTGGCCCGCCGCGCCCCCTGGGCGACGCCGGCGGCGCCTCCCAGCGACTCGAGCTCGGCGCTGAGCGTGCGCAGCCCCCGCTCGAGCTCGCCGATCTCCTCGAGGAAGGCATCGGGCAGCATCGGCCACTCCTGACGCGCTCCGCCCGGCCACAGCGTGCGCAGCCGCTCGCTCAGCGTGCCGAGCCGCGCGAGGGCCTCATCGAGATGCGCAGCGCTCACCGCCGCGGCCTTGAGCTCGAGCGTGACGTCTCGAGCGAGGAGCTCGATTTGCCGCGTGGAGATCGACTCGCCGAAGAACTGCGCCGCGATGTCGGGCACCTGATGCGCCTCATCGAGGATCAGTGCATCGGCTCCCGGCAGGAGGTCGCCGTACCCCTCCTCCTTGAGGGCAAGGTCCGCGAGCAACAGGTGATGATTCACGACGACGATCTGCGCGCCCTGCGCCGCACGGCGCGCCGCGAACACGTGGCAGCGGGCAAACTCCGGGCATTCCTGCCCGAGACAGTTCTCGCGCGTCGAGGTGATTTGCGCCCAGAGCGGCGAGTGCTCGGGAAGCTCGCTGAGCTCGGCCAGGTCGCCGCTCTGGGTGAGCGCCGACCACGTGAGCACCCGCGACAGAATGCGCGCCGGGCCACGCCCGAGCGGCAGCAAGCGCTGCTCGCTGACGAGCGCGAGCCGATGACGGCACAGATAGTTCGCACGCCCCTTGAGGAGCGCGACGCTCACGGGCATGCCGAGCGCGCGCGCGAGCAGCGGCAGATCGCGTCGAAACAGCTGATCCTGCAGCGTGCGCGTGCCCGTCGAGAGGATGATGCTGCGTCCCGAGAGCAAGGCCGGCACGAGATAGGCGAAGGTCTTGCCGATGCCCGTGCCCGCCTCGACGATGAGCGGCTCGCCGCGCGCAAGAGCCGCGCCGACGGCGCGCGCCATGGCCGCCTGCTCCGGTCGATGGGCATAGCCCGGCAAGGCCTGCGCGAGCGGCCCGTCGCCCTCGAAGATCTCTCGGTAGTCGATGTTGATGGCGCTCGGAGCTGGCAACGTGGAAATGTAGCCTAGCGCGACCGGGCGGGCGGCGTCGCGCCGATCACTGCACCACCGCACGAAAGCGGGCAAAGGCGACCGAATCGGGCTGCAGAGTGTGGCGGAACTGCCAGCGAATGTGCGTGTAGTCGGCGGCCGTCGCCGCGCGCAGCCGGCCCGCAGGACCCGCGACCTTCAGCCGCTCGGCGCGCTCGAAGGTGTGCCCGCCATCGACCGAGAAGGTGACCTGCGCCCCGGGACCAATGGCCGAGTCCTCGACGTAGCGCATGTGGTCCGGAATCGCGTACGGGACGCTCGGGTGAGGGAGCGGTGCGGGCCCGACGTTGCGGATCTCCAGAGTGTAGAGCACCTGGTCGCCGGGCACGACCCGTTCGGCCGGCCGCAGCCGGATTGCCTCGTGGCCGTTCACGAGGGCGCGCGTCTCCACTTCGGCCACCGTGTGCACCTTGATGTCGCGCTGCGCCGCCGCGCTGTTCTGCGAAGCGGCGTTCGCGCGCGCCTCGCGCGCCGTGCCGAGCAGCAGCAGCCCGACGAGCGCCGCAGCAAGAGATCGATTGAACATACTCATACTTTCATGAGGTTATGTATCATTAATGAAGTCGATTATAGCTCAAGATCACCCCGGCCGCGGCTCCTCGATCGCGCTCCCCGGGAGTTGGCTCCATCGTGCCCATCTGTCATCCTGCCGCTCACAACTTTGATTTCGGGGGATTCATGGCCACGATGCCGTCGCACGTCGCCTCTCTTGCCTCCCTGGATCGCACGGTGGCGGCTTGGGTGGAGGAGGTCGCTCGACACACCCGCCCCGAACGCATCTACTGGTGCGACGGAAGCGATGCGGAATACCAGGCGCTGGCGCGCGATCTCGTCGCGCGCAAGGAACTGCTGCCGCTCGATCCGGAGCAGTTCCCGCGATGTTATCTCTATCGCTCCGACCCCGCCGATGTCGCCCGCGTCGAGCACCTCACCTACGTCTGCACGCGCGAGCGCGAGGATGCAGGGCCGAACAACAACTGGATGGCGCCCGCCGATGCGCACGCGCGCATCGATGCGCTCTTTGCGGGCTGCATGCGCGGGCGCACCTTGTACGTCGTGCCCTACTGCATGGGCCCGCTCGATTCGCCCTACTCGCGCTGCGGCGTCGAGATCACCGACAGCGCCTACGTCGTGCTCAACATGCGCCTCATGACGCGCATGGGACGCGCCGCGCTCGAGCGCATCGCGCGGGATCGCACCTTCGTGCGCGGACTGCACTCGGTGGGCGAGCTCGATCCGGAACGACGTTTCATCATGCACTTTCCCGAGGAGCTCGCCATCAAGAGCTACGGCTCCGGGTACGGCGGCAATGCGCTCCTCGGCAAGAAGTGTCATGCGCTGCGGATCGCGAGCTGGCAGGCGCGGACGGAGGGCTGGCTCGCGGAGCACATGCTGATCGTCGGCATCGAGAGCCCGCAGGGCGAGACTCGATATGTCGCCGCCGCCTTCCCCTCGGCCTGCGGCAAGACCAATCTCGCAATGCTGATTCCGCCGCACAGCTATCCGGGGTGGCGCGTGTGGACCGTGGGCGAGGACATCGCCTGGCTGCATCCCGGCAAGGACGGGCGGCTGTACGCGATCAACCCGGAGTCCGGCTACTTTGGCGTCGTGCCGGGCACCAACGACCACACGAACCACAACGCCTTCCAGAGCATTCATCACGACACGATCTTCACGAACGTCGCGCTCACGGCCGATAACCGGCCCTGGTGGGAGGGGCTCGAGGAGGGGCAGCCGGCGTTCGACTGGCAGGGACGCCCTTATGATGCATCTCGCGGACCCGCCGCGCACCCGAACTCGCGCTTCACCGTGAGCGCGCGTCAAAACCCCAGCTACTCGAAGCTCGCCGACGCCGCGGGCGGAGTGCCCATCGACGCCATTCTGTTCGGCGGCCGGCGGCGGGCGCTCGCACCCCTGGTCTACCAGGCGCGCGACTGGCGCCACGGCGTGCTGGTCGGCGCGGGAATGGCTTCGGAAACCACCGCCGCCGCCACCGGTGCCGTCGGGGTGGTACGACGTGACCCCATGGCGATGAAGCCCTTCGCCGGTTACAACTTCGCCGATTACTGGGCTCACTGGCTGCAGGTCGGCGCGAAGCTTGCGAAGCCGCCGGGGGTGTTTCACGTCAACTGGTTCCGGCGCGACGCGGCCGGTCGCTACCTCTGGCCGGGTTATGGCGAGAATCTGCGCGTGCTGCGCTGGATCCTCGATCGCTGCGCCGGCGAGGTGTCGGCACGCGAGACGCCGATCGGGCTCCTGCCTCACGAGAAGGATCTCGATGTGAGCGGGCTCGATCTGGGCTCGGGCGCGCTCGAGGAGCTGCTCGCAGTCGATCCGCAGGCCTGGCGCGAGGAGTTCTCGAGCATCGGCGGCTATCTCGCGGAGTTCGGCGCGCGCCTGCCGCGCGAGCTCGCGGAGGAGCTCGCTCGGGCTCAAGCGCGGCTCGCGTAGCCCTACTCCTCGCAGGAGTAGCGGATCACCTGGGAGGAATTGCTGTCGGGCGCCTTGCCGAGCCCGATGAGCCCCTCGCCGCGGATCTGCATGGAGTCGCGGCGCACGAAGGCTTCCTCGCCATCCTTGCCGATGACGAAAGTGCCGTTGGTGCTCTGGTCGATGAGCATGAACTTGTTGCGGCTGAGCTCGACCCGGGCATGCAGCCGCGAGATCAGATTGCCCTTGACGACGAGATCATTCTCCTCGGCGCGGCCCAGGGTGATGTTGGTGCGCCCGTCCTGCACCAAAACCTCCTGGCCCTGATAGCGCAGCCGCAGCCTCTGCGCCTTGCTCGGCTTCGGACGCGCCGCGATCTGCGGCACCATGCTCGTGATGTCCTCGGTCTGCCACAGGACCTCGAACAGCTCGACCTCACTGCTGCGGCCCTTGAGGGTGGCGATGTCGATCTGCCGCACCGAGGCGCGCCATTCACCCGTCAGTTGCTCGACCATGGTGCGGGTGGTGATGATCTGGCCGGCTTTCGCCTGGCTCGTCATGCGATTGGCCGTGTGCACGGCCGAGCCGAAGATATCGCGATTCTCCATCACCACGGGTCCGAAGTTGCAGCCGATGCGGATCGCGACCGCCTGCTCGTCGACCTTGAGATCGGGATTGAGGAGGATGTTCTTTTGCATCTGCGCGGCCGCATTCAGGGCGTCGTCCGCGGTCTCGAAAGTCGCCATCACCTCATCGCCCATCGTCTTGATGACGGTGCCGTGATTCTGTTCGGTGGCGGCTCGCATGATGTCGATGCAGATGCCCACCATGTCGCGGGCGCGCAGATCACCCAGCAGCTCGTAGAGCTTGGTGCTGCCGACCACATCGGCAAAGACGATGGCGAGTTCGACTTCCTTACCCATCACCCCTCGGAATTATACTGATTGGCGGGATTTCAGCTCGCACCGTATCACGATCAGGCCGCGATGGCCCTCTCGAGCAGCGGCAGCGCGGCCAAAAGCGTGTCGGCAGGCGCCCCGGGATGGGCCGCCCGCTCCGAGAGGAAACGACGCCAGGCACGCGCACCCTCCTGCC
Source organism: Steroidobacteraceae bacterium (assembly GCA_035307465.1). Taxonomy (GTDB): domain Bacteria; phylum Pseudomonadota; class Gammaproteobacteria; order Steroidobacterales; family Steroidobacteraceae; genus Bog-1198. The sequence goes on from DATGIA010000117.1 coordinate 6,586, forward strand.
CCGCCAGCAGCCCGGACAGGTGCCGCGCAATCGAGTGCAGCCGCACGCCGCGGCGCATCTGCTCTTCGGCATAGGGCACCATCTGCTCGATGATCCGCCGCGGCGCGGGCACCCGCCAGTCGGCATCGATCAGGCGATGCTCGAGCTGCGCGAGCAACACCGGTCGATGATAGGCGGCCCGGCCGAGCATCACGCCGTCGAGACCCCGCGCGAGCTCGCGGGCGACCTCCTCGACCTCGCAGAGACCGCCGTTGAGGATCACGGGGAGCTGCGGGCGCTCGCGCTTCAGCCGGTGCACGTACTCATATTTGAGCGGTGGAATCTCCCGATTCTCCTTCGGCGACAGACCGCTCAGCAGCGCGGCCCGCGCGTGCACGATGAGCGCATCGATGCTCGGCGCCACGATGTCGACGAAGCGCTCGAAGAACTCGTAGCTGTCGAGCTGGTCGACCCCGATGCGGCACTTGACGGTGATCGGCACCGCACCCGCGGTGGCCGCGCGCATCGAGCGCGCGCACTGCGCCACCCGTTCCGGCTGCAGCATCAGGCAGGCGCCGAACGCAGCGCTGCGCACTCGATCGCTCGGGCAGCCGACATTCAAGTTGATCTCGGCGAATCCGGCTTGAATCCCCAGGCGGGCCGCCTCGCCCAGCTCGAGCGGATCCGAGCCGCCGAGCTGCAGCGCCACGGGACGCTCGCGCGCATCGTGCTCGAGCAGGCGCAGCGCACCGCCGCGCACCAGCGCCGAGGAGACGATCATCTCGGTGTAGAGGAGCGCGTGCGGTGAGAACAGGCGGTGCAGGAAACGGCAGTGACGGTCGGTATGCTCCATCATCGGCGCGACGCACAAGCGCCGATCGAGCGGCGGCGCAAACGCTGCGGCCGCGCGCCTAAGTGCGGTGGAGCGCTCGGGAAGAGCCATGACTGTGGGCGGCGTGTGCATCGGAGTAGTCAGTTTACACGCCGCGCTAGGCACATACCGCAGGGCCTCTAGGTAGCACCCGCGATTTCGGGAGCGCGCGCGTAACGCTAAGGTGTCGCTCGCACGCTCGGTGCATGGGAGACTCTAGTGCGACACCAACTACGGCGATCTCAGTTCCTTTCGCTCATGGGGGCCTTCCTGCTCCTCGCCGGCCTGGCGGCTCCTCCGGCGCATGCCGTGCCGAGCTTCGCACGCCAGACGGGCATGGCCTGCTCGGCCTGCCACACGGTATTTCCCGAGCTCACGCCCTTCGGGCGCGAGTTCAAGCTCAATGCCTACGTGATCGACAACATCCGTCAGATCAAGGGCGAGACCATGGAGCGGCGCGAGACGCTCGCGCTCAATTCCATTCCGCCGCTCTCGATGATGGTGCAAATCTCCTACAGCCACACGAGCAAGGCGCTGCCCGACAGCCAGGTCTCGGGCGCGCTCGCCAAGGACGGCGATGTGCTCTTTCCGGATCAGGTGAGCTTCTTCTACGCTGGCAAGATCGCCAACGACCTCGGCGCCTTCATGCAGCTCACCTACAGCGGCGCCGCGGATCACTTCGGCATCGACAACACCGACATCCGCTACGCCCGCTACCTCTCGCAGGCCGAGCCCGACGAGAAGGGCGCGAGCGGCTCGAACAGCTGGTTCTCGACCCATGACGTGCTCGTCGGCATCACGCTCAACAACAATCCGACGGTGCAGGACGTGTGGAACACGATACCCGCCTGGGGCTTTCCATACGTTGCGAGCAGCATCTCCCCAAGTCCTGCGGCCTCGAGCAAGATCGCGAGCATCGGCCAAACGGCCGCGGGTCTCGGCGTCTATACGTGGATCGATCACTCGCTCTACGTGGAGTTCTCGGGATACGCCGCGGCGCAGACCGGCGGGGTTCATCCGCTCGACAGCCAGGCCGCGAATGTGCTGCGGGGCTTCTCGCCCTACTGGCGGGCGGCGTACGAGTATCACTGGGATCGAAACTCCCTCGAGGTCGGCACCTACGGCATCAATGCGAGCATCCTCCCCGGAGGAGGCCATCCGCTGTCGGGACCCACCGACCGCTTCACCGACACGGCGATCGATGCCCAGTATCAATACATCGGCGAGGAGAGCATCTTCACGGTGCTCGCGACGTACATCCATGAGAACGGGCACCTGGATGCGAGCGTCCCCCAGGGTCTCGCCAGCAATTCGAGCGATACGCTCAATACCGCCAAGGCGACCTTCGAGTACGCCTACCGGCGGATGATCAACGCCTCGCTGGGCTACTTCTCGACGACCGGCACCACCGACCCGCTGCTCTATGCGCAGGCGCCGGTCACCGGCAGCGCGACGGGCGCCCCCAACAGCCGCGGCTATATCTTCGAGTTCGATTACCTGCCGTTCCTCAACACCAAGCTGACCGCCCAGTACACCGGCTACTCGAAGTTCAACGGGGGCTCGACCAATTACGACGGCAGCGGGCGCAGCGCCTCCGATAACAACGTGCTGTACCTGCAGCTGTGGATCAGCTTCTGACAGATCGAGGACGAACTCCATGAACATCAAGCAGGCCTTGTCGTTGACCCTCGCACTGCTCGCCCTCGGCCGGGTCAGCGCGGATGAGATCACGCCCGAGGCGCAGCACGCCGCCGCCCAGATCGCAGCCACCACGTGCAGCACCTGTCACGGCACGGGGGGTCGAAATACCTCGCCGATCTTTCCGAACCTCGCGGCGCAGACCGCGCCGTACATCGAGGCACAGCTCAAGGCCTTTCGCGACCAGACCCGCGCCGATCCCGATGCGCAGGCCTACATGTGGGGCATGGCCTCCCAGCTCAAGGACGACGCGATCTCGGCCATTGCCGCGCACTATGCGGCGCAAGCCGCGGCCCCGGGACATGCGGGCGATGCCAAGCTGATCGGGCGCGGGAAATCCATCTTCGAGCAGGGAGTGCCGGACAAAGGCATCGCCGCCTGCGCCACCTGCCACGGCGCGCATGCCCAGGGCAACGGCCCCTTCCCGCGGCTCGCAGGTCAGCACGCGAGCTATCTCATCAAGCAAATGCTGGTGATCCAGAGTGCATTGCGCCAGGCACCGGTGATGCACGGTGTGATCAAGGATCTCGGCCGCGAGCAGATGCTCGACGTCGCCACCTACCTCGAGTCGCTCGGTCCCTCGGGCTGAGCAAGGCTGCCGGCGCCGCTTTTCCCCCTGAAGCGCCGGCAGCCTTTTTCTTTGGAACCGCCGCCCGCTCATGCCGCACTGCGGCAATGCTATGCTGGGTGCATGAAATCGCTGTGGGAGTGGGTCAGCCGACCCGGCGCATCCGGCCGCGGCGAGTTTCACGGGATCGAAGCGCGGGTGCGCGTTGAGCAGCTCGCGCACGCCTCCACGCTCGGCGATCGCATCGAGGAGCTGCGCGGTCGCTCGGTGCTCATCGCCACCCGCGAGCAGCTGCCCACCGCGCTCGCGCTCCTCGAGCTCGACGGCGTCGCGCGCCGCTTCGTGCTCTGCACCCCCGATGTGACGACCGAGCAGCTCGCGAGGATCGCGCAGACCGCCGAGGCCGATGCCATCGTACTCGATGCCGAGCGCGCCGGCGCCGCGCCCGCCGGCCTCAAGACCTACGTGCCGAGCGTGCTGCCGACCCCCACCCGCGTGACCCGACAGCCGAGCGCGCCGAGCGAATGGATCTTGCTCACCTCCGGGACGACCGGCGCCCCGAAGCTGGTCGTGCATACCTTGTCCTCTCTCGGCGGCACACTCCCTCAGCAGTCGAGTGCCCCCTGCGTCTGGAGCACGTTCTACGACATCCGCCGCTACGGCGGGCTGCAGATCTATCTGCGCGCCGTGCTCTCCGGCGTCCCCCTGGTGCTCTCGAGCGCCAGCGAGAGCCTGCACGATTTTCTCACTCGCGCCGCCGCGGCGGGCGTTACGCACATCTCCGGAACCCCCTCGCACTGGCGTCGTGCCCTGATGAGCGGCGATGCCGGCCTCATTTCACCGAACTACGTACGCCTCTCCGGCGAGGTGGCCGATCAGGCAGTGCTCGACCGGCTGCGCGCGGCCTATCCCAAGGCGCGCATCGCCCACGCCTTCGCATCGACCGAGGCCGGCGTCGCGTTCGAGGTCAACGACGGCCTGGCCGGTTTTCCCGCCGAGCTCATCGATGCGCCGCGCGCCCACGTCGAGATCAAGATCGAGGATGGGACGCTGCGCATTCGCTCCGGGCGCAACGCCGCACGCTACCTGGGCGAGACCGAGGGGGCCATCATCGGTGCCGATGGATTCGTCGATACGGGCGATCTGGTCGAGCTCATCGAGGGGCGCTACCACTTTCGGGGACGTCGGGGCGGCGTGATCAACGTCGGCGGACTGAAGGTATTTCCCGAGGAGATCGAAGCGGTGCTCAATTCCGACCCGCGCGTGCGCATGTCGCTGGTGCGCGCGCGGCGCAATCCCATCACCGGCTCCCTCGTGATGGCCGAGATCGTGCTGCGCGATGCGGCGGGCAGCGCCGACAGCGCGGGCGCCGAGGCACTGCGGCTCGAGCTTCTCGAGCGCTGCCGCAAGCGTCTGGCGGCGTACAAAGTGCCTGCTCTCATCCGCTTCGTCCCCGCACTGGCGCTCACGGCGGGCGGCAAGCTGGTGCGCCCCGCAGAGGGGGACCCCGCCCGCGGTGGCTCTCGTGCATAACATCATCGTCACCGGTGGCAGCCGCGGGCTCGGACTGGCCATCGCGAGCGCACTCGCCGATGCCGGTCATCGGGTGATCGCGCTTGCGCGCAAGGACTCCGAGGAGCTCGGCGCGGCGCGCGCCGCCGCCGCGAGCGCGGGGCGTGGAGTGATCGAGTTCCGCGCCCTCGACCTGGCCGAGCTCGACCGGATCCCGGAATTCGTGCGTGAGCTGCGCTCGCAGTTCGGCGTGCTGTACGGCCTCGTCAACAACGCCGGGCTCGGACTCACGGGCGTGTTGAGCACCATGCGGATCGCCGACATCGAGCGTCTGGTGCGCCTCAACACCCTCTCACCGATCGTGCTGACCAAGTACGTGGCCCGCTCGATGATGACGGCGCGCGCCGGGCGCATCGTCAACATCGCCTCGGTCGTCGCCTCGACGGGCTACAGCGGATTGTCGGTGTACAGCGCGACCAAGGCCTCGCTCCTGGGCTTCACGCGCTCTCTGGCGCGCGAGCTCGGCGCCCTCGGCATCACCGTCAATGCCGTCGCACCCGGTTTCATCGCCACCGAGATGACCGCCGATCTTTCCGAGGGCCAGCGCGCGCAGATCGCACATCGCAGCGCGCTCAAGCGTCTCGCGGAGCCGAGCGACGTCGCCCGCAGCGTCGAGTTCCTGCTGAGCGAGGCCGCGCGCAACATCACCGGAACCGTGCTCACGGTGGATGCCGGCAATACTGCCTGATCCTCAGAGGCGCATGGTCCCCGCGATGATCTGCGCATGGCGGGCCGCATCGAGCGGCACATAGGCGCCCGTCTGCGCCTCCTGAACATAAAGCGGGTCGGAAATGCGCTGGGGGTCGAAACCTGCCTGCGCGAGCTCCTGCGCGCGCGGCTTGAAGGTGCCGGTGGCCGCGATGTGTGACTGCAACCGCAGGAACACCGGCCGGGCGTAGGGCGGCAGGCGCGCGGCCATCTCGCGACGAAACTGCTCGAGATCGAACGGCTCGGTCACGACGAGCGCAGCCATGCCGGCGCGACCGTCGGTGGCCGGAACCGCGACGCCGTAGACGACGGCCTCGCGCACCCCGCTCAAGGCCGCCAGCGCCTCGGCCACCTCCACCGTCGAGACGTTCTCCCCTTTCCAGCGAAAGGTGTCGCCGATGCGATCGACGAAGTAGAAAAATCCGCGTGCATCGCGCCGCATGAGATCACCGGTCCGGAACCATCGATCACCCGTCGCGAACACGTTCCTGAGCACCTTGAGATCGCTCGCCTGCGGATCGGCATACCCCTCGAAGCGACCTGCCCGTCCGTCAGGGCCGATCTGGCCGAGCGCTTCGCCGACCTCATCCGTCTCACAGCGCTCGCAGAATCCGTCCGCATTGCGCCGGGGCAATCCCCGCTCGGCGTCGAATCGCACCAGCTCGACCGGCACGCGCGGCGCGAGGAACGGTGGAATACGGCCCAGGGCCCCCGGCTCACCTTCGCAGTTGTAGAGAGAGAAATTGCCCTCGGTGGAGGCGTAGTACTCGAGAATGCGCGGAATGGCGAAGCGCTCCTGAAAGCGTTGCCACACATCGGCGCGCAGTCCGTTGCCGCAGGCGATGCGCAAGCCGTGCGCCCGCTCGAGAGGGTGCGGCGGCGCGTTGACCAGATAGCGGCACAGCTCGCCGATGTACTGAAAGAGCGTACAGCGCTCGCGCACGACATCGGCCCAGAACTCGGACACCGAGAAGCGCTCGCTCAGCACCACGGCTCCGCCCCCCAGGAGCGTCGCGCCGGTTGCAACCACACCCCCGACGCTGTGATAGAGCGGCAGGCAGTCGTACATGCGATCGCCGGGTCCCGTGTCGAGAAGTCCCGCGAACCAATGACTCCACTGCAGCACCCGCAGGTGACTCACGCGCGCCGCTTTCGGAAGACCCGTCGTGCCGGAGGTATAGATATAGAGTGCGGTTGCCTCGAGCGGTATGGTGCGCTCCTCGGAGCGCGCCAGCGGCTCATCGCTCAGGCGCTCGAGCTCGCTCTCGAGCGATCGCGCGGCGCCCTGCCCGCCTGCGGTGCGCGCCGCAGCGCTCACATAGAGCTCTGCGGGAGGTGCCATCGATGAGCGCACCGCCTCGAGTGCGGGTGCATGCTCGGCATCGCACAGGATGCGCCGAGGATGCACGAGCTCGAGCGAATGGCGCAGAGCGCCGCCCTCGAGCCGCGGGTTGATGAGAGCGACGGTGATTCCCGCGCGGCTCAGGCCGAGCCACACGCACAGATACTCCGCGCAGTTGCCCATCATCAGCGCGACGGTCTCGCCGGGCGCGAGTCCCTGTGCGAAGCGGGTGTAGCGGCGCGCGCGCGCCGCGAGCGCGTTGAAGCTGAGCGCCCCGGTGCGAGTCAGGAGGGCCGGCGCCTCGCCCCGCTCCTGCGCGATCCGCTCGATGAGCATCGCCAGCGGCACCGCGTCTCGCTCGATGCTCGCGGTGCGCTCCAGGGCGCGCAGCCAGGCGCGGCGCGCAAATTTGCCGTCGTTTTGCGGGGCGGTCAACCGAGCGTTTTCTTCTGCCTCACAGAGTGTGACCGTATCACGACTCGCCCGATCCGTTCGAGATACACTGTCATGATGAAGCCCGAAACGATCGCCATCCACGGGGGCTACGCCACGGATCCGACCACCAAGTCGGCGGCCGTGCCGATCTATCAGACGGCCGCCTACACCTTTGACAGCGCCGAGCACGGCGCAGCGCTCTTCAATCTCGAGGTCGAGGGCTATCGCTATACGCGCATCGCCAATCCGACCACCACCGTGCTCGAGCAGCGCGTCACGGAGCTCGAGGGCGGTGTGGGCGCGCTCAGCGTCGGATCGGGTCAGACCGCGCTCTATTATGCGAGCGTCAATGTCGCCGACATGGGGCGCAATATCGTGTCGGTGCCGCAGCTCTACGGCACGACCTACACGCTGTTCGCGCACATCCTGCCGCGTCAGGGCATCGAGGTCCGTTTTGGTCGCTCCGATCGTGCGCAGGACCTCGAGGCGCTGATGGACGAGAACACCCGCGCGCTGTTCTGCGAGACGGTCGGCAACCCCGCCGGCAACGTCTGCGATCTCGAGGCACTCGCCCAGCTCGCGCACCGCCACGGCGTGCCGCTGATCGTCGACAATACGGTCGCAACGCCGATCCTGGTGCGGCCGAAGGACTACGGCGCGGACATCGTGCTGCACTCGCTCACCAAGTTCATGGGGGGCCACGGCACGACCCTCGGTGGCATCGTGGTCGATTGCGGCACCTTTCCCTGGCAGCAGCATGCACCGCGCTATCCGATGTTCTGCGAGCCCGATGCCTCCTATCATGGGCTCGTCTATACCGAGCACTACGGGGATGCGGCCTTCATCGGTCGCTGCCGCAGCGTCTGGCAGCGCACGCTGGGAGCAGTCCTTGCGCCCATGAACGCGTTCCTGCTGCTGCAGGGAATCGAGACGCTGCCGCTGCGCATCGAGCGGCATGTCGAGAATGCGCGCAAAGTGGCGCAGTTTCTCGCATCAGACTCGCGCGTCGAAGCGGTGAACTATGCCGGCTTCGCGGACAACCCCTACCATCCCCTGGTGAAGAAGTATCTGAAGGGGCATGCCTGCTCCCTTCTCACCTTCGAGATCCGGGGCGGCTTCAAGGCGGGCATGCGCTTCTACGATGCGCTCAAGCTCTTCAAGCGTCTGGTCAATCTCGGAGACGCGAAGTCGCTTGCCTGCCATCCCGCCTCCACCACGCACCGGCAGATGTCACCGGCCGAGCAGCTCGCAGCCGGCGTCGGCCCCGGTAGCATCCGCCTGAGCGTCGGCATCGAGCACATCGACGATATCCTCGAGGATCTCGATCAGGCGCTCGCCGCCTCGACGCGGGCCGGTTAGCGGCGATTCGCCGATGCCCAAGGCAGCGCTGCCGCCGGTGAGCCCGGTGCTGTTTCCGCAAGCGGCCGAGCGACGCCGCATCGACGACCGGCTGACGGTCGCGCTCGCCGATGCCCTCGAGCGCGTGCAGCGCGGACCCGTCGCGCCGACGCTTGCGGCGGAGGCGTTCAAGCGCGAGCTCGCCGCCATGGACCTCGATACGCCGCGCGCCCTCGAGGAGGTGCTCGCCTGGACGCTCGAGCGGATGGAGCACGGCATCGTGCAGATGGCGAACCCGCGCTACTTCGGGCTCTTCAATCCGGGCGCGGCCTTCCCCGCGCAGTGCGCCGATCGCATCATCAGCCTCTTCAATCCGCAGCTCGCGAGCTCGGGATCCTCTCCCATTCCCGTCGCGCTCGAGGCGCATCTGATCCGGGAGCTCGGCGCGCGGGCGGGCCTCGGCGAGGGCGCCACGGGCCATTTCGCGACCGGCGGCTCGGAGGCCAACTACACGGCGTTGATCTGCGCGCTCACCGCCGCACATCCCGCCTTCGCCGAGGCGGGCGCCCGGGCCTTCGCGGGCGCACCGCGCTTCTACACCTCACGCGAGTGCCACATCGCCTGGCTCAAGATCGCGCATCAGGCAGGCATCGGGCGCGATGCCCTGCGGCTGATCGACACCGACGGCACGGGCCGCATGGCGAGCGCCGCGCTCGATCGCGCCATCGCCGAGGACCGCCGCCGCGGCGATGTGCCGGTGATGGTGGTCGCGACGGCCGGCACGACCGGCGCCGGCATGATCGACCCGCTCGAGGAGTGCGCCGCGCTCGCCGCGCGCGAGAGCCTCTGGTATCACGTCGATGCCGCCTGGGGCGGCGCGGCGCTCGCCTCGGAGCGGATGCGGGGATTGCTGAGCGGCATCGAGCGGGCCGACTCGATCACCATCGATGCGCACAAATGGCTGGCAACGACCATGGGCTGCGCGATGTATCTCACACGACGAGGCGAGATCCTGCCCCGAGCTTTCCATGCCTCGACGAGCTTCATGCCCTCGAGCGTGGCCCGTGTCGACCCCTACCTCACGAGCGTGCAGTGGTCGCGGCGTTTCCTCGGATTGAGATTGTTTCTCGCGCTGGCCACGGTCGGCTGGCGGGGTCTCGGCGCACACGTCGAGCGCAGCGTGGTGGTCGCCGAACGCATCGCCGAGCGCTTGACGGCCCTCGGCTGGTCGGTGATCAACACCTCGCCGCTCGCGGTGCTCGACGTCATCCCACCCGGCGCAGCCGAGCTGCGCGCACTCGTCAGCCGCGTGGTGAGCTCGGGCCGTGCCTGGGTCGCGCCGGCGACGTTCGAGGGGCGCACGGTCGTGCGCATCTGCGTCACTCACGGGCAGAGCGGGGAGGACGATGTGGAGTCTCTGGTCGCGGCCCTCGAGGCGAGCCGCACGAGCGGATGAGCGCTTCAGCACGCTCCTAGCGAGCGGCGCGCCGGGCGAGCGTTCGATCGATGAGCGCGACGATCGAAGCGCAGGACTCGAAGTTCTCCGGCGTGATGTCGGACTGCGCGATGGCGATATCGAATTCGAGCTCGACCGCCAGCATGAGATTCACCATCTTGAGCGAGCTCACCCCGAGCTCGCTCAAGCGGCGCTCGAGCGGAAAAGGCTCGGGAACGTCCGCCCCAGGTCCGAGAACCTGCTTGACCACCGCGACCAGCTGATCGCAGATACGTTTGCTCGGCAACGCCCTATCCTTTCCCACGCCTCATGGCGCCGCGCATCATACCGTGAAGCCCTGGAGGCCGAGAAAGCTGACATATGCTCCAAAATGTCGATTGCATCACTGGCCCGTCACACCGCGGGTTAATTGCATTGTCGAGCTGCGCACCGGTCGAGCATAATGGAACGTCACCCCGCCTCAACCGTAACACGGCGCAATTCATGGAAGCACAACGGATCACCCCCGTCGAAACCGGCGTGTCGAATGGCCCCCTCCGCAGCTTCACCGAGCGGGTCAAGGCGGCGGCCGCGGTCGCCGCAGCCCATGCCGATGCGGTCGATGCCGCGGCGCGCTTCCCCGCCGAGGCCTTCGCCGAGATCCGCAAGCAGCGTTTGCTCGGCATGATGGTGCCGGCCGCGCTCGAGGGCGAGGAAGCGAGCTTGAGCGAGCTGTCCGACGCCTGTTTCATTCTCGGTCAGGCGTGCTCGTCCGCCGGGCTGATTTTTGCCATGCATCAAATCAAGATGGCCTGCATCATCCGCCATGCCCGGGGCAACGCGGCCCTCGAGCGGATCCTGCGCGCCATCGCACAGGATCAGCTCCTGCTGGCCTCCTCGACCACCGAGGGCCAGGCAGGGGGCAACGTGCGCTCGAGCGAGGCTGCAGTCGAGCACATCGGGGCCGAAGTGACGCTCGAGCGCAAGGCGACCGTGATCTCCTATGCCGTCGAGGCCGACGGCATCGTGACGACCGCGCGCCGCGCGGCGGACGCGGCGGCCTCCGACCAGGTCTTGCTGGTGCTGCTCAAGAAGGATTACACGCTCGAGAAGCTGCAGATGTGGGACACGTTGGGCATGCGCGGCACGCACAGCGAAGGCTTCACGCTGCGCGCGCGCGCTCCCGCCGAGCAGATCGTTCCCGAGCCGTACGAGAAGATCCACCCGCAGACGATGGTGCCCTTTGCGCACCTGCTGTGGGGCTCGGTGTGGGCGGGTATCGCGGCCGTCGCCACCGCAAAGGCACAGACCTTCATGCGCAACGCCCTGCGCTCCTCCGGCGGACAGATGCCGCCCGGCGCGCCGCACTTCACGCAAGCGGCCTCGACCCTGCGTACGTTGCGCGGGGTGCTGGCCTCCTCGCTGCGCAGCTACGAGGCGGTGATGGATGACGAGAAGGCGATCATGTCACTCGACTTTCAGGCCATGATCACGCTCACCAAGGTGCAGGTCTCGGAGCTCGCGACGACCACCGTGCTGTCGGCCCTGCGCGCCTGCGGGCTCTCGGGTTATCGCAACGACACGCCGTTCAGCATCGGCCGACACCTGCGCGATGTGCTGTCGGCGCCGCTCATGATCAACAACGATCGCATTCTGCAGAACCTCGCGATGACCTCCGTGATGACGCCGCTGCCGGGCTCGATCAACGGCTGAGCATGGAGGGCTCCGTGCACCCACCGGCCGCGGTCGATCCGCTCGCCGACCTCGCCGATTCCCTGTTCCACCCGATGGGCGTCGACGGCGTGTACGCGCGCACGGCGCTCTATGTGCACATCACCGAGCGGCTCGAGGGCTACATCACGCGGCTGCGTGAGCCACAGGCCGAGGTGATGCGATTCCCGCCGGTGATGAGCCGCGCGCAGCTCGAGAAATCGGGCTACCTTGCAAGCTTTCCCAATCTTCTCGGCTGCGTGTGCGCTCTGCACGGCACCGAGAGCTTCATTCGCTCGGCGGCGGACCGGCTCGGTCAAGCCGGCGCGGGCGACTGGACCGATGCGCTGAGCGCATCGGATCTCGTGCTGTCACCGGCCGCCTGCTATCCCGTGTATCCAATTGCCGCCGCCCGCGGTGTGCTGCCCCCGCAGGGGCTGCAGTTCGACATCGAGGCCGAGGTGTTCCGCCGCGAGCCCTCGCGCAGCCTCGACCGGCTGCAGTCGTTTCGCATGCGCGAGTTCGTGCGCATCGCGGCGCCCGAGGAAATTCTCGCGTTTCGCGAGCGCTGGATGGCGCGCGCGCCGCAGATCGCCGCCGAGCTCGCCCTGCCCTATACGCTCGATGTGGCGAACGACCCGTTCTTCGGCCGCGTCGGCCAGGTGCTCGCGGTGAGCCAGCGCCAGCAAGCTCTCAAATTCGAGCTGCTGATTCCCTACCATCCGGACGCGAAGCCCACCGCCTGCATGAGCTTCAACTATCACTTGCAGCACTTCGGCCACGTGTGGGGCATCCAGAACGCCCAGGGAGCGTGCGCCCACACGAGCTGTGTCGCCTTCGGCATCGACCGGCTCGTCGTCGCGCTCTTCGCCCACCACGGGCTCGATCTCGATCGTTGGCCCGCCCTCGTGCGCCGCTCGCTCGAGCTTTAGAGGCGCGGCGGGCTCGCAGGGTCACACCGCACTTGCCGCTCGACGCCCACACGCAACGATTCCTCAGGGCACTCGCCGCCGGCAACCGGTGCGATGTGCTCACGACGAGCGTGGCCGAGCGGCGCCGCGGACTCGCGCAGCTCATGCAGCTCGGATTTCAAGACTCTCCCATCGCATCGACCCGCGAGCTGCGCATCCCGGGACCCGCGGGCGCGCAGGCGGCCAGGCTCTACGAGCCGCTCGAGGCCGACGCCGCACCGGCCCCTGGCATCCTGTATCTGCACGGCGGCGGGCTGGTCGCCGGCGGTCTCGACACCCATGACGGGGTCGCCCGGGCGCTGTGCCACTACAGCCGCTGCCGCCTGCTCGCGCTCGATTACCGGCTCGCGCCCGAGCATCCCTTTCCCGCCGCTCTCGAGGATGCACGAGCGGCGCTCGAGCATCTGGCCCGACACGGCGCAGATCTCGGCATGGACCCCGCGCGGCTCGCGCTGTGCGGCGATTCGGCCGGCGCGACGCTCGCCGTCGTGACCGCGCAATCGCTCGCAGGGCGCCTCGATCCGCCGCTCGCGCTGCAGGTGCTGCTGTGTCCCATCCTCGACTACAGTCGCCGCAGCGCCTCGCGGCGTGAGCTCGCGAGCGGCTACCTCATCGATGAGGCGACGCTCGAGCACGATCTGCGTCACTATGCGCCGGCCGTCCCGGCGGAGGATCCGCGCATCTCGCCGCTGCGGGCGGAGCGTCTCGAGGGTGTGCCGCCGACCCTCGTGCATACGGCCGAGTTCGACCCGTTGCGCGATGAGGGCCTGGATTATTTCAAACGGCTGCGGGTGAGCGGAGCGGCGCTGTCCTATACTTGCCACGCAGGTATGATCCACCTGTTTTACGGCCTCGGAGCGATCATTCCGCGGGCTCGAGTCGCGCTCGAGCAAGTCGGGCATGAGATCCGCACGGCCCTCGACTGAACGGTCGCTGCGGCGCCTCGCGCCGCTGCGGGCCGCGGGAGCTCGGTAATGATGGAACGCACGGCCGTGGAGCGCATCGTCCGAGAGCTGCATCAGGCGCGGCTCGCGGGCGATCTCGCCGCCATGTGCCGGCTGTTCGCCGAGCGCGGCCGATTCGAGATTGCCGGGGCGAGCGCGGACAAGCCGATCGCCATTCGCGCCGAGGACATCGCGACCTTCCGCCCGTGGCTCGCCATGATGACGAAGGTGTTTCGACTGACGCGCTACGAGATGCTCTCGCTCATCATCGAGCCGCCGCGCGCCGCCGCGCACTGGCGCGTCGATATCCTCTCGAAGGTCACCGGCGCGACCGTGCCGACCGAGCTCATCGACCTGATCGAGGTCAAGGATGAGCGCATCGCGAGCTACGTCGAGCTCTTCGTCCCGCGCTGATCTACAGGCCGAGCGTGAGCTGGGGCGAGGGCTGCCCGGGCGGCCGGAAGAGACTCGTGTCGAGATCATGGCGCCCGCCCGAGTCCTCGAAGCCGAGCTTGCGCGCGATGAGCGCGAAGCGGCTCGCGAGAAGCTCCGCGTAGGCGCCGTTGCCGCGCATGCGCTCGCCGAAGCGCGCATCGTAATCCTTGCCGCCGCGTGCCTGCTGGATGAGGGACATGACATGGGCGGCGCGGCCGGGTTGATGATCCTTGAGCCACTCGCGAAACAGGCCCTTGAGCTCATGCGGCAGACGCAGCAGCACGTAGCCCGCGCTGCTCGCGCCTGCGGCACGGGCCGCGCTCAGGATGGCTTCCATCTCATGATCGGTGAGCGCAGGAATGACCGGAGCGACTAGCACACCGACCGGAACGCCGGCGCGGGAGAGCTCCTCGATCACACGCAGGCGCGCCTGTGGTGATGCGGTGCGCGGCTCGAGCGTGCGCTTGATGTCGTCGCAGAGCGAGGTGATGCTCACCATCACGGAGACCAGCCGATCCCGGGCCATCGGTGCCAGCAGGTCGAGGTCGCGCACGATGAGGGCGCTCTTGGTGACGATGCTCACCGGGTGCCGGCACTGCGCGAGCACCTCGAGAATGCTGCGGGTGACCTTCAGGCGCCGCTCGAGCGGCTGCCAGCCGTCGGTGTTGATGCCGAGCGCGATCGGCTTGCACGCATAGCGCGGCTTGCTCAGCTCCGCCTCGAGCAGCTCGACCGCCCCGTCCTTGTAGAAAAGCTTGGTCTCGAAGTCGAGGCCCGGCGAGAGCCCGAGGTAGCTGTGGGTCGGCCGCGCGAAGCAGTAGACGCAGCCATGAGCGCAGCCTCGATAGGGGTTGATGGAATACTCGAAGCCCACGTCGGGGGAGTCATTGCGCGTGATCACCGTGCGGGCCCGATCCGGCAGCACGCTCTCCTCCGGAGCTCTGGGCTCCTCCTCGCTGTACCAGCCGTCATCGGCTTTCTCGGCGCTCAGCGTCTCGAAACGCCCGACCGGATTGGACGCGGTACCGCGTCCCTTCTGCACGCTGTGATCGATGAAGTGCCGTGGCATGGGAGGACTTTAACGCGCGGCGCACGCGCTCGTAAATCCAGTACCGCGCACCCGCGACTACTGTATGAGAGCGGCCGGCACCCCGGGCGCACGGCGCGGCGCGCGATCGAGACGCGACTCGCGCGTGGGCGCAGAGACGGGTCGGGCGAGCCCGAGCCTGCGCATGAGGGATTGCGCATCGAAGGGCGCGCGCAGCTTGTCATCCGTGTTGTCGAAATAGCAGTACACATCGCGCGGACGCCGCGGCGCCGAGCGCCCGGCGAGAATCTTGCGCGAGGGCGTGGGCTCATCGCCCGCCTGCCAGGCGCGAATGCGCTCCGCCCAACGCTCGAGTGCCTTCTCACCGTAGCCGCTCCGATACAGCTCCTTGTGCCCGTGCAGGCGCAAATAGAGAAAATCAGCCGTGACGTCCTCGAGCATCGGCCAGCGGCCGGCGCTCTCCGCGATCACCAGCGCGATGCCGTGCGCGCACAGAAGATCGATGAAGGCCGGATCGAGGAACGAGGCATGGCGCACCTCCACGGCGTGGCGCAGCGGGCGGGCCGCGTCGAGCGTGAGACAGGTGCGCCCGCGCATGATGCGCAGATCGCGCCGGCGCGCGAGCGCGCGCGCCGCATCGGTGTCGCGCGGCAAGCGCTCGAGGAAGGCGCCGAGGCGGTCCCGGTCGAATTTGAAATTGGGCGGGAACTGCCAGAGGATCGGGCCGAGCTTCTCGCGCAGCTTGAACAGCCCCGAGGCGAAGAAGTTCGCCAGCGGGCGCTCGATGTCCTTCAGCCGCTTCATGTGCGTGATGAACCGGCCGCCCTTGACCGCGAAGACGAAATCCGCGGGTGTCTCCCGATACCAGGTCTCGTAGCTCTCCGGGCGCTGCAGCGAGTAGAAGGAGCCGTTGATCTCGATGCTGCCGAGCCGCTCGGCGGCGAAGGCGAGCTCGGCCTGCTGGGGCAGGCGCGCCGGGTAGAAGCTGCCGCGCCACGGCGCATAGCGCCAGCCCGAGATGCCGATGCGGATGCGGGCGCTCACGGAGTCTGATCCGGAAGCCGTGCGGCGCGCTTCAGATCGGCGATGAGAAGCGCGCGCAGCTCGACGGCGCGCTCGCCCTCGGCGCGCAGAATCGCGGACGGATGGTAGGTGGCGACGATCCAGCGCCCCGTCGAGTGCCTCAATTGCGCGGCGCGAGCTTTCTCGATCGTCGGCCCCGCAGCCCCCATGAGCGCGCGCAGCGCCGTCGCACCGAGCGCGACCAGCGCCTTCGGCTTGACTTCGTCGATTTCCTGCTCGAGCCAGATATTGCAGGCCCGGATCTCGGCCAGACTCGGCTTCTTGTGCAGCCGGCGCTTGCCGCGCGGCTCCCACTTGAAGTG
This sequence comes from Steroidobacteraceae bacterium, assembly GCA_035307465.1. Lineage (GTDB taxonomy): Bacteria > Pseudomonadota > Gammaproteobacteria > Steroidobacterales > Steroidobacteraceae > Bog-1198. The sequence goes on from DATGIA010000117.1 coordinate 23,025, forward strand.
CTTGACCGCATTGGTGATGAACAGGTCGGCCCGCGTCAAGCCCGCGGCCTCGATCGCAAGGTCAAGCAGTCGCCCTGCGGGGCCCACGAACGGATGACCCTGCCGATCCTCCTCGTCCCCGGGCTGCTCACCGACGAGCAGCAGCGTCGCGTGGCGGCGCCCTTCACCGGGCACCGCCTGGGTGGCGCGCTTCCAGAGGTCGCAGCGGCGGCAGTCCTTGAGGTCCTCCACGCCGGCATCCTATGCCACCCTCACGCGCAGGGGCCGCACACGCCGCGATCAGCGCCTGTCTCCGGCGGGCGCGCTCCGCTGTAGGACTCATGCGGTAGGACAACAGAGACAGTCGCATGCGTGCACAGCGGCTGCCGCATGAAGTGCACCGCAGCCAGACTAGGGCTCACATGTCACAAGAAGCGGAGTTGCCATGAAGATCATTGCCAGCGCCTTGGTGGCCGCGTGCATGCTCGGCGGCTGCATCAGCAGCTCGAGCCCGCCCGAGCCGCAGAAAACAACCGTCGTCGTGCCGCAGAACGGTCAGACGACCGTGGTGTGTCAGGACGGCTCTCAGCCGCCCTGCCGCTAGAGCAACGGACCGGCCATCGGTTGAATGAGGCAGGGACGCCGCCCGTACGCTGGGTGATGGCGATTCGCTGCACTCGCCGCCAGAGCTGGCCGGCAAAAAGCACGCCGCGGGGATGAATCGACAGACCGGCGGCCTGAAGCGCCTCGGCGACCCAGGTATTGCAGGTGTGCAGGGCCGAGTAGCGCGCGGCCGCCCGGTAATAGGCGCTCCCCTCGTACGGGCCCGGGGCGTAGGGGGCGGGCGGTAGAGTTGCCCCCTGCTCGAAGGCGTTGAGCAGAAATCCCTCGAGGGCCGCCGCCTGTTCCGCGTGAAGGTGCAGGCGGATCACATGCGCCGCGCCGAACGCCTCCTCGGGGGTGCCCTGGATGGCCGTGAGCAGAATGAGCGCGCGGCCCGGCCACAAAGCTTCGAGCAGCACCGGGCCGTGACGATGCTTCGACAGCAAATAGCGCAGATCGCCGAAGCCCAAGAACAGATACCTCGCGCCGGGAAATCCCCGAGCGAGCGCTGCGAGAGGCCCCTTGAGCGTGTCGGTCGCAAAGCCGATATCGATGTGCCAGCCGCGACGCGCGAGGATCACCTGCGCATCGGACCCGTGCGCATTGACCGGTGCATCGACCGCCTGCGCATCGACCGCCTGCGCATCGACCGGCTGCGCATCGCTCAGGCTCGTCGGCGGGGCCCCGGCGGGGGCGGTCCCCGTCCAGCAGATCGCGAGCAGGACGGCGGCCGCGCGCTTCAAGACCGTGGGTGACCTCCTCGCCAACATCCTTGAAGTGTAGCGGCCCCGCGGGCGCCGTCCTTGCAGAGGGGCCGTGGCTGTGGGCATGCTGCGCGTGGGCCGCAGATCGAGGGCCCTTTCCGGGGGGTCTCGATGAGCAAAGAGCGATCGAGCGGGCATGTCGGCTAGCCACATGCGGCGCGCCGGCGGACGGGCGCGTCGGACCGGCGCCGGGCGCATCGCACAACTTCCCTGGTGCGTGCTCAGGAATCCTTACGCGCCCCTCGAGGTGCTGTCGGCCGATCAGATCGAGGCGATCCATCTCACCTCGCTCCGCATCCTCGAGGAGCTCGGCATGCAGGTGCTCTCGGCGCGGGCGCTGCGGATCCTCAAGGCCGCAGGCGCCTCGATCGATGAGGCGAGCGGACAGGTGCGTCTCGATCGAGCGCTCGTCGAGACGGCGCTGCGCTCGGCGCCCGCGCGCTTCGTGCTGACGCCGCGCAATCCCGAGCGCGCCGTGACGCTCGGGGATAATCACATCAACTTCGGTCTGGTGGCGGGGCCGCCGAACGTGCACGACTGCGTGCGCGGACGACGCGCGGGAAATTACCCGGATTACTGCGACTTCGTGCGTCTCGCGCAATTCTTCAATGCGATTCACCTGCTCGGCAATCAGGTCTGCGCCCCCATCGAGCTGCCGGCCCACTCGCGCCACCTCGATACATATCGCGCCAATCTGCTGTACTCGGACCGGGTGTTCCATTGCTCGGCGATCGGATCAGGCCGCGCGCTCGATGCGATCCGCATGGTCGCCCTTGCGCGCGGTCTCACGCTCGAGGCCCTCGCGGCGAGCCCATCGGTGATCACGATCATCTCGGTCAACAGTCCGCGGCGCTTCGACGAGTCGATGCTCGAGGGCCTGCTGACGATGGCCGAGCACGGCCAGGCCGTCGTCATCACCCCGTTCACTCTGATGGGCGCGATGGCGCCCGTCTCGCTCGCCGCAGCGCTCGCGCAGCAGAACGCGGAGGCGCTCTTTGGAATCGTGCTCGCCCAGCTGGTGCGTCCGGGCACGCCGGTGATGTACGGCGCCTTCACCTCGAACGTCGACATGCGCTCGGGCGCGCCGGCATTCGGCACGCCCGAGAACGCCAAGGCCAACGTCGCGAGCGGGCAGCTTGCGCGGCGCTACGGGCTGCCCTATCGGACCTCGAATGCGAGTGCCTCGAACGCGGCCGATGCGCAGGGCGCCTATGAAACCCAGATGTCGCTCTGGGGCGCCATCCTCGGACACGGCAATCTCATCTACCACGCGGCGGGCTGGCAGGAGGGCGGTCTCACCGCCTCGTTCGAGAAGCTCGTGCTCGACGTCGAGATGCTGCAGATGATGATCGAGTTCCTGAAACCGATCCGGGTCGATGAGCAGGAGCTCGGTTTCGAGGCCGTGAGCGGCGTCGCGCCGGGTGCGCACTTCTTCGGCGAGCCGCATACGCTCGAGCGCTACGAGCATGCGTTCTATCGGCCGCTGATCTCCAACTGGCAGAACTACGAGAGCTGGCAGATCGCGGGCGCCCGGGATGCAACGCAGCGCGCGACCGCGCTCTGGCAGCAGGCCCTCGCCGAATACGAGGAGCCGGCGCTCGAACCGAGCGTGCGCGAGGCACTCGATGCGTACGTGACTGAGCGGCGGGCCGAGATTGGCACCGGGGAGCCCTGAGCGCCGTCCACGGGGACGAGCGGCATGATCGCGCGGTGGCCGCGACGGCGCGTGCTGGTGGCGCTCGCGTTCATCGGTATCATCATCGCCTACACCGACCGGGTGAACATCTCGGTCGCCGCGGTGGCGATGCAGGAGCACTTCGCCTGGTCGCAGACGCAGAAGGGCTTCATTCTCGCCGCCTTCTTCGTCGGCTACCTGTGCTTCATGTTCCCGGCGAGCCTGCTGGCCGCACGCTTCGGCGGCCAGCGCGTGGCCACCTGCTCCGTGCTTGCCTGGTCCCTGTTCACTCTGCTGACGCCCGCGGCCGCGGGATCATCGATCGCGGCGCTCATCGCCACCCGCATCGCCCTCGGCATGGGCGAGGCGGGAATCTATCCGGCGACCTACGAGCTCTTCGGTCGCTGGGTGCCGCCGACCGAGCGCGGGCGGGCCGCAGCGCTCATTCTCAGCGGCACGCCCGCCGGCACGCTCATCGGACTCATCGGCAGCGGCTGGCTCGTGCAGCATCAAGGCTGGGCCCTGCCTTTCTACGTGTTCGGCGTGTTGGGATTGCTGTGGCTCATCCCGTGGGTGCGTGAGGTGCGAAACGATCCGCTCACCGATCCACGGCTCGAGGCCGCGGAGCGCGCGCTGCTCACGGCTCGACCGCCCTCCGCGGTATCACGCCTGCCCTTGCGCCGGCTGCTGTTTCGCGCGCCGATGCTGGGCATCGTCGCCGGACACGTGGCCTTCACCTGGAATCTGTACATGCTGCTCTCGTGGATGCCGAGCTACTTTCGCGAGGTGCAGCACCTGAGCATCGCGAGCTCCGGCCTGTTCGCGGCCGCGCCGTGGCTCAGCATGTTCGCGTTCGGCAACTGGTCGGGCGTGGTGGCCGACCGGATGATCGAGCGCGGCGTGAGCGCAACCACCACGCGCAAGCTCATGCAATGCGGCGCTCTGCTCCTCTCCGCGGGTTTTCTGCTGGCGCTGAAGGGCGCGCATTCACCCCTGCCGGCCCTGCTGCTGCTGTGCGCCGCCACTGCGGCACTCGCCTGCGCCTCGGCGGGCTACATGGCGATCTATCTCGACATCGCGCCCCGCGGCTGCGCCGTTCTCTGGGGGTTCGGCAACAGCTTTGCGACGATCCCCGGAATCGTCGGTGTCGCCCTCACCGGATGGCTCCTCGACGTGACGGGAACCTACTCGGCCGCCTTCGTGCTCTCGGCCATCGTGAGCGCGCTCGGCGCACTCGCGTTCGCAGCGCTCGCCGATGCGCGGGCGATCGAGAGCGCTCCCGAGGCGGACGCGCAGAGCTAGGGCCGGCGATGATGGATCGCGTTGACAGGCGCTAGCGTGAGGACAGGCTCCGCAGGTAGGGAAACTCGCGCATCGAGCGCGGGCGCGCAATGTGAAAGCCTTGCGCGTAACCGATGCCGAGCCGGCCGAGCTCGGCCAGCACCTCCGGCGATTCCACGCGCTCGGCGATCGTCTGAATGCCCATCGCCCGTCCGACCTGGCTGATGACCTCCACCATGCTGCGATCGATCGGGTCGCTCGTCACCCTCTCGATGAACTGCCCGTCGATCTTCAGGTAATCGACCGGCAGGGTCCTCAAGTACATGAAGGAGGAGAGGCCGCTGCCGAAATCATCGAGCGCGAAGTGGCAGCCGCGACTCTTCAACTCCTTCATGAAGTAGACGACGTTGCCGAGATTCGCGACGGCCGCCGTCTCGGCGATGTCGAAGCACAGCGCGCCCGGCGCGAGCTCCTGGGCGGCGAGCGCGCTCAGCAGGAACTCGAGAAAGCGCTCATCGTTGAGCGAGGTGCCCGAGAGATTGACGGAGACCGTGTAGGGGCGCAGGCCCGAGGCGGGCCGGTGCACGACCCGCTCGAGGGCCTGCCTCACCACCCAGCGATCGATCGCCGGCATCGCGTTGTAGCGCTCGGCCGCGGGAATGAACTCGGCGGGCGCCACGAGTGCGCCCGATTCGTCGCGCAGCCTCAGCATGAGCTCGAAATGCTCGCGCTCCTGCGCCGCAACGCCGATCGGCACGATCGGCTGAAAGTGCAGCTCGAAGCGCCCTTCCTCGCTCGCGCGCGCGAGCTTCGACACCCAGTGCATCTCGCGGTGCCGCTCCGGAACCTCGTCGGGCTTGTAGAGCTGCACGCGATTGCGCCCCTGGTCCTTGGCGGCATAGCAGGCGACGTCGGCTGCGCTCATCACGCTCGCGACGGTCGGCGTCTCGCTCGTGATCTCGACGAGGCCGACGCTCACGCCCACCGTGAGCGCGCCGTCCTGCCAGATGAAGCGGTAGTCGCGAATCGCCTGGCGCAGCGCTTCGGCAATGCGCTCCGCCTGGTCGAGCGGACAGCTCTGCAGAAGAATCCCGAACTCATCGCCGCCGAGCCGCGCCAGGGTGTCGCCGCTGCGCACCCGGGATTGCAGCACGCCGGTGATCTGCTTGAGCAGCTGGTCCCCGGCCGGGTGACCGCAGGTGTCGTTCACCAGCTTGAACTGATCGAGGTCGAGATAGAGCAGCGCGTGGCGGCTGGTGGGGTCCTGGCGCACGCTCTCGACGGCGGCGGTGAGGCGGTTCTCGAACTCACGCCGGTTGATGAGCCCGGTGAGCGCATCGTGGCTTGCCTGATAATGCAGCACCCGATGCAGCCGGCGCTCCTTGCTCGCATCGCGGAACACCATCACCGCGCCGATGAGGTTGCCGGCCCGGTCGCGGATCGGCGCGGCCGAGTCCTGGATGGCGATGTCCTGCGCGCGGCGATTGACGAGCACGGTGTGCTCGGCAAGCCCCAGGACCTGGCCCTCGCGCAAGCAGCGCATGATCGGACTCTCGCTCGCCTCACGGGTGCTCTCGTCGATCACCGTGAGGATGTCGCCGATCGAGCGGCCTTGCGCGTCGCGATTCTCCCAGCCCGTGAGGCTCTCCGCGACCGGATTCATGTAATCGATCCGACCCTCGGAGTCGGTGGTGATGACCGCATCGCCGATCGACTGCAGGGTGACCTGCGCCCGCTCCTTCGCCTGGAACACCGCGGTCTCCGCCCGCTTGCGCTCGGTGATGTCGGCGATGCTGCCCTCGTAACCGATGAGATTGCCCTCCTTGTCGCGCACGCTGCGGCAGTTGTCGACGACCACGAGCATGCTGCCGTCCTTGCGGCGCAAGACGCACTCGACGTTGCGAATCTCGCCGTCGCTCTCCATGCGGCGCACGAAACTGTCGCGCTCGCTCGGATACCAGTAGAGCGAGGCGGCGGAAATCGCGTAGATCTCCGCGGCGCTCTCGTATCCCAGCATCTGCACGAACGCCGGGTTCACGAGCTGGATGCGCCCTTCGCGCGTGGTCCGGTAGACCCCCTCCATCACGCTCTCGAACAGGCCGCGGAACTTCGCCTCGCTCGCGCGCAGCGCATCCTCGGCGTGGCGCCGCTCGATCGCGATGCCCGCAATCTGGGTCATGCGCGACATGAGCTCGTGATCGCGCGGCGAGGGCAGCCCCGCCTTGCCGTGGAAGACGGCGAAGGTCCCCGTAATCGTGCCCTCGGCGAGAATCGGCGCCGACCAGGCCGCGCGCAGGCCGGCGTGGCGCGCCACTTCGCGCCGAAACTCCCACAGCGCATCGGACTCGATGTCGGCGACCGTCACCTGACGCGACAGGTACACCGCCGCCGCGCAGGAGCCGTAGCGAATGCCGACAGGGGTATCGTCCATCGCGGCGACGAAGGCGCGGGGCAGCGTCGGTGCGACGCTGCAGCTCAGCATCTGCCGCTCGGCATCGAGCAGATTAATGGCGCACGAGCAGCCGGTGATCACGCGCTCCATCACCTCGCAGATCGCCTCGAGCACCGAGCCGAGTGGGGCGTTGGCCGCGATCTTCTCGAACACGCGCCGCTCGCCGGCGGCGATGGCCTCGCTGCGCTTGCGCTCGGCGATGTCCGTGATGCTCGCCCGGATGAGCCGCCGGCTCGAGCTCGGCAGGCGCACGAAGCGCACCTCGCAGGGCAGCGTGTTCCCCAGGGCATCGCAGTGAACCCACTCGAACACCGGCGCCTCGCCCGCCAGCGCCCCCTCGATGTAGCCGCGGGGAACGCCGAAGGAGGGGCTGCCGTCCGATTGACGAGGCGGGCTGATCTTGTCCGGGCCGCAGGCGAGGAGCGTCGCGCGATCCATCTTGAAGAACCGGCACGCGTTCTCGTTCACATCGACGAAGGTGCCGCGGTCGACGTCGAAGACGACGATGACCTCCGGCGCGTGCTCGACCAGGGTGCGGTAGCGCGCCTCGCTGTCGCGCACCGATTGCTCCGACAGATGCCGCTCGGTGACGTCGCGGATGCACACGATGTAGCCTTCGCTGCCCTCGAGCCGGGCCTTGCTCACCGCGAGCTCGACCGCGACGCGGGCGCCCTCGCGGGTGAGCCCCCAGGCGCGGTGGGCCGCGAGGTCGACGTGCGTGTCGTCGATCTTGGCGGCGAAGCGCTCGAGGAATTCGATCGGTGTGCGGGCGAGATCCGGCAGCAGGAAATCGAGGGTGCGCCCGAGGACCTCCGGGAGCGTGTAGCCGAAGATGCGCTCGCCCGTCGGATTGAAGGTCTCGATGTGCCCTTCGGCATCCACCGTGACGATGGCGTCCTTGACGTGATCGAGAATCGCCTGCAGGGTCGAGGCGGACTGCTCGCGGATCTCGCGGGTGAGCGCCTGGGCCTCATCCGACATGAGCTGCATCGAGCGCACGACGCCGCGCCGCTCGGCATCGACCCGATCGTAGTGCGCGCTTACCCGCCGGAGCAGCGACTCGAGGTCGAGTGCACCGCGCTCGTCGCGGGCGTCCGCGAGCTGCTGCTCGAGCAGCTTGTTGAAACCCTCGCCGGCCGAAGGTGACTCATCGCGAACGGCGGCCGCAAGGTCGCGTGACACGTCCCTAAGCTCCCGAACTCGAACCATCCTGGCGCCCCACGCACCTCCCGCAAGGGAAGATGATTAGGGAGATCCCTCAACTCGAGCGTGACGCGCTTCTCGTTTTACCCATAATCGGTTAAATAATCAGCTTCCCTGCTCGACCGTCTCACGCTCCGAGCGCCGCCGCTCGTTCTCCTTGAGGTTGCGCTTGCGCAACCGGACCGAGGTGGGGGTGACCTCGACGAGCTCATCATCGTCGATGAACTCCATCGCCTGCTCGAGACTGAAGCGGATGGGCGGGGTGAGGACCACGTTCTCATCCTTGCCCGCGGCGCGCATGTTGGTGAGCTTCTTGCCCTTGAGGGGATTCACGACGAGATCGTTGTCGCGGTTGTTGATGCCGATGATCATGCCCTCGTAGACCTCATCGCCCGGGCCGATGCACAGCCGCCCGCGCTCCTGCAGGCTGAAGAGCGAATAGGCGAGCGCGACCCCCTGCCCGTTCGACACCAGCACGCCCTGCGGACGCTGCCCGAGCGGACGCTGCACCACCGGACCGTAGTGATCGAACACGTGGTACATGAGGCCGGTGCCGCGCGTCAGGGTGCGAAATTCGGTCTGAAAGCCGATCAGGCCGCGCGAGGGGATGAGGTAATCGAGGCGCACGCGGCCGCGGCCGTCGGCCTGCATGTCCTTGAGCTCGGCGCCGCGGCCGCCGAGCGCCGACATGACATCGCCCTGTGCGTCGCTGTCGACGTCGACCGTGACCTGCTCATAGGGCTCGTGCGCGACGCCTTCCACCTGCTTGATCACCACCTTGGGGCGCGAGACCGCCATCTCGTAGCCCTCGCGGCGCATGTTCTCGAGCAGCACCCCGAGGTGCAGCTCGCCGCGGCCATAGACCACGAACTTGTCCGGATCGGCGGTCGGCTCGACCCGCAGCGCGACGTTGTGGATGGCCTCGCGCTCGAGGCGCTCGCGGATCTGCCGGCTGGTGACGAACTTGCCCTCGCGACCTAAGAACGGCGAGGTGTTGACCTCGAAGGTCATGCTGATCGTCGGCTCATCGACCGTGAGATTCGGCAGTGCCTCGACAGTGAGAGGATCGCACAGCGTGTCGGAGACCTTCGGCTGCGCGATGCCGGCGAATGCGACGATGTCCCCGGCGCTCGCCGATTCGACCTCGACGCGGGTCAGTCCGTGAAAGCCGAGCACCTGGCTGATGCGCTCGCTGCGCTGGGTGCCGTCGCGGGCGACCACGGTCACCGGCATCCCCCGTCGCAGCGTGCCGCGCTTGATGCGACCGATGCCGATCGCTCCCACGTAGCTCGAGTAGTCGAGCAGCGCGACCTGCAGCTGCAGCGGGCCCGCCGCATCGACGTCGGGCGGCGGGCAGTGGCTGACGATGGTCTCGAACAGCGGCTGCATATCGCCGCTGCGCACGCTCGGATCGGTGCTCGCAAAGCCGCGCAGCGCCGAGGCGTAGATCACCGGGAAGTCGAGCTGCGCATCGGTGGCCCCCAGCCGGTCGAAGAGGTCGAAGGTTTGATCGAGGACCCAGCCCGGGCGCGCCTCCTCGCGGTCGATCTTGTTGATCACCACGAGCGGCCTCAGCCCATGCTGAAAAGCCTTCTGCGTCACGAAGCGGGTCTGCGGCATCGGGCCGTCGACCGCGTCGACGAGCAGCAGCACCGAATCGACCATCGCCAGCACACGCTCGACCTCGCCGCCGAAGTCCGCGTGGCCCGGCGTATCGACGATGTTGACGCGATACTCGCCCCAGGTGATCGCCGTATTCTTGGCGAGGATGGTGATGCCCCGCTCGCGCTCGAGCGCATTCGAGTCCATGACCCGCTCCTCGAGATCCTTGCGCGCATCGAGCGTGCCCGACTGACGCAGGAGCTGATCGACCAGCGTCGTCTTGCCGTGATCGACGTGAGCGATGATGGCGATGTTGCGAAGTGGCTGCGTCACGGGGTGCGGGCTCTCGACAAAACGGGCGATCATACCCCCTCTTGGGGGCGATTGCCGGCCGATTCAACGCACCGCTTGCGGGGACTTCGGAGAAACGCCCGTCCGGGGCCCCTCGGCGGCCGGATGGGCGCCCTCATCGGAGGATGGGGCCTGGACCGGGCCGGCGCCTGCACCGACGATGATGGGGATGGCGAAGGAGCGCGTGTCGGTCGCCTCATCGTGCTTGATGCTCACGCTGAGATTGACGAGCTGCACGCCCTCCTCGCTCGGCGTCAGGCTGATCTCGTGTCGATAGACCTGATCGGGATCGACCGTGGGCAGCTCGAATTGCTGATCGCCCGCCGCGAGCTCGATGCCCGGGGTCGCGCTCACCTTGACGCTCAGCGGCCCGGCCGACACCTGCGGCAGCAGGGCGAGCGCGAGCAGGACCGGCTGGCCGACGATCGGCCGGCTCTCGAGGTCGAACTTGAGCGTGACCGGAGCCTGCGATTTGCCCTGGCTCGGGGCCTCCACCATGTCGCGGGTCTGCGCGGACGGCGACTTGCGATCCGTGCTCTGGGGCGCATGCGGCTTCGGAGCCGCCTGCGGCTTCGGGCCGGGGGCGGGATTGCGGTGACAGGCCCCCAGCGCAAGCACGGTGCCGAGGAGGGCCACATTCAGGAGTCTCATCGCGCCATGATCCCCAATGTCGAGGGCGGCGACAACGGTCGCGATCACATCTCGAGGGGCGGGTTGCGCACGCTCTCGAGCTGCTCCTCCAGGGCGCGCTGGTGCTCCTCCCAGTAGCGCGCGCCGGCGAACCAGGGAAAGGCGCGGGGAAATGCCGGATCATCCCAGCGACGGGCGAGCCAGGCGGCGTAATGGATCATGCGCAGCGCCCGCAGCGGCTCGATGAGCAGGATCTCGGCGCGATCGAAGGAAGCAAACTGCTCGTAGCCTTTGAGCAGATCGCGCAGCTGCAGGCCCATCTCGCGCCCATCGCCGGCGAGCAGCATCCACAGATCCTGCACCGCGGGCCCGGTCAGACAGTCATCCAGATCGACGAAATGCGGACCTGCATCGGTCCAGAGAATGTTGCCGCGATGACAGTCACCGAGAATGCGCCCGCGGCGCACCCAGCCCCAATCCCCGATCCGCGCCTCGATCTCGCCGATCAGCTCCGCGGTGACGTCGGCGTACTTCTGCGCCAGGTAGCTCGGCAGGAAATCGCTCTCGAGCACGAACTGCCGCGATTCGACGCCGAGCGTCTCGACCGACAGCCGGGTGCGCTCGAGGAACGGCCGCACCCGCCCGACCGCATGAATGCGGCCGAGAAAGCGCCCGACCCACTCGCGCTCCTCGGCCGTGCCGAGCTCGGGCCAGTGTCCGCCCCGCCTGGGAAAAACCGCGTAGCGAAATCCCTGGTGCACGTGCAGCGTCACGCCCTCGACCGCGAGCGGCGCGACCACGGGGATCTCCTGTGCGGCAAGCTCCAAGGCGAACCCGTGCTCCTCGCCGATCGCTGCATCGCCCCAGCGATTCGGTCGATAGAACTTCGCGACCACCGGATCGCGCTCCTCGAGACCGATCTGATAGACGCGATTCTCGTAGCTGTTGAGCGCCAGAATGCGCCCGTCGCAGCGATAGCCGACCGCCTCGAGCGCATCGAGCACGGTCTCGGGCGAGAGCGCGTAGAAGGGTGCGACGGAGTTCATGGAACGATTCTACCGCCGCGACACCGCCGCGCCCCGCGAAAGGGCTGCTGCTAGAATGCCGCCATGCGTCTGCCCCGTCCCAAGTCCCTGAGCGGCCTCATGTTGATCGGCTTCACCATGGTGGCCGCGCCGCTGCTTTTTGCGATCGTCAATGCGGCCGTGCAGATGAGCAAGCTCTCCAATCGCAGCGAGCAGCTCGTGCTGCACGGCATGCAGGGCAGCCGCAACAACCAGCGCATGTTCGAGGAAATCGCCGGCCTGGAGCGCGCCGCGCGCCTCTATCAGATCATCCCGAGCGCCGATCTCATCGAGACCTATACGCGCAACCACGAGCGCCTGCAGGCGACGATCGAGGAGCTGCTGACGCTGCCGCTCGACGCAAAATCGCGTGACGATGCGCGCGATCTGAAGGCGCGCGACGAGCACGCCCTGCAGCTCCTGAAAAGTGCGCCGCCGAGCTCGCCGCGCTTCGCCGAGCTCATCAACTCCTATGGTCAGATGTCCGAGCTCGCCGCCCGCATCTCCAACCGGGTGAGCATGGACATTGAACGCGAGATCACCTCGCTCCAGCTCGCGGCGCAGCTCGCGCAGCAGAACCTGCTGTGGCAATCGCTCTTGCTCGTGCCGATGACGCTTGCCGTGGTCGGCGTGTTCACGTATCTGTTCGGCCGCCCGATCCGCGCGATCGACCGCGCCATCAGCGAGCTCGGCCGCGGCACGTTCTCGCGGCCGATCGCGATTCACGGTCCCGCCGATCTCGAGCGACTCGCGGCGCAGCTCGAGTGGCTGCGCGTGCGGCTGCTCGATCTCGCCCTCGAGAAGAACCGCTTCCTGCGCCACATGTCGCATGAGCTGAAGACGCCGCTCGCGAACATCCGCGAGGGGACGGAGCTGTTGATGGACGGTGCCGTCGGCGAGCTGCAGAGCGCTCAGCGGGAGGTCACCGCGATTCTGCGCGAGAACGGCATGAAGCTGCAGCGGCTCATCGAGAACCTGCTTTCCTTCAGCGCCTGGCAGGCGAAGAGCGTCGGTCTCGAGGTCTCGGAGTTCAAGCTGCGTCCGCTGATCAAGTCCGTCCTCGAGAACCAGCAGCTCACGCTGGTCGCGCAGCGAGTGAGGCTCGACGTGCAGGTCGAGGACCTCACGCCGCTCGCCGACCGCGGCAAACTGCGGCTGATTCTCGATAATTTGCTCTCGAATGCGATCAAGTTCACACCTCGGGGGGGCACGATCTCGATTCATGCCCGAGGCGAGCGGGACCAATTGGTGTTAGATGTCATGGATTCGGGCCCTGGAATTCCCGAGGAGGAGCGGGGTCGCATCTTCGAGGCCTTCTACCAGGGCAAGACCCCCCAGGGAGGCCACGTGAAGGGCACGGGTATCGGGTTGTCGGTGGTGACGGAATTCGTGAATGCACACGGTGGCAGCATCGAGATACACCAGGCGCCGACCGGCGGCGCGCACTTTCGCGTGCGTATCCCGCTCCGCCAAAGCGTATCGACGGCGCGCGAAAAGGCCCATGCAGCCTAGCCGTTTGCGCTTTGCAGCAACGATCGTCGCGTCGGGGGTCCTGGGGGGTTGCGGCTCGTTCGGCACCTCCCTCACGAATCAGCGCAACGCGCCCGACCTCTCGACCGAGCGGCCGGCCGGCGACTCAAGCCCGATCACGCCGCTGCTCGAGATGATGAATGCGCTGCCGCAGGGTGACCCGGCACGCCAGGCGGAGCTGTTTCAATCCGCCAAGGATGCCGCCACCGTCTCCCCCACCACCAGCAATCGATTGAGGTACGCGCTCGCCCTGGCGACTCCCGGGCACAGCGGCTCCGATCCAGTCGCCGCGCAGCGACAGTTGTCCGAACTGCTCGCAAGGCCCGAGACTCTGCTGCCGGCAGAGCGGGCGCTCGCGCTCGTCGAGTTGCAGGACGTCGACCAGCGACTCGTGCTGCAGGCCGAAAATCGGCGGCTCCGCGACGATGCCGCACACGATCAGCGCGACAAGGCCTTGCAGTCCGTGAAGACACGACTATCTGCCGAGCAGGATGAGAATGCGCGTCTGCGCAAGGCGCTCGATGAGGCGCACGCCAAGCTCGAGGCGGTGACGCACATCGAGCGATCCATCAACGATCGGGGTGCGACGGCATCCCCGAGCCCGAACGCGCCGGCGACGCAACCCGCCCCGCCCCCGACGCCCTGAAGGCCATCACCGGAGATCCGCCTTGAACGCCTATTCCAACGCTGCCACCACCCCTCTCTCGTTCGGCTTGCCGGGCTCACGCGATACCGCGACACCGCTGAAGCGCAAGGCGCGCATCCTCGTCGTCGACGACGATCCGGGGCTGCTGCGCCTGCTGACGATCCGGCTGCGGGCGGAGAACTACGAAGTCGAGGCCGTGGAGAGCGCGGCGGCCGCGCTCGCCGCCTGCACCCGCTTCCGGCCCGACCTGGTGATCACGGACCTGCGCATGGATCAGATGGACGGCATCGGATTGCTCAAGGAACTGCAGAGTCGCTGGCCGGGACTGCGCGTCATCATCCTCACCGCGCACGGAACGATCCCCGATGCCGTGCACGCGACCCAAAGCGGCGCCTTCGGATTTCTCACCAAGCCGGTCGACAAGCAGGAGCTGCTCGATCACGTGCAGAAGGCCCTGAAGGTCTCGGGCTTCGCGCACGTCGATGAGGACTGGCGCGCCGGCATCGTCACCCGCAATCAACTCATGGAGGACAAGCTCGCGCAGGCGAACATGGTGGCCGGCACCGACGCGCGCGTACTGCTCACCGGCGAGCGGGGCACGGGCAAGGAGCTGCTCGCGCGTGCGATCCACGATGCCAGTCCGCGACGCAACCGTCCCTTCGTGTGCGTGAACTGCAGCGCGATGGCGGAGAGCCTGCTCGAGTCCGAGCTCTTCGGCCACGAGAAGGGCGCGTTCCCCGGCGCGACGCGCGCGCAGAAGTCCGCGTTCGAGAACGCCGACGGCGGCACCGTGCTCCTCGATGAGGTGGGCGATCTGCCGATGGCGCTGCAGGTGCGGCTGCTGCGGGTGCTGCAGGACAATCAGGTGCATCCGCTCGGCGGCGAGCCGGTGCCGGTCAACGTGCGGGTGATCTCCGCAACTCACCGCGAATTGCATCAGCTCATGGTGCAGGGTCAGTTTCGCGAGGATCTCTATTATCGATTGAACGTGGTGCACATCGAGGTGCCGGCGCTCGGCCGGCGGCGCGAGGACATCCCGCTGCTGGTCGCACACTTTCTCGAGCAGATCGCCAAGGAGAGCGGTCAGCGCAGGATCTATGCACCCGAGGCGGTCGAGCTCCTCGCGACCGCCGAGTGGCCGGGCAACGTCCGCCAGCTCTACAACGTCGTGCGTCAGAACGTCGCGCTCGCGCACGGCGCCATCATCACGGCGGAGCTCGTCCAGCAATCGCTCGGCGGCAATCCGACCCGCCTGCCCTCCTTCGACGAGGCACGCGATGAATTCACCCGCAACTACCTCTCGCAGATCCTGCAGATCACGGCGGGTAACGTCAGCCAGGCGGCACGACTCGCCAAGCGCAATCGCACCGACTTCTACAAGCTGCTCTCGCGCCACCAGCTGACGCCCGAGGATTTCAAGAAGAGCTGACTCGCGCAGGAAGGCGCGGTTTGCTTCGAGCAGTCCGCTCGAGCCCAAACCGCTCAGCGCGCGTAAAAGCCCACCGTGCTTGCGACCACGTGCTCGAGCTGCGCGTGCGTGAGCTCGGGGTAGATCGGCAGCGCCAGCGTCTCGGCGGCGGCGCGCTCGCTCTGCGGCAGATCGCCGCTGCGATACCCCAAATATGTAAAACAGCGCTGCAGATGCAGCGGCACCGGATAGTAAATCTCGGTTCCCACGCCGCACTCGCTCAGATGGGCTCTGAGCGCATCACGGTCGCGCGCCCGCACGACGTACTGATTGAAAATGTGCCGGCCCGGGCGCACTGGGGGTATGATGAGACGATCTCCCAAAGCCGCCTGCGAAATTGCTGCGTCATAAAAAGCCGCATTGCGCTGTCGAGCCTCGCTCCACCCATCGAGGTACTTGAGCTTGACCCGAAGCACCACCGCCTGCAGCTCATCGATGCGGAAATTTCCGCCGATCAGCGAGTGAAAATATTTCGGCTTGCCGCCATGAACGCGCAACACCCGCAACCGCTCGGCGAGGTCGGCATCGTTTGCAGTGCAAAGTCCCGCATCGCCGAAGGCGCCGAGATTCTTGCTGGGAAAGAACGAGAAGCAGCCCACATCGCCGAGCGAGCCGACGCGCTCGCCGCGGGCGTCCTCCGTGCCGATGGCCTGCGCCGCGTCCTCGATCACCTTGAGGCCGTGCGCGCGTGCGATCGCCATGAGGGCCTGCATGTCGGCCGCCTGCCCGTACAGATGCACGGGCATGAGCGCGCGCACGCGCGCACCGCTCGCCCGATGCACGAGCTGCCCGTCGACCGTCGAGCATTCGCGCTCGATGAAGCTCTGCACCGCAACAGGAGAAAGATTGAACGTGTCGGCCTCGATGTCGCAGAACACGGGCCGCGCACCCGCACGCGCGATCGTGCCGGCGGTCGCGAAGAACGAGAACGCCGAAGTGATCACCGCGTCTCCGGGCCCGATCTCGAGCCCCATGAGCGCGAGCAACAGCGCATCGGTGCCGGAGGACACGCCGATCGACTCCGCCGACGACAAGTAACGCGCAAGCTCGGCTTCCAGCGCGCGCACGTTCTCGCCGAGAATGAATTGTTGAGTTGCGCAAACGCGCTCGATGAGAGGCATGACCTCTCCACGGATTTGCGCAAACTGTGCCTTAAGATCGAGTAATGGTACGTGCATCATGCGACAGTAGAATACCATCGCATGAGCCCGATCCGCGCTAGATGACGCAACCCGTCCTTTTCAAGCAGACTTTCCTGATCGTCCTGATGACGGCCGCGCAGGCGATCACACCTGCGATCGTCGCGATTGCCTCGATGTACGCGACGATCGTGCTGTTCGGCAGCCGGTTCGATCCCTCCTCGGAGGCGATCGTGATCGTCGGCGTCGTCTGTCTCGCGCTCGTGCAGATGCCGCGCGAGCTCAACGAGCAGCTCACCTCGCCACGCATGTCGGCGGTGGTGGACGTGATCTTCCGCTGGTTTCTCGTTCTCGGCGTGCTGCTCGCGATCGGCTACATCACCAAATCGCCCTTGCAGGCCTACCCGCGGCGCATCTTTCTGACCTGGGCCGCTCTCACGCCCCTCGCGCTGATCGTGACGACGCTGCTGATGCACGAGCTGATGCGTCGTTTCCTCATCCGCGCGTTCGACATGCGCAGCGCCATCATCGCGGGCTACAACCACTCGAGTCTCGAGCTCGCGCGGCGCATGCAGAAGAACCAGAGCATGCGCCTCGAGGTGAAGGGATTCTTCGATGATCGCAGCCCCGAGCGTCTGGCGATGGAACCCGACGGGGTGCTGCTCGGGCCGCTGAGCGCGCTCGGGGAGTACGTGAAGCAGCATCGCACGGACGTGATCTTCATCGCGCTGCCGATCCGTCACGTCAAGCGCGTGATGAACCTGCTCGATGATCTGCGCGATACCACCGCCTCGATCTACTACGTGCCAGACATCTTCGTCTTCGACCTCATTCAGGCGCGCTCCGGCGAGATCTTCGGGATCCCGGTGGTGGCCATGTGCGAGACCCCCTTCTATGGCTATCGCGGCGTCGCCAAGCGCATCACCGACATCTCGCTCTCGCTCATCATCCTGCTGCTGCTCCTGCCCTTGCTCGCGCTGATCGCGATTCTCGTCAAGGTCTCCTCGCCCGGGCCGATCATCTTCAAGCAGCGGCGCTACGGACTCGATGGACAGGAAATCGCGATCTATAAGTTCAGAACCATGCGCGTGACGGAGGATGGACCGCGCATCCGCCAGGCATCGCGCGGCGATGATCGCATCACACGCATCGGCGCGCTCCTGCGCCGCACCTCGCTCGATGAGCTGCCGCAGCTCATCAACGTCCTGCAGGGGCGCATGAGCCTGGTCGGGCCCCGCCCGCACGCCATCGCCCACAACGAGGAGTACCGCAAGCTCATCAAGGGCTACATGGTGCGCCACAAGGTGCTGCCGGGTATTACCGGCCTCGCGCAAGTGAACGGATTTCGCGGCGAGACAGCGCAGCTCGAGGAGATGGAGGCGCGCGTCAACTACGATCTCGACTATCTGCGGCACTGGACGCCGATGCTCGACATCAAGATCATCCTGCTCACCGTCGTGCGAATATTCCGCGACGACAAGGCCTACTGAACCGCAGCCCAGTGAGCCGTAAGGCCTACTGAGCCGTGCCGGCGCGGGCCGGTGAAAGGCCCACCCCGGTCACCACGTAGCGATCATCGAAGAGGAACCGGCCGCTCCAGGGCGGGGGCTGATGCTCGCTCAGGGCGAGCGCGCGCTGGGGCCGGATCACAAATTCGCCGTGCGCCGACCCGAGCACATCGAGCTCCACGGCCACGTCCTCAAAGCCGAGCCACTCTCCGGTCATCGAGAACTGGCCCTTGTGGAAGGCTTCCTTCGCGGAAAAGATCAAGGCCGCCATGAGCGCGCGACGCGGGCCGGCGCAGGCGCGCAGCCACTCGAGCTCCTCGTCGGTGCAGATGGGCGCGAACAGCTCCTCCTTCACCGCATCCGCCGTTTCGGCATCGATGCCGAGCGCGCCGAGATGCGTGCGCCGGGCGGCGACGGCCGCACACATTCCTTCGGTATGCGTGATGCTGCCGACGATATCGGGCGGCCACAGGGGCTCGCGGTTCCGTCCCACGAGCAAAGGCGCATCCACCGCACCCAGCTCGGCGAGGAGGCGATGCGCGCACTGCCGGCCCGCAGCGAACTCGCGCATCCGCTTCGGCACCGCGCGCGCCATGCACGCGAGCTCCTCGGGGCGAAGTGTGGCGGGGTCTCCGGGCTCGAGCAGGACTGCCGCGACCGCGCCGGGCGGAAAGAGATCGGTCAGTGCGGGGGATAATTCGACGGGCACGAGCGCCGATTATCGGCCGCCGACCCGCCGCACTGCAATGCAAGCCTTTCAGCCGCCGAACATCGCCGACTCCCGCGGAGCCCTGCCGAAGCGGCGCCGGAGGGCGCGCGAGACCCGCCAGGCAAAATTCACATCGCGCGAGGGCACGGCGCGCAGGTAAGCGAGCTTGCGCACATAGCGATCGACGGTCCATTCGGCGCTCGATCCCTGGTGGAAAAACGCCAGGTCGCCGGGCTGGAGCGTGACGACGGTACCGTCACCGCGCCTGATCGTCACCGAGCCTTGCATGATGTAGACCGTCTCATCCTCGTCATAAAACCAGTTGAAGCGTCCGGCTGTGCAGTCCCACACGAGCGTGCGCAACTGACGGTCCTCGGTCACGAACAGGAACTTGTTGCGCGCGACCGGATTCCCCTCGAGGATCCACGCCGGACGGATGGGAGCGGGCTGCAATTCAACGTCGACCGAGGCAAAATCGATGTGATTGGCGACAGGTCCGACGGGTGCTGCGGATGATGATCGATTCATGAGCGTATCAGACGATAAACTGTTCATTTCCTTGACCTATTGAGACCCTTCAGTTAACGTCCGCGTCCTCTGACGTGGGGCCATAGCTCAGCTGGGAGAGCGCTTGCATGGCATGCAAGAGGTCGGCGGTTCGATCCCGCCTGGCTCCACCAGGTTTTCGCTGAAGGTCCCCATCGTCTAGAGGCCTAGGACACATCCCTTTCACGGATGCAACCGGGGTTCGAATCCCCGTGGGGACGCCAGCCGCCTTTCAGCCACGCTGCAACCTCGATTCATTGGATGCGCCAAACCAGGGAGCCGGCGCAAACAGCTCCTCGCTCAGGATGCTTTCGAGAATCGAGCGCGGACCGCTGCGACCGAAGATGTGATCGCCGCTGTCGATGATGTGGATGCGGCATCGAGACCCCAGCCGGCGCAGCGCAGATCCGGCCTGCAGCTTCAGGAGCTCGTAACCGGGCTCTCCCCGCGCGAACACGAACACCATCGAGACGCCCCGTGAGGCGATCTTCTCGAGCTCCCAGCCAAGATCGCGCGACAGGCGCACGTGCAGGGCCCTGAGCAGATCCCTCGCCCCCGATTCCAACGCAAGACTCAGCCGCTGCAAGTAAATGGTGAAGATGCGCCAGAAGCTGACCCGGCCCCTGAGCAGAAGGGTCCAGTGGTGGAACGAGAACAGGCGCTCTCGATAGCGGTTGGGCACTCGCACGACCTCGGCGAGCTTGAGCTCCGACTGCTGTGCATCCTTGTCGGAGAAAAAGTTCAAAGGATTCACCATCAGGATGCGGTTCACCGGCAGTCCCTCCATGCCGGCGCGCAGCGCGTGATAGGCGCCGGAACAAAGCCCCGCGAGCGTGATGTCGCGGATCCCGTGCTCGGTACGAAGGAAGTGAATCGCCGCCCGGATATCTTCCAACGCCTCGTTGGCGAACACGACGTCGTGGGCCTGTCCTGCGCGCGCATCGCTGTCGCCCAAGCCCGCGAGGTCGAGGCGCAGGACGGAATATCCGTGCCGCGCCCAGCCGCGCGCGAGCGACACGTACATGCGCCCGGGTCCTATGTGGTAGTCGGCGCCGGCGTTCAGGAGAATGACGGCGCGGTGGCGGCCCTCCTCCGGCCGCGGTCGCGTGAGGATGCCGAAGAGCGCGACCTCGGAGGGAATCACGACCGGGGCCTCGACGAACCATCCCCGCCGTGATCCCAGCGGCTCGTCTCGGAAGAACGGCGCGTCCGGCGCCCGCCCGACCTCAGGCAGCGGGACGGGCGGTGCCTCGAGCAGCTCGCGCAGATAATCCTCAACCGCCGCAATGACCTCCTGCCCGCTCAAGCCGAACTGCGGGGCGGTCATGACCATTTCCATCGGTCCGGGGAGCTCCTTGTAAGTCAGCTGCACCTCGCGGGTGCCGAGCATCGTTGCCCAGGTCCGGGCAGCGGTGAATCCGCGCGCATCGAGAATCAACATGCGGGGTGCAGGTGCTCGAGCCAGGGTGGCGAGCTCCACCTTCTCGAGCGCGGCGACGGTCGCGGCTGAGATGGCAAAACCCGCCACCTCCATCTGGCTGTCCTCGCGGGTATCGACGGCGCGGGTTGCGACCGTCGCGGCTCGCGAGGGACTCTGCTCACGGAGCATCGCCGAGGCGAGGCGGGTCGCTTTGAACTCGCGCAAGTACCGGCGCCCGGAGACCGTCGGCGCGATGAGGATGAGCGCATCGACCCTCGTCTGCTGAGCTGCGAGGGTCGCGAGCAGGGCGCCGAGCCGCACGCCGAGCACGCAGACCCGAGTGACTCGCGCGCGTTGCTTGAGGGCCTCGATGGCGCCCACGATATCCGCGGTCCAGGCCGAGATCTGGTCGGCGTCCGGGTCGAGATCCTCGGAATCCCCCGAGTTGACGTAGTCGAAGCGAAGCGTGGGGATGCCCGCCGCGGCGGCCTGCTCCGCGATGACCCGAAGCGGCCGATGCGCGCAGATCGCCTCGTACCCGAATGGCTTGCACACCACGAGCCCCCATGCATCCCTCCTGGGCGCATCACCCCGTATGAGGGGCGCATGCAACCAGCCGAACAAGGTGCGATCGTCCAGATCGAAATAGAGGGGCTGGGCGCGCTCGAGCGGCGCATTCCGCACGGCGTCGTCCACTCGGGGAGCAGTCTTCACGGAATCGGTCTTCACGGGAACTGGGTTTGTCGCACTGCGCCGTCGTTTTGTACGCCCGGAGCTTAGCCGAGAGCCTCACGGGCTGTAAGTCAGCAGCCCGCCGCGACGGACCCGGCTTTTTCTTAGGGCCTTTGTAGCGCCGCGCTGACAGAGCGGGCGCTCTGGGGGGCGGTCAAAGGGAGCTTAAATTCGGTTCGCCTGGGCGAACAGATCCGCGCGCCACGCACTGAGCGCTCGCTCGACTCGCCGCAAGGTCTCGACCTTGCCCAAGATGGCGAGTGTCGCATCGATCGGCGGGGACACCGTGCCGCCCGACACCGCCAGTCGGAGGGGCTGGGCGATCTTTCCGAGAGAGAGCGCATGGCGCTCGCACTGCGCGTGCAGGAGCGCGTGCAGCGTGGGCGCCGACCAATCCGACACCGCACGCAGGTCCTCGATCAGGGCCTCGAGCGCCCGCAGCACCTCGGCGGTGACGTGCTTGCGGGTTGCCTTGGCCTCGTAGCGCTCGGGCGCACGAAAGAAGAACAGGCTGTTCGCCGCCATCTCCTTGAGCGTTTTGGCCCGCTCGCGCTGCACAGCGGCAATCGCCATGAGCTGCGCATCGTCCGCGGCGTCGATCGACAGATGAGCGAGCTGCTCACGCAGAGGAGCGATCAATCGCTCGAGCGGCACGCGCATCAAGTGCTGCTGATTGAGCCATGCGAGCTTTTCCGGATCGAACGCCGCGGCCGACTTGTTCACATCGGCGATGTCGAACAGCCGGATCATCTCCTCGATCGAGAACACTTCCTGATCGCCGTGGGACCAGCCGAGGCGCACGAGGTAGTTGAGCAGCGCCTCCGGCAGGAAACCATCGTCCCGATACTGCAGCACGCTCACCGCGCCGTGTCGCTTCGAGAGCTTGGTCCCGTCGGGCCCCAGGATCATGGGCAGATGCGCATAGACCGGCGGGGTGTAGCCGAGGGCGGTGAGCATGTTCATTTGCCGCGGCGTGTTGTTGAGGTGATCGTCTCCGCGAATGACATGCGTGATGCGCATGTCCATGTCGTCGACCACCACACAGAAGTTGTAGGTCGGCGAGCCGTCCGAGCGCGCGATGATGAGATCATCGAGCTCTCGATTCTGAAACTCGACCGGTCCGTGCACGACATCGTTCACGACCACCGACCCCTCGGTTGGATTCTTGAAACGGACGACCGGCGGGATGCCCTCGCGCGGCGCACTGCGCTCCCGACAGCGGCCGTCGTAACGGGGTTTCTGACCGCGGGCGATCTGCTCATTGCGCATCTGCTCGAGCTCTTCCTTGGTGCAGTAGCAGCGATATGCCCTGCCCTGCGCGAGCAACTCATCGAGCACCTCGCGATACCGATCGAATCGCTGCGTCTGATAGAAGGGCCCCTCATCGTGCGCGAGCCCCGCCCAGGCGAGACCGTCGAGGATCTGTTGAATCGCCTCCGGGGTCGAACGCTCCAGGTCCGTATCCTCGATCCTGAGGACATACCGGCCCGCTCGTCCGCGCGCATACAGCCAGCAGAAAAGTGCGGTGCGCAGGCCACCGATATGCAAAAAACCGGTCGGGCTCGGCGCGAATCGGGTGCGAATGGTCATCGGGGGCTCGTCCAACGGAGGCGCGAGTTTAGCAGAGACCCTCGGGCAGGCCCCACCCACCCGCGGCCACCGTGCATGAGGCGCCGGGAATGACGCTATAATGGCGCCCTCGGGCGGTTAGCTCAGCGGTAGAGCACTGCTTTCACACGGCAGGGGTCACAGGTTCAATCCCTGTACCGCCCACCAATCCCAAGCTGTAAGGTCTCAGGACTTCGGTGACACTCCGGCTGAGGCTTTTCTGGCCAGGAGCCGCTCGTAAGGCGTCTGCCCATCGAGGGCTCCGTGAGGCCGATGATAATTGTAATAGTCCTCCCATTCTTGAAGCTTGTCGTTGAACAAGTGGATGTCGTCACCAATGCCGTCCTTGTCCAGGAGCTGGTAGAACTCCTGTTCATCGACACGATGTGAGCGTTCCACCTTGCCGTTCAGGCGGGGTGTTTTTGGCCGGATGTAGACATGGCGGATGTCCTGCTCCTCCAGGTGCCAGTGGAAGTTGGATTGGAACTCTGCGCCGTTGTCGGTCTGGATGACCAGGACCCGGAAGGGAAGCCTGCGGATGACCTCGTCCACGAAGCTCATCGCCGACTTCTGATTGCAGACATCGTAGATCTTGAGAACGCGGATGCGCGTGCAGTCGTCGATCGCTGTGAACTGATAGAGGCGCTTTCTGGATCCGGCGATGCGTTCCAGGAATTTTACGTCGATTTGCAGGCGGTGGCCGGGTTGTGGCTTCTCGTACCGACGCCAGGGACGCCCTGTCGTCCGACGCTTCTGGTTGGCCGGTAATCGGCCCATCCCATAGCGGATCAGGATGCGATGGGCTGTGGAGCGCGCCAAGTGGATATTATGGAAGCGATGCAGGTAGCTCGCGATTCGACCGGCTCCAAATCGATATCTCTCTCGCAGGTACAGGATCTTGGAAACGACAGCCCGAGGGGTGCTGTTGGGCGAGAGCAGAGGAGCTCGGGCTCGATCGCAGAGACCGGCCTCACCGTGACTCTTGTACCTGGCCTTCCATTTGTAGAAGGTTTTGCGAGAGAGGCCGTAGTGTCGGCAGGTCTGAGCGACCCCTCGAGGCATCTCATCGGCCTCCCGCAGTAGCTTCAGACGCCAGGTTACCAATCGATTCAGTTCATTCTTGTTCATGGGCTCCTCCTGGGATGGGAACGGAGCCAGAATGTCACCTTAGATCTGGGACTTCACAGCTAGATCGCGGCCGGCCGATCCAACCATCGCAAAGCTCGCGGAGAATGCATTTGGCGAAGAGGTGAGGCAGGCGACGCATCAGCGCCTTGCCTTCTTGCTCGAGCAAGGCCTCGCCGAACGGTCGGATTCGGATGGCTGAACTAACGCTACCTGCCGACGAACTTATAGCTGAAGCGCAAACCGATGGTGCGGGGACGACTCACCGTGACGGCTTTGTACCACTGCGCGTAGTTCGCATAGAGTTGGGCGCGCGTATCGGTGAGGTTCTCTCCGTAGACTTGCACGAGCCACCAGTCCTTTCCAGCACCGAGCGCCGCATCAAACGTTGTGAAAGCGGGCAGGCCATAAGCAACGGGGTTACCTTGCAGGTCAAGCGAAAGCTGATAGGTCGTGGCGAGGGAGTGTGACTGATGCACCGCGTCGATCTGAGCGAACGCGTCATAGCCGTTGAACTTGAACTCATACCGCGCACGGATGTCGCCCTGAAAGGGCGGCGCCCCGGCGAGCGGGCTGCCGAGTGGCCCGTTCGGATTCGGAACCTTTAGCGCGCTAAAGTCGATTGGCGTTCCGTCCTGCCACAGGAATGTCGCTTGTTTGACCAACTCGCTGTGATTCCAGGCGGCGCCCGCCTCGATGGTGAGCCCGCTCGCGACGCGGGCTACGCCCGAGGTTTCCACGCCGCGCACCCGGTAGTTCCCACCGTTCAGGGTTATGTCGGCGCCGATGATACCGTGACCCGATACCCCAATCTGTGTTTGGTTCCAGTCCTCCCGATAGATCGCGCCATTCCATTGGATGCGCCGGTCCATCCACAGCGTCTTCCAGCCGAGCTCATTGTTGGTGAGGCTGTCGGGAGCGAAGGCCACGGGCGTTACCCAGCCACCGTGCCTAGTGGCTTGCACACTGCTGCCGGCTGCCAGCGGCGGATTGCCCGTGAACGGCCCTCGATTAAAGCCCCCCGCGCGAAAGCCCTGCGACCAGGTGTAGTAAAGCAGCGCATCCTCGGTGACTTTCCAGCTCAAGTTCGCGCGGTTCCTGAAACCGGAATAGGTTTTGTTGAGACCCTCTGAGTTGATATTGAAGAAGTTGGAGTGGTTCAGACAGGGATTGGGCACGGGCATCGGAGCAAAGACGAGCTCGCAACCCAAACTACCCACGCTCGAGCCGACCTCCGAAGTATCGATACGTGAGTAGCGCGTGCCGGCGGTAAGTGTCAAAGTTTTCGGAATGAGCTCGAAGTCAACGGACGCATAGGCGGCCTTCTGTTTGTAACCGCGCGTGATGTCGTCAAAGAAACCGTCGCCCAGCGGTCGGACGTTTGGGTTGTTCGACGTCACGTGTGCCGGCACAAACACGGCGCCCGGCTGGTAGAACGGGACCGGGGTACCGTTCAGAAGCGGTGATCCGTTCAGGGTGTAGTAACCCGTGGGCGGTCCGATCGGATGGAAGTACGGAAGCCCGGTGACATAGGACCAGTCGACCTGCTCCTGGATCTGGTAGTTTTCATAGTATAGGCCGCCGACACCGCGGATCCGCCAATCACCGGGGGTGCTCACGCGCAGCTCATGGTTTTCGTGAGTGTTGCGCTCTTGGTCATGCCAGGCCGAGCTCGGCGTGAAACATTGCACAAGGGTCGGATGATCGGCGGGGGGCAAGATGCTGCACTGATAGTAGAGCGAGAACGCGCGCGCGTAGTTCGTGTAGTCCTGCACCTGCTCGACGTTGCGCACGAGATATGAGCCCGCATAGACCACCCTCAGGGCACCGACGCGGCCGTTAATCGTGAGCGCGGTATTCTCAAATTTGTCCTTGTTGTACGAGGGGTTGTAGAGCTCTACGCTCAAGTCGGGTAGCGGCTCACCGAGCGAATTCGCGGTCATCTCTGCAAAGACGCCGTCGGCCTCGATATTCTGGTAGGACTGTGCGAGCAGCGCGTTCCACTCCTCATTGAACTGGAACAGGCCCTCTGCACGCAGCCCCGAGTAGGTGACCGGATTGATCTGGCCGGCCGCAAGATTGAAGTTATTGATCGCGACGCTGTTGGCGGGAACCTGGCCGCTGAAGAAGTATGAAATACCGAGGTCTGTGGGAGCACGTGCGAAGGTCGCCGGGAGGTTATTGATGTACCCACCGCGGTGCTCGTTATAGATCACTGCGCGCACGGCGAGCGTGTTAGCAATCAACGGAATGTTGAGGGTAGCGTCAAGATTACTGCTCTGATCACCGTGCGCGGTCGTGGCGTAGCCCGCGTTCACCATAGCTTCCGTCACATCGAGTCTCGGCTTGTTCGTGATGTAACGCACGACACCCGCCTGGGCGCCCGCGCCGAACAAGGTGCCCTGCGGACCCTCCAAGATCTCGATGCGTTCGAGATCGGAGGCGTAGATGTCAAGATTGCGATGTGGAAGCTGCGCGGATTGCTCGTCGAGGTACACCGCGACGCTCGGGAAACTGCCGGTAACTCCCGACGCCTGTATGCCCGCTGCGGCCGTCCCGAGGCCGCGGACATAGATATTGTTCTGACTGGGACCCACTCCGTGAGCGGTCACGCCGGGCAGGTACTTCACGAAGTCGTCAAAGGCCGTGGCGTTGAGCTTCGCGAGCGTCTCCCCGGTCAACACCTGAATCGTCATCGGTACGTTCTGCAGGTTCTCCTCGCGGCGGTTGGCCGTGACAGTCACCTCTTGCAGCTCCTCTCCGGAGGGGATCCTCGTCGCAGATTCCCGCGGCGGCCCAACTGGCGCGGTCAGGATGTGGATGCTGCGAGGCGTGAGGTACTCGAACTTGAGTCCGGTGCCCTGGAGTATTCGAGCGAGCGCTTCATTGGCGCCCACGCCCGCAGATACCGCGTGAGATCTCTGGTCATGCACCACATCAGAAACATAGACGAGCTGCAGACCGGTCTGGCGGGCGAACGCTTCGAGCGCTTGCGCCAAAGGCTCTGCGGGAATGTCGGCGGTGAGCACCATGGGTTCTGAAGGCTGGGCAAGCGTCGGCGGAGCATCGAAGAGCGCGGCGGGCGTGCAGATCGAGAGCCCTCGCAAAACCCCCGACACCACGGTCGCGATGCCCGCTGATCGGTGACGCTGACCTCCCATACGCATCTCGTTCAGGCACATTTTTGAGTGCCCTAACGTCAAGTCTAGCGCAGGGCGGCAAAGTCAGGTGCAGCACCCAGCCACGCCCAGTCTCACGACACGCGAATCCGCGTCGGGGTCACTTCGACCCGCACGCCCTTTAGGGTACGCAGGAACGCAATGAATGCTTCGGGGTCGTCGGTGGCGAAGACCCCGCTGATTTTGAGATTCCGTAGCGCGGGTGTGGCGATCTCGATCGGCTTCTGAGTGTAGCGATTGTATTCGGCCGCGACATGCTCCAGCGGTTCGTGGTCAAAGACAATCTGTCGATGCAGCCAAGCCGTGGTGCGCTGCGCATCGACCGCAACGGGCGTGGCCGGCCACTCTCCCTCGGCCACGCGTACCTGCTGGTCCGCGCTCAGCCGGACAAATCGTGGGGGGTGGTTTTGGCCCGAACTCGTGCCGACGGCAACCCGTCCCTCGAGCACCGTGACCACAGTCGAGCCCTGCTCCAGGCGCACATCGAATTTGGTCCCTAGGTCAATGACTTCAGCCGATCCTGCGTACACCCGAAAGGGGCGATCGGGCTGGTGAGCAACCTCGAAGGCCGCTTGGCCGGCCGTGAGCATGACGACCCGTTCCTTCTCGCCGTACCGGACGGTGACCGCACTGTCGGTATTCAAGTGCAGCTCGGAATTATCCGCCAAGCGCTGCGTCAGCTGTTCACCGTGCCGTGTCTCGAAGTGCAGTGCCGCGAGGCCCTCGGGCGCCGCGGGGTGCCCAGTGGGCCTTAGGTTCCACGTCAAGAGCAGTCCCACACTCAGCAGCACGCACGCCGCCATCGCCACGGCGGCTGGGAACCAGCGCCTTGAGGGTCTGTCTCGAACGGCCTCGATCACGCGTGGCCAGAGCGGTTGGACCGGAGTGTCGTCCACGGCCCGTGCGCGTGTGAGAATCGCCTCGAGGGAGTACTCAGGATCGGTGCGCGCCGCCTTCAGATCACGCGCGATCGTCGATACGCCGAGGAACTCCTCGACGTGGACGGGTGAGGTCTTGAGCCACCCCGCAAGGGCCGCGGAGTCGTGCGCATCGAGCGGCCCCTCATCGTTCGCCACGAACCACTCGCCGGCCTGTTCGGCGATCGCGGCACGGAGTTGCTCTTCGTTCGAATTCATAGATTCAACCTAGCGCCGCCATGCGGCGTCGACAGTGACTCAAGCCCTGCGCCACGTACTTCTTCGCCATCTGCGGGGACACCCCGAGGTGCATCGCGATCTCCCGGAAGGAGAGTCCCTGCGCGAAGCGCAGCTCCACCGCCGCACGGCATTTCGGGCGCAGCTGCTCGAGCACCACCCCGAGCCGCGCCACCCGCTGCTTCGCATCGAGTTCCTCGTCAAATTCAGGCAGCGTCTCGAGCTGCTCGTGCGCCGGCGCCTCCTCGATGTCAATCCCGCTCGCCTGCCAACGGTCACGTACTGCATGCTCCTTCACCAAATTGTTTGCCACCGTGTAGAGGTAGTGGACCGGGTTGCGGATCGCCGCCTCATCGCTGACCCGCAGCATCCGTACGTAGACCTCCTGCGCCAGATCCGCTGCATCGGCCTTGGCCCGGATACGCCGCACAAAGAACGTCTGCAGAGCGCCCCGGTGCTCTGTGAACAGCCGCTTGACCAGCGATGATTTTGGCTCAGCGGCAGCCATGGCGACCCATGCAATTCCCTCTCATTCTTTATATGAGTCCACCAGGGTCGAAATGGCAACCAAAATATTTCGCACACCCGCGCCGGCCCCCACCCAGACCGATCACCACACCTGTCATCCCGAAATTTAGGGGTGTCCAATTCGCGCCGCGAGGACTCGTTGTCCATGTACCGAAACCATTTCAACGCGAATTCATGAGGAGATTCACATGTACACCAAAACAGCTTGCATGGGTGCCCGGGCCGTCCTTGGCGCTGTCGTCATTGCGGGCACGCTCTTCGCAGGCAATGTTTCGGCGAACGGTGCTCAGGTCACTGTTTCTTATCGAGTGACCACCCAGGGACTCGATCTTAGTCAGCCTGCCGGAGCGTACCAGCTGTATCTGCGCATTCACCATGCTGCGTGGATCGTGTGCACGCATGGCATGCGGGTCGACCTGGAGCCCTCTAGGGATCCAAAGGGTTGCTACGAGAAGGCGCTCGGAGAGGCGATTCGCTCCGCCAATTTGCCGCTGCTCACGCAGATCTATTTGAAAGACCACACGACTCAGGAAGCCGCGGCGCGCGGGATCAATTTTCCTGTGCAGATAGCGGCGAAGTGAGGACGCCGCCTTACGGCAGCTTCGATCCGCCAATAACACTATGAAACGTAGGAGAAGGACACGCAGTGGACCAGTTCGATTAAAGGTACGTTGAGGTCTGTATCGGCGGCCTTCGCGATATTGGCTCTCGGAACCGCGCTCGCACAGCCGGTGAATGCAGGCTGCGCGGATTTTCAACCTTCTAAAAGGGGGTGAGTTGACAAACGCCGGACTCGTTCTGGTCAATCCCTGCGTCCTGGTGCGGCGCCCGCCCCATGGACGCCCTGCTGCTCAATCGATGGAGAGAGATACATGGCGTTGCCTGACTGGATGAAGAGAGAACTGCGCGAGAAGGAGATCAAGGTCGCAGTTATCGAGAAGCTCCTTCTCAAAACCAGGCTCCTCCTTTTGGCTTACTGCTGATTTTACACGGGCGGTCGCCCGCGAACGCGAACCGCGCGCTGATCAGCTCGCACTAATTGCGTGCGGCGGAAGCAAATCGCGGAGAAAGCGTAGAATGGGCGCAGCTAGACTTAAGTGCGACGGGCAGGATGAAGAAGCAGTACGGGCGCGCGCGAGGTGTCAATCCGGCTGTAGAGCCAACCGGAGACGGCTGTCTCGAGTGTCTGGCGAGCGGTGGCTGGTGGCTGCACCTGCGGCGTTGTGCCGAATGCGGGCACATAGGCTGTTGCGATTCCTCTCCGAGCCAGCACGCGACCAAGCACTTTCATCTGAGTGGGCATCCGGTGATTGCTAGCTTTGAACCTGGTGAAGACTGGTTCTACGACTATGAGAAGGATTCTGTTATCGACGGCGCTGAGTTGGCGCCGCCTCGCTCTCACCCCCAAAACCAACCGGTGCCCGGACCGGAAGGTCGAGTTCCGCGTAACTGGCGTTCGCTGCTCCATGAAGGCTGACGTTTGGAGCCCCCATGAGCACCTGAAGCTGCCATCGGAAGTCGATGTATTAGCGTTGAGGTCCTGGGTCGCGGCGGGGGTTTGCACTGGGAACATCTTGACCTGGATCTCTCCGTCCCGGCGCTCATCTCCTCGATCTTTTTCGGCCGTGAATGGATGGCTGAGCTTGGCCGCGTCGGCGGCCATCGCGCGTCCGCGGCCAAGGCGGCGGCGGCACGCCAAAACGGTCGCAAGGGTGGCCCCCCAGGACGCGGGCCGCGGCATGCAGATCGAAATGACTTCTCCGAACCCGAAGGCGCGCCTTCACCAAGTGTTTGATCAGATAATCTCAGAGTAAGGCGGAAACGCCCGCAGAAGCAGTCGCTTGGCGTTCGACCGACTTTCAGCGCCTACCGGCTAGCCACATCGCTATATTGCGGACATAGCGCTCAGTCGAGCGTCGCGCTGGTGCGAAGGTGGCAAGCCCATTGCCGGGCGGCTCGTCGACGAAGGTCGGCGCTCCCATTGCAGGGTCCCAGTTATAGTCAGCGAAGTGATGAAAAGTTGATTCGGCGATTGCAGGCCCGCCGACGTCTGAGGGCTCGAATGCGACCGCAATGTTGAATGTCACACCGCTCACCCGACTGCGCCCCGTCGCTATTACCCGCGCCGAGGGATCGCTCTTCGGAGCGCCGACGGCCCCTTCGTGCGGATGTGCGGGAAGATAGCGGATCA
>DATGIA010000118.1:0-50139 GCA_035307465.1 Steroidobacteraceae bacterium
CCAGATCTGCAGGAAATGCACGGACTCGCTCGGTGAGGGGTTCATCTCGCTGTGAAGCACCCCGGTCCCCGCGCTCATCCGCTGCACGTCCCCGGGCACGATGACGGAGCCATTGCCCATCGAGTCCCGATGCCCGAGCTGTCCCTCGAGCACGTAGCTCACGATCTCCATGTCGCGATGGCCATGGGTGCCGAAACCCTGACCGGCCGCGACGCGATCCTCGTTGATGACGCGCAGGACCCCGAACTCGACATGACTCGGGTCGAAGTAGTCCGCAAACGAGAACGAATGCCGCGACTTGAGCCACCCGTGGTCCGCGTAACCCCGCTCATCGCTCTTTCTCACGCTCAACATGGCTTTGCCTCCTTTGGCGAATGGTGGGTATCCTATGATCAGTAATTCAGAAGATACAGCCATGAAACTCGCTCATACCGTTCGAAAAAATAGAACATCCCTCGAGAAGACACCCGCAACGCTCCTCGAGAGATCACCGGAGACGCATCCCGATCAATGGGTTGCGCTCGCCGCGGTCGTCGATCTCGGTGGCTATGCACGGGCGGCGGAGGTGCTCGAGCGAAGCCAATCGGCGGTGAGCTATCAAATCACGCAGCTGCAGAAAGCACTCAAGTGCAAGCTGCTCGAAGTGCAGGGACGGCGGGCCGTGTTGACCGCACGAGGCGCGGCGCTCCTTCCCCGCGCGCGCGGCTTGCTTGCCGAGTGGCGCGCCCTCGAGACCTTCGCCCACAGTCTCGAGCGCGGCTTCGAGGCGGTGCTCAAGGTCGTCGTCGACTCCGCCTTCCCGCGATCGCGGCTCCTCGCCGCGCTGCTCGAGCTCAGGCGCCGCTGCCCGAGCACCCAGCTCGATCTCAGCGAGGCTGTGCTGTCGGGCGCGGAGGACGCGATCCTCAAGGGCGCGCTCGACGGCTCCGCCGACGTCGTCGTCACCACGCGCGTGCCGCCGGGGTTCCTGGGTGACTGGCTCTGGGAGACGACCTTCATCGCCTGCACCAGCCCCTCACATCCTCTTCAGCGTCTCGAGCGGGCCGTCTCGCGGCACGATCTCGAGCCGTACAGCCAGGTCGTCGTGCGCGATTCCGGGACGCGAGCGCCGCGCGATGAAGGCTATCTCGGATCGACGCTGCGCTGGACCGTCGGCAGCCTCGATGCCTCGAGGGCGGTGGTCGAGTCGGGGCTCGCGTACGCCTGGCTCCCCGAGCATCTCATCAGCGGCGCGCTCGCCGCCGGACGGCTCAAGGCACTGCCGCTCGAAGCCGGCGCGACCCGCAAGCTCCCGCTCTATCTCGTGCTCGTGCGCCCGAGCGAGGCCGGACCCGCGGCGCGCGCGGCGGTCGAGCTCCTGCACCAGAGCGCGCTCGGCGAGGCCGGCGACCTCGCGCCGTGAGGCGCGATCGGGCCGAAATCGGCGCAACCGGCGAGGGCCGACAGACGGGTGGAGTTTCGCCTACGGAAACACCCGCCCTCGAATGATTGCGCGCACGCGCGAAGGATTCTCAAATGGTCGCAACGCAACACCCCTCGAGGGTATGACATGAGAATCCTGCACTGGCTCGGCGCCTTGTTCATCATCGCGTGGCTCGTCATGTGGCTGGCGCTCAAGGTGACCTTCGCCGCCGTTCACATGCTCGTCGTCGTCGGCGTTCTGATGATCATCGCCGGGTTCATCGCGGGGCGCACGGCGCGCAGTCCCTGACTGACGCGCAGCAGCCCGGGCCCCACTCGCCGCCCTGACTCCACTCGCGGCGCTGACCCCACTCGCGGCGCTGACCCCCATTCGCCGCAGCAGATTGTGCCCCTCTCCGAGCCGTGGGACGATGCAGACACGGTCATCGCGGAGGGTCGGGTATGAAGTCACGGGTGGCGCTCGTCACGGGCGGCGGGCGCGGGATCGGCCGCGAGGCTGCATTGCTCCTGTCCGCGGCGGGGGCGCGCGTCATGATCGTCGCACGCAGCGCCTCCGAGCTCGCGAGCGTGGGACTCGACTACGTCGCGGCGGATCTCGGAACACCCAAGGGCTGCGCCTCGGCGGTCGCCGAGACCGAGCGGCGATTGGGGCCGATCGACCTCCTCGTCGTCAACCACGGCATCGGCTCGGCGCACGAGCGGCTCATCTGGGAGCAGGATCCGGCGGTGTGGCGCGAGACGATGCGCATCAATCTCGACGGACCGTTCGAGCTCGCGCGTCTGACGGTCGGCGGGATGTGCAAGCGCGGCTTCGGCCGGCTGGTCTTCACGAGCTCCACCGCGGGCGAGAAGGCGGAGCGCTCAGGCAGCGCTTACAACGCCTCCAAGCATGGACTCATCGGGCTCGCACGCTCCGTCGCCCAGGATGCCGGACCGTTCGGCATCACCTCCAATGCGGTGCTCCCGGGCTGGGTGCGAACGGCCATGGCCGAGCGCTCGGCCCAGACCGAGGCGCAGCGGCGCGGCGTGAGCGTCGCCGACGTGTGGCGCGAGCGCGCGGCGCTCTACCCGCAGAACCGCGTGCTCGAGCCGAAGGAGGTCGCCGAGGTGATCGCGTTCCTGTGCAGCGACGCGGCCGGCGGCGTCAACGGCGAGGCGATCACCGTGGCGCTTGGGGGTCTTTGGTAGGCGCGAGCTCCGCCTCGCCCGCCCACGGACCGCGATGCGCGGCCGTCGCCGCCCGCTGAGCCGCGACCACCGCAGGCGTCACCGGCCCCGCCGTGTTACCCCAGTGCGCGCGAGCGTAGCTCAGCACCTGCGCGATCTCGGAATCGCTCAGCTGGTTGCCGAACTCCGGCATCGCCCCGCGATACTCGACACCCTTCACCGTGATCGGCCCCGACAGGCCATGGAGCAGGATCTTCACCGGCATCGTATCGGGCCCATTCACCCACGCCGACCCGCCGAGCGGCGGGATCGCGCCCGGGATGCCTTGCCCATCGAGCTGGTGACACACGGAGCAATGAGCTGCAAAGACCTGCGCGCCCGCACCGCTCTCGGACCGCCTCGCGGACTCGAGAGGGATCGGCGAGGCGCTCAGGGCGCCCGAGGACAGCTTCGACAGGTAGGCCGCCAGGGCATCGACCTGCGCGGCCGGCAGCGGCGCGCCGTACACGGTGCGCATCTTGTTGATCGAGGCCTGCCACTGCGAGACGCTGAGCGCGGGCTGGGTGAGCACCATGCCGGCCGAATGACAGAGCAGGCATTGGGCGTTGGCGATCTCCGCGCCCTCTCCGGGCGGAAAGCGCGTCATGCTGGTCGGCAGGTGCACCCGCACCGAGCTCAGTGGGCCCGCGGAAGGCTGCGCGCTCTCCGGCGGCGCGCGCTGCGCCCCGGCGTGGGGCACACTCGTCAGGGCGAGCAGCGCCAAGGCTATCGCTTGGGTCGCAGGCGCACGGGATTTTCGAGCGGGACGAGGGATGCGCATCGCGATCTTCAGGTCACGTGGATGGAGGTCGACTCGATCACGTTGCGCATGTAGCCGCCGCCGTTCCAGTTGGCGGCGGCGGGCTGCGCCACGCCGGCGGTATTGGTCGCCTTCACCATCAGCCGCTTTTCACCCGCGGCCTCGAGCCGCACGGTGTGCTGCCACGAGCGAAAGCCGTACTTGCCCTGGTCGGGGCCAAGCTTCGCGTCCTGCCACTGCTCACCGCCCTCCGTGGACAACTGCACCCGGGCGATGCCCGCATCGCCGCCGAAGGCAATGCCGCGCACCAGCAGCGATCGACCGCGCTCGATCTTCGCCCCGTCGGTGAGGTTCGTGATGAACGAGCGCGGCACCATGCGATTGATCGGCACCATCCGTACGTTCTTCTCCTGCGGGGTGACGTTCGCGCCGGGGGTGTCGGGGATCAGGTAGGCCTTGCTCATCCAGAAGTTCTGGTCCGGCTCATCGAGGACCTCGATGTCCGCAAGCATCTTCACCCAGTAAGTGGCATACCATCCGGGCACGACCAGGCGCAGCGGAAAGCCGTTCAAGAGCGGCAGCGGCTCGCCGTTCATCTCGTAGGCGATCATGACCTCGCCGTCGCGCGCATGATCCACCGAGAGCGACTTGATGAAGTCGGGCGTCTGCGGCAAAGCGCCCGTGTCGAGCCCGCGGAAGCGCACCTGCACCGCGCCCGCGGCGACGCCGACCCGATCGAGCACGTCCCTCAGGCGCACGCCGCGCCACAGCGCATTGCCCATCGCCCCGTTGCCCCATTCGCCCCCGGGCACGCGAGGCGTGAAGAAGCCGCGCGAGTTTCCGGAGCATTGATTGACGGCGGCGATCTCGAACGCCGGAAAGCCGTACACCAGCTCGCGCAGACTGTAGGCCACCGGCTGGCGCACGTGGCCGTGAACCTTGAGCCTGAATTCACCCGCATCGAT
The DNA here is from genome assembly GCA_035307465.1 of Steroidobacteraceae bacterium. Classification (GTDB taxonomy): domain Bacteria; phylum Pseudomonadota; class Gammaproteobacteria; order Steroidobacterales; family Steroidobacteraceae; genus Bog-1198. The sequence continues at coordinate 4,354 of DATGIA010000118.1, forward strand.
CGAGTCGGGAACGTTCGCGAGATGCCAGCGCACGTAGAAGCGGTCATTCGGCGTGAACACGCCACGATCGAAAACCTCGAACGGCGTCTCGAGGAGCGGCGGGCGGGTGCGCTGCAGGATCATCGGCCCTTTTTGCGGAAAGTCGCGGACGATCTCACGGCTGCCCTGGGCGAATGGCAGCTCCACGACATCGCCCGCCTTCGCCGAGGAGTGCGCGGTGCGCAGCCAGCCGGCCGCACCCAGGCCGGCCAGACCCTTGAGAAAATACCGTCGGGAGAGCTCGCTCGCGCCCGCATGCGATCGCTTCATGGATTCAGGTCCGCTTCAGTGGCCCTGCGACATCATAGCCGCGCTTCGCAGCGGCAGCACGGGTCGGCGCGGGACGGTGGGACTCGCAAAAGCTCACGAAATCGCGCAGCTGCTCCGACAGGAGCTTGCGGCGGTGATGGATCAGCGAGAGGCGGCGCGAGAGCGGCGGCAGGCAGGTAGTGAGGACGCTCAATCGTCTGGACAGGAGCAGGTCCTCGACGACGGCGCGTGACAGGCAGCTGATGCCGAGACCTTCGGCCACGGCATTCTTGATCGCCTCCGAGCTGCCGAGCGTCATCATCGGCTGGATGCTGTGCAGGTGAGGCAGGAGCGCGAGCTCGACGGCCTCACGGGTGCCGGAGCCCGGCTCGCGCAGCAACCAGGGTGCGCCCTCAAGCGTCTGCAAGTCGAGCTTTCGCCGCCGGGCCGCCCGCGCGAGGGGATGGGTGGGAGCCGCGACCACGACCAGCTCATCCTCGAACCACGGCAGCACGCTCACGTCGGATGCGTGACACGGTCCCTCGATCAGGCCGAGATCGGCCGCGAATTCCCGGACCGCGGTGATGACCTCGAGCGTGTTGCCGATGCGCACGTCGAGTCGCGCGGCGGGCAGCCTCTGGCAGTAGCGCGAGAGCAGCGGCGGCAGGACGTAATTGCCGATGGTGGTGCTCGCATGCAGGCTCAAGCTCACCGGCAGTCCCCGCCCCTTCGACTCGAAGGCCGTCTCCACGGCGTGCGCGCCGTCGAGCACGCTCAAGGCCATGGGCAGCAGCGCGCGCCCATTGTCGTTGAGCAGCAGGCGCTTGCCGATACGATCGAACAGGCGGGCATCGAGGCTGCCCTCGAGCTCCTTGAGAGCCGTGCTCGTGGCCGATTGCGACAAGGGCACGCTGCGCGCCGCCGAGGTCGTGCTGCCGGTGAGCGCAATGGCGCGAAATATCTGCAGCTGCCGCAGGGTGATTCGCATGGGCGCCGATCAATCCATTAAATAAATCGATTATAGCGAATAAATCCGTTTCACAGATCGATGCGAGGCCCGCATCATCGGTTCCCTGGGGGCAGGCACTGCTCCAGGGGTCGGCAGAGATGCTCATGAATATCCGGGCCAACGAGGCGGTATTGACGATCCAGCGGCACCCGCGGGGTGGGACGCAGCAAGCGCGCAGGGCCGTGCCCGGGATCCTGTTCACCGGGGCTCTTGCGTTGCTCGCGACGTGGCTCGGGTCGTTCGGCTGGTTTCTGGCGAACGGCATCAGCGTGCTGACGCTCGCCATCGTCCTCGGCATGGTTCTCGGCAATACCGTCTATCCGCGGCTGGCCGCGGCGAGCGACGCGGGGGTGAGCTTCTCCAAGCAAACGTTGCTGCGGGCCGGGATCGTGCTGTATGGCTTCAGGCTCACCTTTCAGGATGTCGCGCACGTCGGGTTTGCGGGCGTGCTGATCGATTCGGTGGTGATCGGCAGCACCTTCGCTCTGTCCGTCTGGGCAGGCACACGTTTTCTGGGCCTCGATCGAACGAGCGCGATGCTCATCGGCGCGGGCAGCTCGATCTGCGGGGCCGCCGCGGTCATGGCCACCGAGCCCGTCGTGAAGGGTCGCGCCGAGCAGGTCACGGTCGCCGTCTCGACCGTGGTCGTCTTCGGCACGGTCGCGATCTTTCTCTACCCCGCTCTCTTCCACTGGAACGCGCGCCTTCACGTCCTGCCGGTGAGCGCAGGCGCGTACGGCATCTACGCCGGCTCGACGATCCATGAGGTCGCCCAGGTCGTGGCGGCCGGACGGGCGGTGACGCAGGCCGCGGCCAATGCGGCGGTCATCACCAAGATGGTCCGCGTGATGATGCTGGCGCCGTTCCTCATTCTCCTGTCGGCTTACCTGTCACGCCGCCCGGCGCAGGGCGCAGCCGCGGGCTCCCGTCCCCCCCTCTCGATTCCCTGGTTCGCCCTGGGGTTCATCGCGGTGACGGCGGCCAATTCGCTCGGGGCGCTTCCCGCCGGCTGGACCACGACCATTACCCGCATCGACACGTTTCTGCTCGCCATGGCGATGGGCGCCCTCGGCTTGAGCACGCACGCCTCGGCGATCCGCACGAGCGGGATCAAGCCCCTGGCGCTCGCCGGGCTCCTGTTCCTGTGGCTGATCGTCGGGGGCCTCGCGATCAACGCGGCGATCTCGCACCTGCTCGCGTGAGAGAGGGCGGTGCCGAGGCCGCGGCGCGGTGGTGCCGAGGCCGCAGGGCGGTAGCGCCGCGGAGCGCGAGATGAGCTTTATTTGCTCGCGGGTGAGGGCGGGCGCACGGGCAGCGGCACATTGCACAGATCGATGTGCCCGGGGTTGAACTTGAACCAGGCCTCACGCCGGTTGCGCCGCTGCTCGAGCACCGCGCGAAACACCGGGCTCTCGGTGCGCAACACCTCGACCGGCGTGCGCTCGGCCGGCGGCAGATCCGATGCGATGCGCATCGACACGATCGGCACGTCCTTCTCGGCGCCCACGTAAAACCCCATCTCGCCGCTGCCGCGTGGCAGGCTCGACAGAAGCTCCATCCCCTTGAGTACGCGACCGACCAGCGCGACGTTGCGATCGAGCTGCCGCGGAGCATGCCCGATCACCGCGTACATCTCGGTGCCGTCGCTCTCCGGCGGATCGTCCCGCCCCACGCCGACCATCCCGTAGCAATGCGCGAGCCATACGGTGCCCGAGGACGGATCGCGTCCGGCGGGAAAGCCATCGAGGAATCCCACTTGCGCCGCATACAGGTCTCCATCCGGCAACGGCTCGAACCGCCGGCTCGACCCCGGCGCCGCCGTGAACTCGGGCGCCACGAGGTGCACGCCTTCAGGCACGGGGCGCTTGTGCTCGGGATCCGCCCACTGCACGACGTAGTTGTCCTGCACCCGCACGATCGCCAACCCATCGAAGTAGTGCGCCCGGGCAAGCGTCTTGATGTTGGCGACGTGGAGCGGTGCGATGCGGGCCGCAAGCTCGATCACCACCCGCCCGCTCGGCAGATCGAGATAGAGCGTGTCGTCGGGATCGGGCGAGCGCCAGTCCTGCGCTCGAGCCTCGGCGAGAAGATCGGCCACGGTCACCGGACGCGCGTGCGCGCTCGTCGCGGTGAGCAGCCCGAGCGCGATCGACGCAAGCCCGTTTGCAAGGCTGATCGAGGCGCGGCCGCTCGAGGCGAGGTCGCTCGAGGCGAGGCGGCTCCAGGCGCGCCCGATCGACGCGAGCGCCGCCGTCACGGTCAATGGCTTCCCGCCGGGGGCGAATCCTTGGATGCCGCCGCCGCAGCCTGCACCCCTTGCAGCATGCGGTCGAGACCCCGGCGGTCGAAGTAGCGCCCGGCCAGCACGACCGCGCGGATCTTGCGGGTGTTGTCGATGTCATCGAGCGGGTTGGCATCGAGCAGAACGAGATCGGCGATCTTCCCCTTCTCGACGCTGCCCAGGTCGGCCAGACGATCCATGAACCGGGCCGGATTGAGCGTCGCCGTTTGCAACGCCTGCAGCGGCGTGAGGCCCGCGCGCACGAACAGGGTGAGCTCCTCGTGCAGACTGAAGCCTGGAAACACGTGCACACCGGCCGCCGTGTCGGTGCCTGCCATGAAGGGCACGCCCGCGCGAAACATCGCGAGCGTCATGTCGAGCTCCATCTGCACGAAATGGCGGCGCACGGGCAGCGGGTCCGTATCCATGTCCGAGAGGATCGACTTCACGAACATCGGCCAAGTCCGATCCTTCCACGCCGCCGGCGCGTACTTGATCAACGGATCGTGGCTCAAGTCGATATCATCGATGAGCCACTGTCCCCGCTCCCACACGAGCGTCGGAACCTGCCAGGTCTGATTCTTGGCCATCAGCGCGATCAATGCGCGGGCGCGCGCCGGATCATAGGTGCTGACGTTGCGACCGAGGCTCTTCGGGCCCTTGATGAGCTGATCCTCGATGGTCGAGCACCCCTCGAAGATCCCGGTGAAATGCTCGATGCTGCGCTGTCCCGCATTGGAGGCCTCGGAGGCGCGCACGGCATCGGGCACGTGCCCGACGAAAATCAGCCCCTGTTTCTTCGACTCCTCGGCCGCCGCGAAATACCCGTCGCGCGGAATCAAGGACTGGATCTTGATGAAGTCCACGCCCTGCGCCTTGAGCTCATCGACCACCCGTCGCCCGTCCGCGGCGTTCGCGACCGGTGCGGAGCTCGGAAAGCGAGGCACCGGCCCATCGAGCATCGGGCCGGCAATGATCATGCGCGGGCCGAGCAGGCGCCCTGCCGCGATGTCTGCACGCCATTGCTTGAGCACGTCGAGATCACCGCCCATGTCACGCACGCCGGTCACGCCGTTCGCGACGAACAGAGGCAGCGTCACCTTCTCGTTGCGCGGCAGCCAGTCGCCGAACACGGTATGCACGTGCATATCCCACAGGCCGGGAATCAGGTACTTGCCTCGGGCCTCGATGACGGTCGCCCGCGGCGGCGGATGCACATCGCGACTCGCTCCGAGGGCGACGATGCGCTGGCCCTCGATCACCACGGTCATGTCGGTGAGCGCGGGCGCCCCGGTGACATCGATCACGGTCACATGAGTGAACGCGAGCCCGTGCTCGGGAGTCTCGTGAGCGATCGCGCTTCCTGCCGCGAGAAGCAACGCGAACGCGGCGAAGTGCCTCAAGAGGTGCATGTCCTACAGTAGCATGCGCCGCGGCTCACGCTAAGCCGGCCGCCTTGCCTCCGGGCGCGATGCCTTCACGATGTCGATGCTCTGCGATTCGATATCGAAGATGATCCGTGCCTCGCCGCGCTCGAGCTGCAGCAAAACCTGACTCATCTTCTGCTCGAGCGGGACCTCGCGCTCGCCATAGTCGGTCCCCTCGCGCAGCACGAACGACTCGATCACCCCTTGCAGCGCTTCTTCCGACAGCTCCCCGTAGGGGATATCGATGGAGCCGGGGTGAGTCACCGAGGGTTGCTCATCATGATCGTTCATGCGCCCGCTCAAAGAAACCGGCTCGTTCCAATTCTATCATTCATGCATGATGGGCCGCGGTAACCGGGGACTCGCATGATGTACCTCCTCAGAAACTCGCTCGACCGGATCCTGCTGGTCGTCGCTTTCGTCGCGGGCGGTCTGTTGCCGGGCTTCGTCGTGCAATACCGGCAAAGACTCGGGGGTCGGCTCGATCAGGCGCTCACCGATCTGGCGCCCTGGCGAGAGATCGCCAATCAGCGCTATGGCGGCGATCTCGATGCGCTGATTCAGTATCACCTGGCAAGCAGCGACCCCACCTTCCACGCCGAGGGGGCGGCCATCCAATCGCTCGTCTATTCCGTCGATCATCTCAAGGCCGCGGTCGCCGCATTACAGCGCGATCTCGTACACCAGCTCGCCTATCTTGCGCTGCATCTGGATACCGATCTCGCGCGGGCGACGCTGCATGACTGGGTCCCGACCTTCTCACTGTCGACCGAAGGCATCGTGTTCGCACTCCTCTTTGCTCTCGCGCTCTGGTTGCTCTTCCAGTGCATTTGGTCGGTCCTGGCGATGATCACGGCCAAGCTGCGATCGCACGGATCGGGCCGCCCGCCCGCCGTCAACCGCGCGCCTCGCGGCGCTTGAAATTGCGGTCGGCCGACCGGTCAAACCGTTGATTCTGTTTAGTTTCTGACAGCAAAGCGATCGCTCGGCGGCCACCCTGTGATGGCGCTCACGACGTTGCGTGCACCCTCAGGTCAGCATGGTGGGGTGAATTGGCGAAGGGCATTCTGGGTCGTATTGATCGGTGCGGGCCTCTGGCAGGGTTGGCACAACTGGCGATTGCGGCCGGTTCACCCGGCTGACGGGCCGCTTGCGCAAGGCGAGCCCCTGCAGACGCAGCTCGCGGATCCGGCCGCCATCATGCACGGCCGATGGACGCTCACACCGCGAGCACGCTACGACATCACCGCACGCATTCTCTCGCGAGAGGATTACGAGTTCGATGCGGTGTCGGATCTGGTTCCCGAGGACCTCGCGCTCGGCTGGGGACCGATGTCCGGCAACAAGATACTCGCGGATTTCGAGATCACGCAGTCGGTGCGCTTCTATTCCTGGCGGCCGAAAGCGCCGTTGCCGATCTCACGTGAGGCAGTGATCGAGCACAGCGCAAACACCCACGTGATTCCCGCCGATCCCACCGTGCAGGTCCAGCTCGCGCGCTTGCGCAAGGGTCAGGTCGTGCACCTCGCCGGCTTGCTGGTCGACGCAGTACGCGACGACGGGCGCTGGATGCACACCTCGCTCTCGCGCAGCGACACGGGCGCCGGAGCCTGCGAGGTGATGCTCGTCGAGCACGTCGATGTGCAATGAGCGCGGCGCCGCGGATCGAGGCGCCCGGCTCGTTTCTTCAGCTCATGCCGATGCGTGCTTCGCCCTGACCGGAAGCTTCCATTCGGGGCGAACGAAGTGGCAGGTGTATCCTTCCGGGTAACGCTCGAGATAATCCTGATGCTCGGGCTCCGCCTCCCAGAAATCACCGGCGGGGGCGACTTGCGTCACGACCTTGCCGGGCCAAAGACCCGACTCATTGACGTCCTCGATCGTATCCTCCGCAACGCGCCTCTGCTCCTCGCTCGTATAGAAGATGGCGGAGCGGTAGCTCAGTCCGCGATCGTTGCCCTGTCGATTCAGCGTCGTCGGATCGTGGATCTGAAAGAAGAATTCCAGCAGCTTGCGAAAGCTGATGACCTTCGGATCGAAGAGGATCTCGATCGCCTCGGCATGCGTTCCGTGATTGCGGTAGGTTGCGTTCGGCACGTCACCGCCCGAGTAGCCGACCCGCGTCGAGACGACGCCGGGATACCGACGGAGCAGATCCTGCATGCCCCAAAAACAGCCGCCCGCGAGAATCGCGCGCTCGGTCGATGCGGTCATTGTGCTGCTCCTGTCCGGCGAGCGGACCCGTTGTGATCGCTCGAGCCTAGCGCACTTCTCCGAATTGTCCACCCGTCCCGCGTGCAATAGACTCTGGCGGTCACAGTGACGCGAGGGGCGACGATGACCTTTGACCTGACGCCTCCGAGCGAGGCCCAGCGGCGCAAGATCACCGAGGAACTGAGTGGCGAGGAACGGCACGTGCTGCTGCAGCACGGCACGGAAGCGCCCTTCTGTGGCGTGTTCCTCGACAACAAGAAGGACGGCATCTACTGCTGTCGTTTCTGCGGACTGCCGCTGTTTCGCTCGAGCGCCAAATTCGATTCAGGGACGGGCTGGCCAAGCTTCTTCAAGCCGTTCGATGAAGCGCACATCCAGCGCATCCGCGACCACAGCTACGGCATGGTCCGGGTCGAGGAAGTCTGTGCCCGTTGCGGAAGTCACCTGGGCCACGTATTTCCCGACGGCCCCCCGCCGACCGGCGAGCGTCACTGCCTGAACTCCGTTTCTTTGAGCTTCACCGAAAAAGGACAGCCGTTGCCCGACCGCCTGGGCCGCGGCGCCCCCGAAGGCGTCGAGGATTCGGCGAGCGGCTGACCGGCGCAAGCCATCATTTCTCGCAACCTCGCGAGACATCGAGCTCGCCGTTCCCCGTGAGCCGAAGCGGGCCACAGTGCGGCGCTGCGCGTCTTCAAAACATTCCGCCCTGTCGATTTCCTCGCTCCTCGTTCGTCTAGAAAGGGAAGGCACTGAACATCCACTCCACACACGATGGGAGCGATCGTCGAGGTCGGCATGATGAGCGCGTCACTCAGGAAGATCGTTGCAGGGGCTCGAGCCCTCGGGCCCTACGCCGCCATTGAGCTGCTGATGCCGGGAGGCTCATTGATCGCGCTCCTCCTGTGGGTCTGTCGCACGCAGCTGAGAAAGAGACTGCTCTGCACAGAGACTGCCCGGCTAGCCTGACGAGCTCGCAGCGTGCGATCGCTCGAGCGGCAGGCAAGCAGGTGCCAGGTAGAACTCATATTGGGCCAGACAGGAACGCAGGAAGCTGCGCGCGCCGTGGCCGGCGCGGCGCAGGACCGCGCGATGAGTGGCCCACACCACGAGCACTGCGCTCGCAAAGAACGTGAGGTGAGCCGCGCGTTCCAACGCCCGCCCCGGGCCGGCGCGGCCGGCTCGCATCGAGCCCAGGAGCTGAGACTCGAATCCGATATGCGCGAGCTCATCGGCCACGATGAGCCGACAGAGCCTCTGTAATCGCTCGCAACCCGTGGCGACCTCGAGTGCCCGGTAAAAGACGATACCGATGAGCTCGGCGCAGAGTTGCACCCACAGATAGAGATGCAGACCGCCGAGTCCTCGGATGCGGCGAAAGACCCGGTCGATCCAGTGCGCGCGCCGGAGGGGCAACTGATGATCACACATGAATTCGCGCACGAGCGTCGCGTGCCGCTTCTCTTCCTCGATGAGCAGCTCGATGATTCGCGCAAGCTGCGGAATCTCTCTCGCCCGCGCGAAGCGCTCCGCCGCGACCCGAGCCCTCAGTGCCTCCGACGGCTCAACCAGCTGAACGACGGCGAGAGATCGCGCGATGAGCCGCTTCTCGTCGGGCCGCAGAGCATCCGCAAGACCCGGCTCGAGACGAAACGGACGCCGGGCATGATGCTCGAAGTGATTCAACCAGATCTCGAGATCTCCCCGCTCCAAGCGGCCACCCTCCTCTCTGTCCCCACCGAGCTTGGGAGCTGATTCGGGTGGTCCTGAGGAGGAAATAGGGCCAATTGTGGCAAGCGGGCGTCGAAAGGAATCATCCCCATCCCGCGCCCGCGGAGGACTCCTGGTCGATCGATTCCAGACTGACGCCCCTTGTCTCGGGCGCCCATCGGTAGCAAAACAGCGCGCCAAAGGCCAGCACGACGACGCACGCGGCGAGCGCAGTGCGCACCCCGTACCCTGACATGACGAGGGGCAGCAGAAAGGTGCCGGTCGCCGAGGCCACACGGCTCGTGGCGATGGCCACGCCAATGCCCGAAGCGCGCAGGCGGGTCGGAAAGAGCTCGGGAAGATACACGTAGACGAGGTTCGATGCGGCCGAGAGGATCCCTGCAAAAATCGCAAACAGCAGCACCGTGAGCGCCGCCGGCAGGGAGGATGAGAGGCTGAGAATGAGCATGGCCACGCCGGCGGAGGCAAAGCTTCCGATGAGAAACAGCCGGCGCGAGATCCGATCGACGATCAGAAGGCCTGCGATCGCACCCAGAAACAAGGCCAGGTTGTAGATCAAGCCGCCCGCAAAGTTTCCCTTCAGATGCAAGGCCTTCAGGACCTGGGCCACGAATGTTCCGACCGCGAAGTAAGGCAGGACCTGACAGGCGAAAAAGATGCAGCCGACGAGGGTGCGATGGCGCCATCGCGGGGAAAAGAGCTCTTTCCAACGGGTCAGGTGCTTCACGCTCCTCACCGCGGGCATCGGCGGCCGGACGGCCTCCCCCATCGTGCGTTTGACGACGCGCGCCGCACGCTCCAGAAAGCCGTGGTTCGCGAGCCACAGGGGCGATTCCGGGATCATCAGGCGAAACGGCCCGATCCCCAGGCAGGGCAGTGCGCTCACGAGAAGCATCGTGCGCCAGGCATGGGGACCGAGCCCGCTCAACGCGACGCCGCAGCCGTAGGCCACCGCATAACCTCCAGCCCACGCAACGGACAGAGTCCCGAGGATCCGCCCGCGCATCCGTCGCGGCACGTATTCGGTCAGCAACGTCTTGCTCACCACGTAATCGGTGCCCAGGACGCAGCCGATCGCCCCGCGCACGAGCAAAAGCTGCAGGCCCGAGGCCACCCAGTACTGCAGCACCGAGAGCGCGGCAGCGATCAGCATGTTGTAGGCAAAGATCGTGCGCCGCCCGTGACGGTCCGCCACGGGTCCGGCCCAGAGCGCACCGGCGAACAATCCGGCCAACGATCCGGCGCCGATCAGCCCGGTCCACAGCGCATTCAGGCCCAGCTCGGGCGTCGCGAGCGCCAGCGAGATGCCGATGATTCCGATGCCGAAGCCGTCGGCAAACACCCCTCCCGTGCTCGCGACCGCCACCTTCAGGTGAAAGGTGCGCAAGGGCGCCTCATCGTAGTCGATCGATGCCCTGTCGATACTTCGCACCACTCGAACGTAGCACGTTGCGGTCCCGCGAGCGCGGCCGTCAAAACTTCTGCGAGATGCCGAGGTAGAGCTGTGTCGCGGTCGAGCGATTGAGCCCGATGTCAAATCCGGCATCGAGCTGCAGATACGCGGTCAGCAGATAGGTGATCGCGCCGTCAAACGACGACTGATGGATCATGCCGCCCGGATCGAAGTCCCAGTCGGCCCATAACTCGCCGTACAACGTGAGCCGGGGCGTCCAGGCGTAAGCGATATTGATGAGCTGCGCGGTGTTGAGGTGATGGCCCGAGCCTTGCACATGAGCATTGAGATCGAGCTCGGGCGCGGTGGTGAGGGTGAGCGTGTCGCTGAGCTTCACGTTGAGCGGGGCGATTGCGCCCCCCTCGACGGCGCCGTTGCCTAAGCCGCTCGCCGCGGTGGGCGCCTTGACAAAGGGAATGATCGCCATCTGCGTCACCCCGCCGGCAGTGTTGATGAACTCGTCCTTGACGCGCAGGTACAAGTCGCCCTGACCGCTCACGGTGCGGCCCGGAGTGTGAACGATCTCGAGCGCAGTGACGCTGGCCTCGAGATCGATGCCCTGACCGATCCCGTACTTGAGCGTCGGATTGCCGATGAGCCAGGTCGTCACCCGGCCGGAGGGCGCATCGAGCGTCGATGAGATCACGAGGTCAGCCTCGTACTGAAAATGTCCGGCCTCGACGGCACACGCATAATTGGCCTTCGTGGGACGATCGGTGCAGATGACCGGCAGGTCGGGCGCGACCGTCAGAGCCGTGCTCGAATCCGCAAGGACCCCGCGGCTCAAACACATCATGACGGGAACGAGGAACGACCACCGCAGGGACCCGGCGAGATGAGCGACGTTGCACGGCAAAGCGATCATCGGGGTCCCTTCACGATGGAGCCGCTCTGCGCCGGCGAGATCCCGATTATGCCGGCTGAGCGTCGGGGGGAATCAGAAAATGATTCAGCTTCGCGTCTTCAAAGGGCCGGCGGGCGGGACCGAAGGATCGGGGGCTGGCCAGGCGAGCCCTCATCGCAACGAGCGTGCGGGAAGCCCTCACTGCAACAGGCGATCGAGCTCGCTCTTGAGCTGTCGTTTCAGGTCGGCGATGCGCGCCTGCCGGTCCTCCGCCCTGCTGTTCCCTTCGGACCGTTGCAGTCGCGCGAGCTGGTCGTTGGTGTCGTGCAGCTGCTGCATGAGGTTCTCGTATTCGATGCGCTTCGCCCGCGTGTCGGCAATCGAGTGCCCATTCGAGGCATTGAGCGACTCGACCCGCTCATTGAGCTCGTTCCAGGACAGCTGATGCTCGCTCAGCTCTGCGAGCAGCTGATCTTCCTGTTGCTTGAGCTCGGCGGCGCGGGCCTGCTCGGCCTGCAACATCGCCTGCTTCTGTTCGACGCGCTGGATGTCGCCTTCCTCGGATTTCTGGACTTGCTCGAAGTAACAGCCGCCGAGGAACACGGCGCTCATCCAGAGCACTGACGTGGACGCGCTGGCCCACGGGCTGCCACCGCCCTGAGATGCCCTCTTCAAATGCGATCCCGTTGAGCAGACAAGGCGCGGGTCCCTCGCTGGATCTGCGCCAGCAGACTCTGCAGCTGCGCGATTTCAGCATCGAGCTCGGCCGAGGAGGCGCCGGATCGTCGCGCCCGATACTGCTGCGCCGACTCGAGCTCCTGCGAGACGACCTCGAGCTGCTTGCGCGCCTCCGACACCTCGTGGTCCAGGATCGCCTGCAGCTGCGTCACCTCGGCTTCAGTCATCTGCCCCGCTTTCAGCGACTCGACGGCCGTGTTGGTCCTCACCGTCACCTCCTCGATCTTGCCGCCGAGCTCGGCATTCAGGCGCTCCGTATCGGCATTGACGCCCTGCAGGTATCGGATCTCGGCATCGAGCGCGCCCTCTTGTCCCACCAATTGCTCGCGCCGCCGGTGGATGTCGGCGGAGTAGGTGTAGCAGGCTTTGGCACTCGAATATCCGGCGCGCGAGGCGACCACGGCACAATGCCCGTAGTGTCCCCCCTGAGCGCGGCAGTCCTCGATCGCCGCTTTGACGCTTCCCCCGCCGCACTCGACCGCGCTGACCGCGGGCTGCACGGCGCGCGCCGAGGTTTGAATATTCTGCTGAACCTTCTGACTGGAGCACGCGGCGAGCAGGAACACCGCCGTCTCGAGCAGAAACGCCGCCGTCCCGAGCCTCTTCCCGAGTCGCCTCGGGACGGGATGTGAACAACGCACCGTCATGCACCGAAGTGTATGGATCAGCCCCGGGAGATGCAGACCGACACCTACGCGTCCGGCATGGGAAGAAGACGCAACTCCTCATGGGAGTTTCGCGGCGCACGGGTGCTCGACTTGTCTGACGAGCGCAATCGACCCTGCTGATCGCTCGCTTTTCATTGCACCGCGATTTATTTCGAGGGCCGGCGGTCGGTCCGCTACACAAAGAGCTCCGGCCGGCGCAGCCGCAGGGCCAGGATCAGGGTGGCGAGCTTGCCGTCCGCAACGCGCCCGGCATCCACGCTCCTTGCGAGCTCGAGGAGCGGGCGTTCGATGACCGTGATTCCTTCATGTTCGCCCGCGACACCACCGCCCGGCCCCGTACGGTCCGCCGTACTGTAGGGTGCCAGGAACATGGAGTGCCGTTCGGTCGATACCCCCGGACTCGACCAGAAGCGCCCGATGAACTCGAGCGCGTGCAGCTGCACGCCGAGCTCCTCGAGAGCCTCCCGGCGCACGGCCGTCTCCGCATCCTCCTCGCCGATCATCCCGGCGCAGGCCTCCTCGATGAGCTCCTCTCCGGTCGTGTCGAACACGGCGACACGAAACAGGCGGGCGAGCAGAGCGCAACGCCGTTGCAGGTCATAGGGCAGCACGACCACGGCTTCCCCGTGACTCTCCACCTCCAGCCACACCTGCGGACCATCGGCGAGCTCGACGTGCAGGCGCTCGACTTTCAGGTAGCCACTGTAGATTCGTTCGCGTGCCAGTATCTTGGGTTTCATTGAGCGCCTCCTCCCAGGTTAAGATATCGCACGAACAAAGCGACGACCGCAGGGTCTTCAACCGTACAGTCTTCGTGGAGGTTGAATGATGAGACTGTTGCGACACTTTCGCGATCATCCCGCTTCGGTCGGCGAGACGTACCTCGAGCATGCACAAAGCGCCGCGAGTTTCGGTGTATCGATGCTGCAAGGGGCTCTGGCCTGCTTCCTGCACGCCCTCGTCCCCGCACTGTGTGTCACCGTCGGCAGCCAGACCGTGGCGCGACTGCATGACCGAATGATCGTCAACCGGGCGCGTCGGGCGACTGCACCTTATGCGCCCGCCGCACCGCAATCGGACTTCGTCGCCGAATACATCTGATGAAAGGCTTTGGCGGCGGGAAGGCCCCTGCCGGGCCTCGGAACCGCCGCTCGCGTCACGGATTCGTGGACAGGGTGTACGCGACGACCTGGGTCCCGGCAGGTATGACGAGCAGACCGTCGCCGGCAGTGAGACCCGAGCTGGTATCGCCAGAGGGCAGCGGGCCGCCTGCATCGCTCATCCACAGCTGCTGGCCCGTGGTTGCGTCGAGCGCATACACAGTACCGCTGGAAGACCCGATGATCACCGCCTGATTCACGACAATGGGCGAGGTCGTGAGTGCGCCATCGCCCTTGAAGCTCCAGAGGACCGTGTTGTTGCTGCTCAGTGCATTCAATGTACCGTTTTGCAGGAAATAGCCCGCCGTCGCGCTGAATGCCGGCTCACCGGTCGCCGTATAGGAGCCCGCCAAGGCGCCACTCGATGCGTTGATGATTGCGCCGCCCAGATTGGAATTTCCGTCCGGCGAGTAGACCATCCCGTTGACCACCACCGGCGTCGCTCCACCACCGCCTTCGCACCCGGTGTTGGTGAAAAAGATCTGAGTTCCCGTGAGTGGCTGGAAATCGTACGTGGAACAGGGATAGGACGCATAGACTCCGGCGCCGGTGACGGCCGGCATACCAAATCCCCCGTTGAGCACGCTGGCCGTCCAGACGACACTCCCCGTACCCTCGCTCAGCGCGTATAGCACCCCGTTGTCACCGCTCGTGTAGAGGAGGCCATTGAGAGCGGTCAGACCGCTCCCTAACACCTCCGCACTGAGCGTGATGAGCCAGTCGCGAGCTCCAGACTCGATGTCGTAAGACTGCACCGTGGCCTGATCACCGAGCACCGCGTTCAGCACAAACACCTTTCCTCCCTCGTACGCGGTGCTCGCGTAACCGGCTACCTCGACGGGACCCCAGACCGTCGCGCCCGTCGCCTGGTCCAGAGCCATGATCTGCGAGTCATTGTTCACGGCAACCGTCACAATCACCTTCCCGTCCGCGATGAGGGCGTAGGAGGGGGTGCCGCCCACATCGACGCTCCATGTGCTCGTGGCGGGGAATGAAAGCGATTTGAAGTTGATGGCCCCAGCATGGTCCGGAGTGATCTGATAGGACACGGCGTCAGGTGCCGGAGCAGCGATCTTGAGCATCAGGGGCGCCGTCGTTCCCCCGGGGTTGCTCGAATTCTGTACCGTGACCGCGGCAGTGCCCGTCGATGCGATGTTGCCGGCCGGCACCTGAGCCTGCAGCTGCAGCTCCGAAACGTAAGTCGTTTGCAGCGCCGCTCCGTTCCATTGCACCACGGAGGACGGAATGAAGCCCTGTCCAAGCACCGTGAGGACAAAGGATGGGCCGCCGGCCGTTGCAATGCTGGGGCTTATCGAATTCCCCGCGAGAGCCGGCAGGGGCTGAACTACAAAGGATACCGGAGCCGACACCAGGGCATCCGACGCCGAGCTCGTCGCAACCGTGACCGGGACCGAGCCCGCGCTCGTTATCTGAGCGGTGGTGACCGTGGCGCTCAACTGGTTGTTGTCTTGCCACGTCGTCGGCAACGCCGTGCCTCCGAAGAGCACGACCGAGCCCTGCAGGAAATTAGTTCCCATGACGATCAACGTGAACCCGGGTGAACCCGCCACAATGGAGCTGGGCGTGAGCCCTGCGATCGAGGGCAACGCATCGACGGACAAGATGAGCTGGTTTGAGAGATTCGTGCTCGCCTCGGCAAGAGAAGGCGCCACGGCCACGCCGTAAGCCCCGGGTTGAGGAATGGCGCTCGCACTGATGATCGCGGTCAGCTGCGTTGGTGAAACGAACGTCGTGGCGACGGGGTTGCCGCCAAAAATAATCACGGAGCTTGCATTGAAACCACTGCCGTTGACGGTGAGAGTCAAGGCGACGCCCGCCTGCACCGTCGATGGGCTCAGACTGCTGAGGACACCCGGTCCGGGCGTGACGATGTAGGTCACGGAAATCGTCTGCGGACTGTCTTGCACCTGCTGCGAGCAGGCGCTGTCATAGCAGCCCTCGAGTGTCACCGTATCGTTATAGGTTCCGGTGCCCAGCGAGGCAGGCGATTTGAACTCGATCGTGAAGTCGCCGGTCGAGTCGGCTGCGGCCACCGAAGCGATGCCATGGGTGCTGTACGACCCTTTGAGGTAGAACTGGGTCGATGTGGACGACGTCGAGATCCGCACGCTGAACGCCAATGTCGGCGCGGGCTGCGCGACAGCGGCCGTTGCCTGGAGCGTCGCTGCACTGAGCGCCATGTGCGCGGTCGGGTTTGGAGGTGTGACGGGCGCCGATCCCCCACCACCGCCGCCTCCGCACCCTGCGATGAGCAAGGCAGCCGTCAGGCCGCTCAAGGAGCGATTCGTCCATGACATCGTACGCATCATCCCTGCGGCCTTTCTTCGATTTATGCTTGCACAATAGCACTGCGGATTTCATTTACAACTGCCGCGCCGGCACCATTGGACGAGCAAAAGTCATGCGGACGGTTGCAGATCCGCGCAATCGGGAATATGTAATGGCTGCCCTCTTATCCTCACCGCGGCGATGCAGCCGCGGCGGTGCGCATCTACTTGAACTTGTAGTTGAGATCGATGCCCGCCGTGCGCGGCTGGCTCACCGCCACCCGGTTCCAGTCCGGCACGTTGCTCGCGTCCTGCGTGATGTTGTTGAGCAGCGCCCGCTTGTCAGCGACGTTGTTGATGAAAAGCACCGCCGACCATCTCCCGCCATCGATGCCCGCGCGCACGTTGGTGAGGTCATAAGAGGACAGGTTGTTGATGTAGTAGGTCGCATCGGTGCGGCTGCCCACGTAAGTCGACTCACCGCGCGCCGTGAGGGCGAGATTGTTCGCCAGATCGTGCCGGTAGGACAGCGCCACGGTTCCGGTCCACTTCGGCACCTGCTGGATCGGGGTTCCCGGATTGAAGCTCGAGTCGACGAGATTCGAGCTCACGAGGGTCGAATCCGAGTAGGAAACATTGGCCGACGCCTGGAGATCGCGGACCACGATCGCATCGACCTCGAGCTCGCCGCCCTTGACGTGGGCATTACCCGCGTTCGCCGTGTAGACGTAACCGCAATTGAGAGGATTGACCTGCTGCACTCCGATCCAGCTCTCGAAGTAGGCGGCCGCGTTCACGGTGATGCGATTGTCCGAGGAGCGCCACTTCTCTCCGAGCTCGTAACTCCAGACGCTGTCGGAGCTGAAAGCGACGGGCCCCGGGACGAACGCTCCATGAGAGTTGTATTCGACCTGGAGCTGCGCCTCGCAGGACAGAGGCCCCGCCGTCGGCACCGGACCGGTGCCGCCGCCGGGACGGAACCCTTTCGCCGCGGTCGCGTAGACGAGCAAGTCCTTGTCGAACTGATAGGAGATCGTCGCCTTCGGTGTCACGCCCTGGGCGCTCTCGGAGGTCACGGCCACGACGGTCGGCGTGAGGCCGCCAAACTGGTCCAGGTAGACCGGCGCATCGTAGTGATAACGGCGCGCGCCCACGGTCACCGAGAGAGGCTCGGTGATGTTGTAGGTCACCTCACCGAACACCGATTGCTGCAAGATCTTGAACGGTGTGTAGTAACTGAACAGGTCGTTGGTGCCGATGTTCGGGTTGGAGGCCCCGCTTTGTGAGGGAAAGATGATGTCCCACGGCGAAATGAAGTCCGAATAGAAGTAGCCGATGAGCCACTTGAAGCGGGTGTCGCCCACCGAGGAGACGCGCAGCTCCTCGGTGGTCTGGTGCGACTGATTGTTCTCCTCCGCGTAGGATTGGCCGAGGTTGCCGCCGCCGGGACCGTAACCCGTGATGCCGATGCCCGCGGGCAGGAGCGCCGTCGTCCACGACTCCGCGGTGTCCTGGACGAGCGGCTCATGCCGCGCCCAGTAGGCCGTCGCCGAGCTGATCTCAAAAATATCCGTGTGGTACTTGACGCTCAGCGCCTCGAGCCGGAACTCATCGTGATAGCGCTCGGGTGTGTCGAACGGCTGATAAAAGGCATCCGTCGCAGGGGGGTTGTCGATGTACGGCAGGCCCCCGGAGTGCAGCTTCTGATAGAAGTAGCTCGGCGTGATGGTGAGTCCGTCGATGGGCTTGAACACCGCGGCCACGCGCACCGCCGTCTTCTCGACCGAGTTCACGTCGTGATACTCGGTGGCGATGGGCGCGGCCGCAACGTTGCCGCGCACCGAATAAAGACCGCCGACTGCACTCGGCAATGGGAATTGCCCGGGCGCTACCACCACCCGGTCGACCCAACCCGCATCATAGCTGTAGGAGCCGACGATGCGCAGCGCCGCTTTGTTGCTCCAGAAGGGAAGATTCACCATGGCGTTCTCGCCATGATCGAACCCGCCATGATCGGTGTCGGCAAATTTCGCCTCCGCCGAGGCCTCGAAGAGCTCGGGATTCGGCGCATTGGGCACGACCTTGATGGTGCCGCCCATGGAGCCTGATCCATAGAGCGTGCCCTGCGGGCCGCGCAGCACCTCGACGCGATTGAGGTCATAGAGGTCGGGCGAGATGACGATCTTGCCTTCGTTGGTGGCGGCCGCCGCGGTCAGCGGCGTGTCGTCGAAATAGAACCCGACGGTCGGAGAGTTACCGCCGTTCGAGGCGACGCCGCGCATCTCGAACTCGGTCATCCCCGGGCCGCTGGTGCGAATCGAGACGCCGGGAACCGTCTGCATCAGAGAGGCGAGATCCGTAAACCCGCGGTTGACGATGTCGGCCCCCGAGACCGCGGTGATGCTGATCGCCGTGGTCTCGATCGTTGCCTCGCGCTTTTCGGCGGTGACGATGATCTCCTCGAGTTGCGGCTCGGACTGCGCCTGTTGCGCCCCGACGGGGGCACCGAGCATGACGGCGAGCATCATCGAGCCGCCGGACACGAGGTATTTGCCGCACTGGTATCGACGCATTGTTCCCCTTCTCCCTGCTCTAAAAAGTCGCCCGTTCAGTATAGCGTAACCCGGCAGACGCATCGCTTCGCGCCTGCAAGCGGAGCAACTCGGTCTGCCGGGACATCGGGACCGATGCTACTTGCGAATCGGTATCTCGATGAAGCTGTCGCTGTACCAGCGAACCTCCAGGGGAGCATGAGCATCGGCGATGGACTCCTCGCTCACATCATCCCCCGTACCATAGTTGATCTCGCGATCCGGCCGCTTGTTGATGCCGAGAAGCATCACGAGTCGGCTACCCGACTTGAGCCGGCGGCTCGTCATCCGGTCGCTGTGCAACGTGAGCTCCTGACGCTCGCCCGCCTTGAGCAGATGGCGATGGATCCGATCGCGCGCGTAGCTGGCCCGCAGCTCGTAGGCCGGGTCGAACAGACGAACGTAATCACCGCTCGCGAGGTGCTCGTAGAACGCGATGTTGAGGTCCATATCCATCTTGTTCACCTTGAAGTCGAGCCGCGCCGAGAACAATCCCACGAAGTCTCTCGACTTCGTCAAAGGCTCGCTCTCGAAGAGGATCTGGTCACGGGTGAGCAGATTTTTGCGGGTGAGCTCGTGCGTCGGCGGCAACACGCCCTCGGTGCGGTCGGCAAGGTTCACGACCTGCCGCACGAAGGTGGCTCTCGAGCCCTTGCGCAAGCTCAGCCGGTGGCTCTCTCCCGCGTCATTCGCATCCAGATAGAATTTCAGCGAGCCGCCGGCCATGGCCTCGAGGGTGGATGCGTGCCCCCACTCGTTGGCCGCCATGACCTCGAAGTTGACCCGATCCTTCAACAGCTCGGGCTTCGCGCTTCCCTTGAAGATGTGATCGAACCACTGATATTGCAGGTCGTGTACATCGATGAGCGCCACCGCATCGGGTTGATAGCCTTCCGGTGAAGCCGCGGGCCTGTCCTGCAGCGCACGGTCATCGTAGGGACCGAGGATGAGTGTATGGTTCGCGTTCGGGTTGTACCGAGTGTGCTCGGTGAAGTAATACAGGGCACCCGGCTGGCTCGGCGCAAAGTAGCCGGTGGTGGTGAGGACGGGGATCGAGATATCGGCGAATTGTTTGCGGAACGGGACCATCTTCTGCCAGTACCGATCGTAGCTCGGATGATTCAACCAGCGGATGAAGATCGGATTGGGCTCGGCGTGAATGCGACCCAGATCGCGATAGCGACGTCCGCTCTTGTACCAATCGAGATCGAGCGCGCGCCACAGCGCATCGTCGCCATAGCTTTTCTCCACCGATTCCTTGGATGTCGTCACATAGAGCGACCAGCGGTACGCGAAATTCCTGAAGATGCTGCCCGACATCGGGAAATCGATGCCCGGAGCGGTCGGCGCCGCGGTCGCGATGGCCTTCAGCGCCGGGGGTAACCGGCTCGCAGCGGCCCAGGCCTCAAAGCCGCTGTAGCCGCTGCCATACATCCCCACCCGGCCATCGCTCCATGTCTGGGCGGCCACCCACTGGATGATCGCGCGCGCCTCATCTGCGCCGTGCTGATAGGGCACCCTGGGGGAGCGCTCGGGAGGGTCCCCGCGGAGGTGGGCCACCACACCTGCGTAGCCGTGAGCCGCGGACTCCTTGGCATTTGCATCCGTGTCCTCGATCTTGATCTCGAGCAGTGCGGTGAGCGGCTTTGAGATCTGCTTGGGGCGCACCACCACGGTTGCGATGCTTCCGTGGGGCGTCTTCACGAGCGCCGGGGCATCGACCGTGTATCGGCGATCGTCGTCCGCCTCGACGAGCGCCGGAACAAACGGGCCAAAATCGCGATATGCCGCGAATTCAAGATAGGCTCTGATCAACTTGACCGCCTCATCCTCGCCGATGCTGTCGGTGCCTCTCAGTTGATCGAGCTGTCTTTGAAAGGCATCCCGAAAAGGGCGCTCTGAAGACTCGAGCCAGCGTGTGATCACATAAGCATCGCGATCGTCGAGCCGCGGGACCACATCATTGAAGGCGCGCGCGAAGGCGTTCGCGAGCGGAACCCGATTCTCCGACTGGGTGGCTTTAGCGTAGGCGTAGATGTCGTAAATCAGGGCTCGCGAGACCGGCTGACCCGCATCCTTGCGCCGTCGCCGGTCGCGCAGCTCGTGGCGCGAGGCATCCGCCGCCGAGTAGTCGCCGGCAACCATCTGAAGCGCAGACAAGTTGGCGAGGTAGCGCTCGCGATCGGCTTCCTGGTAGACCGGAAGCACTCGTTCGGCCAGATCGCGCATGACGCCGGGCACCGCCGAGTCATCCGCACTTTGCGGCGCGTGAAAGTCGAGCGCCGATGCTGCCCAGGCTCCTCTCACCGTGCACAGGGACAGCACCACGACACTCACGATCCGGATCCCGGCGCTTCGTGCGCTATTCATTCGCGCGGTCCGTCGTGCCTGTCACCGCCGTATTCGCCGGCGCTCGCGGAGCCTTCACGAGATGCAGAGCACGCGAGAACAGACCGTGCGCCTCACCCGAGGCGCCGATATGGACGACGCCCACTTCGCGGAGCTCGTGAGTGAAGACGTCGATCACCAGCTCGAGCACATCCTCATCGAGAGAACCCAGCATCCCGTCGATGAGCACCCAGGGGGGTTTCTGGATCAGGATGCGCGCGAAGACCAGGCAGAGTTGCTCATCCTGGCTCAATTCCCGATCCCAGCGTTGAGTCGAATCGAGCAAGAGCGTGAGGCGCTCAAGTCCCAGCCGGTAGAGTGCGCGCTTGAAGGCATCCCCGGGGAAACCATCGGCCTTGAAGGGGTAGGCGAGCACCTCGCGCAGCGTCCCGCGCGCCAGATACGGCGTGCCGCGCGGCAGATAGAAGATCTGCTCGCCTTTCGGGCGAGTGATTCTTCCGGACCCCCAGGGCCACAAGCCCGCGAGTGCGCGAAACAGCTGGGTCTTTGCGGTACCCGGCGCACCCAATATGAGGACACGCTCGCCCGCCGCGACGACGGCCTGGCTTTCCTTGAGCATGTCGGCGCTCGCGGAGGAGACGATCTGCAGGTCATCGATTCTGATCGAGCCCGGATCACCCTCGACATACGTGATACGGCTTTCAAAACCGCGTGGCTCATCGGTCATCAGCAGCGCGTGGCGAAAGCTTGCGACCCGCAGCAGCGTGGCGCGCCAGTCGGCGATCACGCTGAAATTGTCGATGAACCATCGCAGCGATGACTGCGCCTGAGTGAAGGCGCCCGCGGCCATCATCAGACCGCCGAACGAGGTCTTGCCGGTGAAATAGAGCGGCGCTGCGACGAGTATCGGTGCGACGATCGTCACCCAGCCAAAGCCCGCCGTGATCCAGGTGAGATTGGTGTGGCCGAGCACGATGCGACGGGTTGCGGCCAGCACGTTGCCGAGATGGAGCTCGATCCGACGCTTCTCGTCCGCTTCGCCTTCGGCCAGCGAAATGTCATCGACATGCTCGTTCACGCGCACCAGCGCAAATCGCAGATCCGCCTCACGGGCGTAGCGCTCGGAATTGCGGTCGATGAGTCCGCGTCCCACCCAGTAACTGAGCAGTGACCCTCCGCTCGCGTAAAGGATGGCCGCCCACACCATGAAGCCCGGGATCGCATAGTCACGCTCGCCGATGCGGAAGCTGAAGTCATTCGAGAGCGTCCAAAGCACGCCGGTGAACGTGCCGAACAAGATCGAGGCCTGAAGGAGTCCAATGCCGAGATCGGCCGACAGGTCGGTCAGGTGGCGCGCATCCTCGTGCATGCGCTGATCGGGATTGACGCCCATCGCCCCCGCATTTGCGAGCCAAAATGCCCTGCGCGGCACCATCCAGTCTTTCAGAAGAGTACGCACGAGGCCTTCACGCAGCCTCACCTGCAGGGTCTCGTTGAGCCAACGCTGCGCCACATTGAGCACCAGGAGAGAGCCCGCGATCAGGAAGAACACCTCGAGCTGGAACAAAAAGCCGTGAAAATCGCGGCGTGACAAGGCGTCGAAGAAGGGCTTGTTCCAGCGGTTGAGGCGGATCTGTCCATAGGCCGTTGCAACGACCACCAGGATCACCGCGATCACGAGCAGTATGAGGACCTTGCCCACCGGGGAGGCGAAAATCGCCCGCGTCATCATGAACACCTCGCGCACGAGCCCCAGATGGGCCGTGTCACGGGGCGATGAAGGTCCCGTATTGTCGGTCGTGCGAGGTGTCACTTGATCTCAGCGTGCCAAGCCATCGAGTAGTCAGGATATCAGGTGGGCGCTTCGGCAGCGCGAAGAGGGGCTCGCGACCCGGACGATGCACCCCTTCGAATATCACAACTTGCCAAGCACTCCGTAAGGATTCCTTGCAGCTCGCGCGCTACGGTGATTTCCAAGACTTCAGCGGGCTCGGGGAAGATTTGGCATCAACAGCATCCCTGCAGGCGATAGAATCCGCCCTCGATGCCCCCGCCTCATCACCACACGCCCCGCGGTTTTCGCAACAACTACATCGCTTCAGTCACCAAATCACTGGGCGAGCTCCTGCGCTGGCAGATTCAGCGGCGACGCGCAGGATTGCCACCGCCGCCGAAGGTCCCGACGCCGGTTCAGTCAGCCGATCTTGCATTCATCAAGCAAAACGCGCAGCCACACCGCATGACGCCGGCCGTGACATGGATCGGCCACGCGAGCGCGCTCATCCAGGCGAGCGGCCTCAACGTGCTCACCGATCCCATTTTCTCGCACCGCGCCTCACCGCTGCGTTTCCTCGGACCCGCTCGTGCCCACCCGCCCGGCCTGCACCTCGAGGAGTTGCCGCACATCGATGTCGTCGTCATCTCGCACAATCACTACGACCATCTGGACCGTGACAGCATCCTCGCGCTCTCACGCCAGGCGGGCGGATCGCCCCTCTTCCTCACCCCCCTCGGGCTCAAGGCCTGGCTGCACGATCGTAAGGTGCGCAACGTCTTGGAGCTCGACTGGTGGCAGCACCATCTCCACGGTGGCGTGGAGTTTCACTGCACGCCCGCTCAGCACTGGTCGGGGCGGGGCCTGCACGACCGCAACCAGACCCTCTGGTGCGCCTGGTCGGTCTTTGGAACCGACTTTCATTGGTTCTTCAGCGGCGACACGGGTTACAGCCGGGACTTTACCGATACACGTCGGCAATTTGGGCATCGACAAGGTCCGGAGAATGGCGGTGGCTTCGATCTGGCGCTGATCGCGATCGGCGCCTGCTGGCCACGCTGGTTCATGGCACCACAACACGTGGACCTTCCGGAAGCAGTGCAGGTGCACTTGGATCTGGGCGCCAAGCGCAGCCTCGGCGTGCACTGGGGCACCTTTTCGCTCTCGGATGAGCCCTTGGATCAACCCATCCACGAGCTGCACGCCGCGCGAGCCGCCCAGGGCGTCAAAGAGGATCAATTCTTCATCATGCCGATCGGCGCCACCCGCCGCATTGCGCCGCGTGATGGCAACGCATAGGGTCGAGGAGACACGGCACCCTGCTCACGGCGACGCGCCCGCCATTACCCCTCATGCGGCTCCGGGCAGTTCATCGTCCGCTTTCCCCGCCGCATCCCCGCCCTCCCGATCGACCTCGGCAGGCAGCGGCAACGCCAGTATCGTTGCGCTCTCCTCGGGGTCCATCTGCTCCACCGCGCGCAGCCGTCGCTCCATAGCCCGTGTCCTCGTGCCGGTCTCCTCGATCGTCCGGCTCGCCGTCAGCAGTTGCCTCTGCACCCGGTCGAGCACACTGCCAAATTTGCCGAACTCCGTCTTCACCGCCCCGAGGACCCGCCAGACCTCTGCCGCCCGCTGCTCGACCACCAGCGTCTGGAATCCCATCCGCAGGCTGCTCACGATCGCCGACAGCGTCGTCGGCCCCGCAATGACCACCCGATACTTCTGCAGGATCTCCTCGACGACCTGCGGCTGACGCAGCACCTCGCCATAGAGCCCCTCGGTCGCCAGGAACATGATGGCGTAATCGGTCGTCGCCGGCGGATTCACATACTTGTCATGGATGTCCTTGGCGGCCGACTTGAGCGTTCGCATCAGCGCATCCACCGCCGCCTGCACGGCGTCCGAGTCGCCCCCCTCCGCGGCGCTCTGCAGCCGCGCATAGTCCTCCGTCGGGAACTTCGAGTCGATCGGCAGCCACATGCAGCGCCCGCGATCATCGCGCGATCCCGGAAGCCGGATCGCGCATTCCACGCGCTCCGCCGAGCCCTCCTTGACGCAGACATTCTTGTCCCACTGATCGAGCGTGAGCATCTGCTCGAGGATTCCTCCGAGCTGCACCTCAGCCCAGGTGCCCCGCACCTTGACGTTCGAGAATATGCGCTTGAGATCCCCCACGCCCGTCGCGAGCCCCTGCATCTCACCGAGTCCCTTGTGCACCATTTCCAGGCGGTCGCTGACAAACTTGAACGATTCACCCAGCCGTTTCTCGAGCGTTCCCTGCAGCTTCTCATCCACGGTCTGCCGCATTTCCTCGAGCTTGCGCTCGTTGCTGTCCTGCATCTCCTTCACCCGGGCATCGAGGCTCAGCTTGAGTTCCTCGACCCGGGTATCGAAGGTCGACCGAATCCGCTCGAGTGCCGCCTGATTGCCCTCGGCGACCGTATTGAGCTTGCCGTCCACGGTATCCCGGATCCGATCCAGCACGCCCCGCGATGCCTCCAGCTTCGCCTCGGTCCCCACCTGGAGATCCTTGACTCTCGCATCCAGGGCGCGTCCGATCTCCGTGAAAACTCGAACGCCGCCGGCCAGCGACTCGTTCGCCTCCTTGCTCGATGACCGCAGCTCCTCCCGGCCCGCCCGCAGATCCTCGCGGACCTCGGTTGCAAAGGCCCGGTTGCTCGAGCTGCGGACCAGGAGCGCCAGCAGCAAAACCACGTTAGTCGCAGCGCCGGCCACGAGAATCAGTATCAGGGCAGTGTTCATGGGCATCCTCCTGAAGATCGGATGCTCCCTATATAAGAGGGGGCAGTCTCAGAACATGAGACTGAGGAAAGGCCGGGTCGCTATTTTCGCAATATGTCCAATGGGCGGGTCCGCCCGACTTTCGAGGTCTACGCCCGGGTGTACCGCCCGAGTGCTCCGGTCAACTGGCGCTTCACCTCCTCGACCAGGGACTGCGGTTCGAGCACGAGCACGTGCGGACCGTGCCGCAATATATCCATCACCAGCTCCCGCGGATCACTGTACGGAATTCTCAGCTCGTAGCTTCCGTCCTCGTGCCGCGCGCCCTGCTGCTGCGGATGCCAGATCTCCTCGGCCACCCACCGCGCTCGCTCCCGTGAGAACACCAAGACCGCAACCTTGTCCGCCTGGCCGCCAAAGATGCCGTACGAGCTCGCGTAATGAGCATCGAGCGCCGTATCCGCGACATCGATGGCTTTGGCAGCGAGCAGAGTGGCTCTCAGTATCCGGTCGATGGCGAAGCATCGCAGCGCCGACTTGGCCTCGTCCCAGGCATCGAGGTACCAGCTTTCTCGATAGTGGGTCACTCGTTGCGGCGAGAGCGTCCGCTCCGAGCGCTCATCCGTACCGCGTGCATGGTATTCGATCCACACTTTCTTGCGTTGTAAGGTCGCCGACGCCACCGTCTGAAACGCCGGCCCCGCCGGTCGCGATGCGATTGCAGGGAATCGCAACCGACTCGCTGCCTCGCCGAGATTCAGGCGCCGGTGATGCGTGAGCTCGTCCAGCCGTTTGGACAGGGGGCCCAGGTGCTCACTCAGAAGGCCACCGCCGACATCCTTGAGCAGCCGCTGCATGACCGCGAGCGCCTGCAGCTCCTCCGGCGTGAACCACAACCCGGGAAGCTCGTAAGCACCGGTGCTCTGGGCGGCCCCGTATCGGAATCCGCCCGCGTCCGCGTCAAACTCCACCGGCGCGTGCAAGGTGTCTTTGAGCACATTGATGGCGCGATACAATGTGGCCTTCGAGCACTCCAGGCGGGCCATGAGATCCTCGAGGGGTATCGGAGTTCTGCGCGCGGCAAGGATCGCGTGTAGTTGGAAAATGCGGTCGAATTTGTCCATTGAGCCGAAGAGTACCACCGGCCGGTCCAGCCTTCGTTCGGGCGCCTGACCGTGCAACTAACTTGGAAAACACCATGCCCACTACTTTCTTGCGGAATCTCACGGTCACCTTTTTCATTGCGATCCTGAGCCTCGGCCTCACCGAATCCGCATTTGCCCAGGAGGCGCACTGGGCCGCTGCAGATGACCCCATCGCAAAGACCTTGATCGACCGGGAGCGCCAGTGGGCGGAGGCCGGCTGCACCCATAACGGGATACAGAAGACCCTCCTTGCGGATGATTTTCAGGGCACCGCCCCCGACGGATCGCTCTACACCAAGCAAGAAGAGGTCACGGAATCCCCGAAACCCAAGACCACCGAGGAAGCCTGCAAGATGTATGACGTGAAGGTCCACTTCTTCGGTGACTCGATTGCCATCCTGTACGGCAGCGAGAGCGCCCTGCACGTCGAGGCCGATGGCCGGAGGCATACCGTCAAACTCACCTGGACCGACACCTGGCTCAAACGCCACGGCACCTGGCAAATTGTCGCCGCTCAGGACATGCCGACCGATCTCAAGTAGGAAAAAGCCGGGATCAAACCTGCGGGTTCGTGCGATGCCGCCGCAGCGGGGAGCGCGGTATACCGAAACCCGTGAAGACCCTCAGAACAGCGGCTGATTGCTGCACACCCGACCGTCGCTACATGGTCATCCGCGGCCGGCTGTGGAGGCTCAGCAACCCGAATCTTGCGCCCGCACAGCATGAGAGCCTCGTCAAGGAGCTCATGAGCGCACGGCGCGCGGTCCGCGATGCCAAGGACACGCCGACCCGGCTTGCTGCCCGGCTGAGGGTGGATGCCGCCAAGCGGGCGCTCGGAGAGCGGGGCGATGTGTGGTGGGACGATGGCTCGCCCGATTACAACCGCCAGCGCGTCAGCGAGACGCCGTACGCCCGCTGGTATTCAAGCAGGACCGCGGGCAGCTAGCCCTTCGGCCGCCGGCGCGCTCGATTGCACGACCGACCGGAACAGCATCGAGGCAACGCCTCGCAACCACGTCCGCGAGCATCAACTCTGCCGTAGATCGCGCAACGCGCTTACAATGGCGCCGGCCGGACAGTGAGGGTGTGGCGATGCGCAGATTCGAGAATCGGGTGGCGCTGGTGAGCGGAGCGGCCCAGGGCATGGGCAAAGCGGTGGCGCTCAGGCTCGGCGAGGAAGGAGCGACGGTGGTCGCCGTCGATGTCAACGCCGCGGGGGCGAGCGCGACCGCGCGCGAGATCGGCGGGTCCGCAATCGGCGTGAGCTGCGATATCGGTGATGAGACGGCCGTCGCTTCACTGTTCGCGACCGTCGGTCGGAAATTCGGCACGCTCGACGTACTGGTAAACGCCGCGGCGATCGTACCGTTCGTCAAGTGGGACGAGCTCGACTTCAACGAGTGGCGGCGCGTGTTGCGCGTGAACCTCGACGGACTCTATCTCATGTGCCGCGCGGGCTCGGATCTCATGCGCAAGGGCGGCTACGGCCGTATCGTCAATTTCAGCTCGAATTCCATCTTTGCAGGCACGCCCAACATGGCGCACTACGTTGCCTCCAAGGGCGGCGTGCTCACCTTCACGCGCGCGCTCGCAACCGAGCTCGGCCCCTACAAGATCACCGCAAACTCGATCTGTCCGGGTCTCATCGACACCGAGGGCGTGCAGACGACGCCCCACAAGGACGCGTTCGACTTCGTCGGCATGCTGCAGGCCATCAAGGGACGGGGGCTTCCGAAGGACGTGGTGCCCGCGGTCGCTTTCCTCGCCTCGGAGGAGGCCCACTGGATCACCGGTCAAGCGCTCACGGTCGATGCCGGGATGGTGCGCTGGTAGCCTCGCGCCCGCGATTACGAGTAGAAGTCCCCGCCCTTCTTGTAAGTCTTGAAGCTTTCCAGATCGTGCGAGTAGAAGAGCTCCGCATCGTGCTTTTCCGCGAGCGCTTTCAGACGCTTCATCGAGGCAAGGCTCGCCGTCGGATCCAGATGAAAGCTCGAGATGCACATCATCTCCATGCTCTTGCGGCTGTAGCATGCGTCTGCGGTGAAGAGCATCGGACGGCGGTTCTCGAGCTCGACCATCAGGCTGTAATGCCCGGCGGTATGACCCGGCGTCTCGAAGAGCCACAGCCCCTTCGCGATCTCCTGATCCCCCGTGAGAGTCTCGAATCGCGGCGTGTACAGATCGAGCGCGGGATCGGGGGGTAGCTTCAGTCCGCGCTGCGCAGCAAGCGACGGCGCGAAGGACAGGTCCGAGTACCCCAGGTGCTCGAACGGCTGGCAGTTGCCCGAGGCCTCGAGCTCGCGCGTGTGGCAAATCGTGCAGGCCTTGTGGAAGTGCTTGTTACCCCCGCAGTGATCGAAGTGATAGTGCGAGTTGATGACGTAGGCGATGTCATCGGTCTTCAAATCGAGCTTCGCGAGCTGCCCAGGCAGGGTCTGCGTCGGCTCCTGGATCGGCTTCTCGAAGGGCAGCACCCGCATCACGTGATCGAAATCATATCCGGTGTCGAACAGATACCGTCCATCGGCGTGCTCGATGAGCACGCTGTAGCAAGGAAAGCGGATCTCGCCGCCCGGACCGCGGTTCCAGAACGCATGAAACCCATCGATGACCAGCGTGCCACCGTCCAGAAGATAGACCTTGGTTGCAGCCATTCGAACGACCTCCTGAGGCGCCGCGCTCAGCGCTCGCCGCGGGCGTAGGGCAAGCCGAGTGCCGGCGGCAACATACTGTGCCGGGCGACGGCTGCCAAGACAACCATCACGACGACGAAGGGCAGCATCTGCACGACGTCCGTCGGCACATCGATGCCGGCCAGCTGCAACGCGGTCGTCAGGGCGAGGCTCATCCCGAAGAGCATCGCGCCCAGCAGCACCCAGATCGGCCGACCACGCGCCAGCATGGCGAGCACGATGCCGATGTAGCCGGCACCCCCCGTCATGAACGGCACGAAGATCCCGGCGCCGACGATCGAGAGATATGCACCGCCGAGTCCGGACAGAAAGCCCGTTGCGAGCACCGCCGCACCGCGGGTGCGCAGCACGTCAACTCCCGCCGCATCGAGTGCCGCCGGCTTCTGTCCGGCCGCCTCGAGGTCGAGCCCGATGTTCGTTTCCCGGAACACCCAGATGAGCAACCCGACGAGCGCCACGCTCGCATAGACCAGCGCATTGTGGCTGAACAGCGCCTTGCCGAGCACCGGAATCTGTCCCAGCCCCGGCAGCACCCAGACCGGAGCCGCTGGCAGGCGCGGATACTCTCGGCTGAACTCGAAGTAATGCAGGAGCGCGGTCAGTCCCTGCATGCCGACCGTGACCGCGATGCCGATGACGATCTGATTGAGGCCGAGACGGATGCAAAGCACGAGCACGGGGAGCGCCGCCAGGGCGCCGCCGATCCCGCCGCTCAGAAATCCGAGTCCGAACGAGCCGGTCGCGTACGTGGCGACGAAACCTGCATAGGCGCCGAGCAGCATCATGCCCTCGATGCCGATGTTGAGTACTCCGGCTTTCTCGGAGATCTGTTCACCGAGGCCGGCGAGCAGCAAAGGCACGCCCGCGGTGACGGCCCCGGCGATGAGCGCGATCAGGAAGGAGTGGGTGAAGAGCGCGCTCATGCGAGCGAGCCCATGACCGTTTGCGCGCGCGCCGGCCGGCGCCGATCGAGGTACTCGATGAGCGCGAGAAACAGGAGCACCAGCGCGACCAGCACCAGCACGTAGTGCTGCGGCACCCCCACGCGGCGGGCGGCGCTCTCGCCTCCGGTCATGAGCGCGGAGAAAAAGAGCGTGAGTGCGATGACCGCGTAGCCGTTGAGGCGGGCGAGGAATACGAGCGGCACGACGAGAGAACCGTACGCCGGGTTCCAGTCGGCGCGCACCGTGCCCCACACGCCGAGCACCTCGACCGCGCCTCCCAAGCCGATGAGTGCCGCACTCACTGTGAAGGCGGCGACGATGAGCCGGCCGACTTCGAGGCCCGCATGCACTGCCGCATCGCGATTCGCGCCGAGCACCTGGAGCCTCAAGCCGAAGGCGGTCCGCGTCATGACGAAATGCACGCCGATCACCGCCACGAGCGCGATCAAGAGCCCGCTGTGCACGGTCGTGTGAAACAGGCGCGGCAAGCGCTCTTCGACGGGCAGGCTTTGGGTCTGCGGCACGGTCGTGCTCGGATCGCGCAGCACGAGTTTGATGAGCACGTTCGACAGGCTCACTCCGAGGAAGCTCATCATCAGCGTGGTGATGATCTCGTTGAGACCGAAGCGTGCCTTGAGGAGCGCGGGCAGGAGCGACCAGAGCGCGCCCACCAGCGCGCCGGCGAGGAGTGCGATCAACAGGACGAGCGCGCGCGGCAGTGCGCCGGAAAGCGCCGGTGCCAGCGCCGCCGCGGTGACCGCGGCCAGCAGGAACTGTCCATCGCTCCCCAGATTCCACAGGCCCGCGCGGAAGGCGACGATGAGTCCGCTGGCGATCAGAAGGAGCGGCGCCATGCGCGTGACCGTCTCCTCCAGCCCACCGAAGCGCAGCAACCCACGCTCGAGCACGAAGCCGTAATAGGCGAGCGGATCCTTGCCGAGCAGCTCGAGCGCGAGCCCTCCGACGATGAGTGCGAGCGCGATCGGGGCGAGCACCCTCAGCACCGCTGCGAGCAGCGCCCGCAGCGCGGGGCGATGGACGGCCCCCGAGCTCACTGCCGACCCTGCATCGGGCTCCGTGAGTTCCTCGCGCGTCACGCGGCGGCCGCTCCCGTCATCAGCAGCCCGATGCGCCGCTCGGCCTCGGCGCCGTTATCGACGATACCGGCAAGACGCCCCTGGTACAGGACGGCGATCCGATCGCTCACCTCGAGAAGCTCCTCGAGCTCGGTGGAGATGACGATGAGCGCGAGTCCGCGCGCCGCGGCGCTGACGATGCGCTCGAGGGCGAGCTGCTGATTCTTGAGGTCGAGCCCGTAGGTCGGCTTGTTGAGCACGACGACCCGCGCAGCCGCATCCAGCTCGCGCGCCAGCAGCACTTTCTGGATGTTGCCACCGGAGAGGCGAGCCACCGGGGTCCGCTCGGACGGGGTGCGGATATCATGCGTCGCGATCTGCTCACGCGCCTGCGCATGGACTCGCCCCCAGTCCGTGATGCCGTGACGCCAGAGCGGCGCGGCACCGATCTCCTTGAGCACGAGGTTGGTCGCCACCGAGAGCGGACCCACCGTCCCCTCCCCCAGCCGCTCGTCGGTGACGTAGCGCACGCCGGCTCGACGTCGTTGCGGGACGCGCCCGCGCGTCACGTCGACACCGGCCACCTCGATCTGGCCGGCCCGCGCGGGGCGCTGCCCGGCGATGACCTCGGCCAGATGCTTCTGTCCGTTACCATCGACACCCGCGATCCCGAGCACCTCTCCCGCGCCGAGCTCGAGCGTCACGGCCTTGAGGGTCATCTCGCCGCGGTTGCCGCTGGTGCTGACTCCCTTCACGGAGAGCAGCGGCCGCGCGTCCGCCGCGCGCTTTCGGGTCTGGTGGAGGGCATGCCCGGCGACCCGCTCACGCTCGGCGATGACCCGGGCGCGCTCGCCGCCGCTCGCGCCCACCTCGCCGCCGAACATGAGCTCGAGCACCGTGTTCGTGCGCTCCTCGTCACTCATCGCTGCAAGGCGCGCGGGCTCGATCCCGCCCGCGAGGCGACCCTGGCGCAGCACCGAGATGCGATCACCGAAGGCGAACGCCTCGGGCAGTTTGTGGGTGATCAGCACGAGCGCCGTGCCGCGTGCCTTCAGCCCGTCGAGCATGCGCCTGAGATCGGCAACCCCCTGAGGGGTCAGCATCGAGGTGGGCTCGTCGAGCAGCAGCAGCGTCTCCTCGCGCCACAGGGCGCGGATGATCTCCACATGCTGCTGCTCTCCGAGCGAGAGCGCACCGACCCGCGCCTGCGGATCGAGCTGCGTGCCGAGCAGACCGCTCAGGCGCTCGAGGCGCTCGAGGGCGGCGGCGCGCCGCAGCGGGCGCCACCAGGGGCCGCCCAGCATCAGGTTCTCGAGCACTGTCAGGCTCGGGACGAGGAGCAGCTGCTGGTACACGACCCCGATGCCGAGATCCCGGGCGCGGCGCGGCGAGGTCAGCCGCGCCGCCTGGCCGCGCAGCCAGATCTCCCCTTCGTCCGGCTGCTGCATCCCCGCGAGCAGGCTCACCAGAGTCGACTTGCCCGCGCCGTTCTCCCCGAGGAGGATGTGCGTCTCGCCCGCATACAGCTCGAGCGACACGCGCTCGAGAGCGAGGACCCCTGGAAAGCGCTTGCTGACCTGACGGACCGAGGCGACCGCGGGCTGCGCGGCGGCCGGGTGCAAATCGGCGCCCACTATTTCGCGGGCGCCGTGACGGAGGTCATGAGCGCGCGCACCTTGACGGCATCCCACACCGTCTCGAGCCTGAGCTTGCCGTCGATGATCTCCCGGCGCCGGCTCTCGATCTCCTGCCACGTCGCATCCGGAATGTATCGCGTGTGCAGCAGGTGCACCGAGTCGTCCGCCAGACTCAACGCATAAGAGTGCGTACCGAAACGCTGCGCCTTCAGATCCTCGATCATCGCGGAGTACACCGGCACGAGATTCCAGACGACCGCGGTGAGCAAATGCCCCTTGTCCATCGAGGTCTTGTCGCCGAGCTGATCGATGAACCACACGGTGCCGCCCGAGGCGGACTTGTGGGTCTCGACCGCCTGCAGCATGCCGAAGCTCGCCCGGTCGCCCTGGCCGAAGACGACGTCGGCGCCGGCGCCGATCACCGACTCGGTCACGCGCCGGCCGCC
The DNA here is from genome assembly GCA_035307465.1 of Steroidobacteraceae bacterium. Taxonomy (GTDB): domain Bacteria; phylum Pseudomonadota; class Gammaproteobacteria; order Steroidobacterales; family Steroidobacteraceae; genus Bog-1198. The sequence goes on from DATGIA010000118.1 coordinate 37,849, forward strand.
GGCGACATCCGCGTACGCCGCCGGGCCGATGACGGCATAGAGCACCTTCACCTTGGGATCGGTGGCCTTCACACCCTGCGCGAACGCCGCGGACTGACTGAGCCAGGGCGGAGACTCCGCGGCGACCACGATGGCGACCGTGCGCGTCTGCGTCATGCGCACCGCGAGCACGCCGGCCAGATAGGCCCCATCGCGCCCGGTGAGGGTGTAATCCGCCACGAGGCCTGGTTTCGAGTCCTTCGGCCGATCGACGATCGCCACCGGCACGTGTTTCTCGGCGGCGATCTCGGGCGCGGCGGTGTTGTAGCCCGAGGCGTGCGCGATGATGAGGCTCGCCCCATCATCGGCGAGCTCGCGCAGCTCGGCGTGCGGATCACCGTAGCCCAGGCCCGTGGCGGGCATGAATTTGAGCCCGTACTTCGCCGCAACCGTCTTCGCGGCGGTGAAGGCCTGCTGATTCCAGCCGAAATCCGTCGGCTCCTCGGGCAGCATGATGGCGAGTGCCTGCAGCGTCGCAGCCTGCGCGATCGACGGCATGGCGAGCGAGCCGGGCGCAACGAGCGCAACGAGCACGAGGAGCGCACCCGGGGCGAGGGTCACCCGCGGACGGATCATGATTCGAGGGCCTTGCGTACGGCGATGAGCTTCGCGGTGCGCGCCGCGCGCAGCTCCGTCGTGCTCTCGGGCGTATAGGAGTAAATACCCCGCCCGCTCTTCAGCCCGAGCTCGCGTCGCGCCGTGCGCTCGGTGATGTACGGCGCCGTGTCCGGCCGGTTCGAAAGCTCGCGGTTGAGATAGCGGCTCACCGCGGCGTAAATATCGAGACCCGCCATGTCGAGAAGCGCCATCGGCCCGACCACCGCGAGCTTGTAGCCGATGCCCCAGGAGACGCAGGTGTCGAGGTCCGCGGGCGAGATCACGCCTTTCTCGACGAGGTCGACGCATTCGCGCAGGATCGCATAGAGAACGCGATTCTCCACGAACCCGGGAACGTCCTTGCGAATCAGGATCGGGCGGTGGCCTGCGCGACGGATGAGCGCCGTGAGGGCCTCGACCGCGGCCGCCGCGGTTTGCTCTCCCGGGATGACCTCGATCATCGGAATGAGCTGCGGCGGATTCGACCAGTGCATGCCGAGGATCCGCTCCGGATGCCGCGCACCCTCGGCGAGGCGCGTGATCGGCAGACCCGAGGTGTCGGAGACGATCAGACATCGCGGATCGACCTGCGACTCGATCTGCCCGATCACCCGCCGCTTGAGCTCGAGGTCCTCGGGAACATTCTCGATGACGAGCTCGGCGCCCGCCACGCAGGCCCCCAAACTATCGTGCACGGCGACCGCGGGGCCGCCCAGATCCTCGATTCCGAGAGCAACGAGCGCACCCGCGGCAGCCGCCACGCGGGCGGAACAGCTCTCACGCTGGGCCGCGTCGGCATCGTACGCCGACACCCGTAACCCCGCGCGCGCGAGCGTCGCCGCAATGCCAGGCCCCATGGTGCCGAGGCCGATGATCGCGGCGTTCGTGGGCCCTGCAGCGCTCATCTTGAGCCGCGCTCGCCGCTCAACCCTTGGATTTCTGGTAGGGGGGCCGGGCCGTGACCTGGGCGTGCCAGGCCCGCAGCCCCGGGAGCGCCGGCAAGCTGATCGGAAAGCCGAAGATGCGATCGACGATCGGCCCCAAGCACACATCGGCGATCGAGAACGCCGACCCCGCGATGAAGGCGCGCCCGGCGGTGCCCTTCTCGAGGAGCTCGAGCTGCGCGGCGAGCTCCTTGGCATCGGCGGCGAAATTCGCGCCCCGCTCCTCGGGCTTCTTCTTCGCCTCGCGAAAGACGCCGAGATACGGTGCATTGAGCGCAGCGAGCTGCCAGTCCATCCAGCGCTCGACCTGGCTGCGCGCACCCGGCTCCGCGGGGTAGAGCTCGCGGCCCTTGAGCAGTTTATTGCACACATACCGCAGGATCGTGTTGGACTCCCACACGGCCAGCTCGCCGTCGAGGAGCGTCGGCACCTTCGCGTGTGGGTTGAGCGCCAGATATTCCGCGGTCTGCGTGTTATTGAACTGGCGACCATAGTCCTCGCGGACGTATCGTTCGCCGAGCTCCTCGAGCAGCCATACCACCTTCTGTACGTTTCCCGAGGTTCCCCGTCCCAAGATTCTCAGCATGTCGTTCTCTTTATGACGTTGAGCGATTGGAAAGCTTCCGTGATGTCTTCAGGCGCGCGGCTTGTAAGCGACCGCGTCCATCTCGATCCGGCACTCGATGACCGCATGCGCCTCGACCGTGGTGCGCGACACCCGCCCCTCGGGGAAGTACTCCGAGAATACCTTGTTGTAGCGCCCGAAATTGCGCCCATCGGCCAGGTACACCGTCACCTTGACGACATCCTCGAGATCCGCGCCGTCGAGCTTCAGGATCCTGCGAATGCTCTCGATCGTCCAGCGCGTCTCCTCCTCGATGTTGCCGACGCACATGTTGCCGTTCTCATCCTTCGCCACCTGTCCCGAGACGAAGATGAAGTCGCCGGCGCGCACGGCCGGATGGAACGGCAGGTTCGGGTTGCGTTTGCCCAAGGGGACGATCTTATTGCTCACGAAGGGTTCCTCACTCAAAGCACCGAGGTCTCGATGATGTCGACGCCCCGCTGCCGATCGATCAGATAGCAAAGGCCACGGTCATCGAGCGTGACGTCGTTGGACGAGGCGTAGGCGCAGCCCGGCGGCGGATCCGCCTCGTAGTAGGCAACCTCCCGCGGCGCGAACGGGTCGGCGACGTCCAGGATCCTCAAGCCTTGTGCGAACCAGGCGAAGGGGATGAGCGTCCCGCGGAAGCGCTCGGAGGGCTGATGGCATCCCATCATCGGCGGCTGGGGCGCACCGTCGCGATCGAGCCCCTCGACCTGCCAGGTGGCGATCGGCACGGGGCAGCGCTCCTGGGTGATGTCGTAGATCCAGGTGAAGGCGGGGGCCGCCGGCCAGAGCTTGGCCACGTCTTCGTCGGCGACGATCATCACGCGCCGACCCTTCAAGGGCTGCGGCATCGGCAGACACGTGTGCGTCGGGTGCGGGAACGCGGGCGAGGTGTTGCCGCCCGCAATCAGCGTCGGCTTCGACAGGTCGCGGATGTCGAGGATGTAGTAGCCGTGATGCCAGTAGCTCACATAGAGCCGGTCCCCGAGCCTCAAGGGGTGGTGACAGCGCGGCGCGGGATAGCCGTCCGGCCAGGGATTTTGCTCACCGCCCGCCTGCCACTGCCCCGGAATCCACCAGCGCCCCACCTCCTCGGGATGCTTCGGATCCTTGAGGTCGAGGATCATCATGATGTTGCCGAGATAGCCCTCGGCGGTCGGGGAAATGTAGGCGTAGCGGCCGTCGAAGTCGTAGCGGTGCACACCCTTGCCGTGCGTGCGCCACTTGCAGAGGAGCTCCGGACGCGAGGGCGTCGAGACGTCGTAAATGCCGAGTCCGCCGCCGAATCCGGCATCGCCCTCCTTGCCCTGGCGCTCGTGGTTGACCAGCATGAGCCCGTTGGCGACGCGCACCTTGTGCGAGTGCCAGCCGGGCGGAACCTCCAGGCGCGCGAGGACTCGAGGACTCGAAGGGTCGGCGACGTCGACGATGGTCGTGCCGGTGGGCTCGCGCATGTGACCGATGTAAAGAGTCCGGCCGTCGACCCACACCTGTCCGCCACCGGGACAGTCGATGTGCGCCACGAGCCGCGTGTTCTTGGAGCGCGCCATTGCCTTCCCTTCGATCTTCGTTGCACTTCGGGGCGCTCGGCCCCGCGGCGCCCGTCAGTACAGCCTCACCACGTCGCCCTTCGGATCCTTGCCGTGCTTCTGATAGAGCGCGAGGGCCCTGAGCGTCGGCTCATCGCTCCCCACGAACAGAATGACCGGCTCCCGGTCGGAGGCATTGACGTGCTCGCACCAGCTGCCGCCCGGCACGACGAGCGTGTCGAAGCGCTCCCAGTCGAAACGCTGGCCGTCGATCAGGCTGTAGCCGCGCCCCTCGAAGAGTGCGCAGACGAGGCTCGCGTTCTGCTTCAAGGGCCGCGTGCGCTCGCCCGGCCGCAGCATCTGCATGAAGAAGGTCATCGTCCGGTACACCGACTGGCCCGTCGTTGGATCGACGTACTCGATCATCAGCGCCTCGTATGGATCGCCCTCGTCGTCGCGGAACTTCTCGAGAAGCTCCCGCATGGCCTCGTAGCGATAGACGTACATGGGCGAGGCGTTGCCTGCGCCGCGGTGGTGCGAGACGAAGCGCGGCAGCAGTCCGCCGCAGCCGTAGACGCGTTGCGAGTAATCGGCCGCGAAGCGCTCGGTCTGCACGCGGCGGCGCACGCGCTGCCCCTCCTCCTCCTCGCTGTAATCATGCTCGAAAGCGATCGAGCTCAAGGTCTCGACCAGCGGCAAGTCGAGCACCGAGAGATTGATCGCGGGCTCGTGCCCCCGGTTTCCATGGTTGTGCCAGGCATCGTGGGGCGTGAGCACCAGGTCGCCGGGGCCGAACAGGATGTTCTCACCCTCGACGCCCGTGAAATTGAGCGAGCCGGTGAGCCCCAGGCGGATCGCATTCACCGTGTGCCGGTGCGGCGGCATGATCTCGAGGGGATCGTTCACGCGGTAGGCCACGTAGAGCGTCGAGGCGGTGGCCCGCTGCGGCGCGAGTCCCGGGTTGACCAGCACCAGCGAGCGCCGCTCGGAGGTCTCGGTCTTGATGAGCGCCGCCGAGCGCTGCAGGAGCGGCTCGATCTGATCGCGGTAGCGCCAGAGGAAGGGTACCGCCTTGCGCCCCTGCATGACCTGACGGTCCTCGTCGTGCGCGACGGATCGGTCCACCACCCAGTAAGGCGCCATGTTGTTCGCATAGACGTCGCGGTGCAGGGCGTCGAGCGCCGCGGAAAGCTCGCGCGCCACTTCCGACGACTCCGGGGACTTCTCCTTGACCTGCATGCGTACCTCTGCGAACCAAGTTGTACAATGGTTCCAACGGGGGTTGTCGGCAGTCTGACGGGTCGCTCGGGCCGCGTCAACTCGTCGAGACGCTGTGGTATCGTACGGTGAGCGAGGACGCCACGCCATGAGCAGAACCGATCAAGCACTCACCCGCGTGCGCGAGTTCATCGAGAAGCACGCGGTCTCGCTCGACGGTCGGATCCCCCCCGAGCGCACGCTCGCCTCCGAGCTCGGTGTGGGCCGCCGCTCGGTTCGCCGCGCGCTCGATGTGCTCGAGCAGGAAGGCAGGATCCACCGCCATCAGGGTCGCGGCACCTTCATCGACATCCGCTCCCCCGCAGGGGCCGCGGTGCTGCCCGCCACCTCCGAGGGGATGGCACGCGGGTCCGGCGCGCGCTCCTGGAGCGCAGCGCTCGGCGAGGTGATCGATCACACCAATCCTTTGGAAGTCATCGAGGTGCGGCTGGCGATGGAGCCCGTGATGGCGCGCCTCGCAGCCCTGCGCGCTTCGCAGTCCGAGATCAAGCGCCTGCAGACGCTCGCCGCCAAGACGCGCGCCGCGAGCGATGCCGACACCTACGAGCGGGCGGACTCCCTTTTCCATCGCACGATCGCCGAGGCCGCGCGCAACACGCTGTTCCTCGCGTTCTTCGACACCATGCGCGCGAGCCAGCGCGACGTCGCCTGGCTCAAGCTCGGTGAGAACGGGCACTGCTACAAGCGCCAGTCGGTCTATGCCGGCTTCCATGAGTCGATCGCCGCGGCCATCACGGCCCGCAATGGACAGGAAGCCCACAACCAGATGCTGCGGCACCTCAGCGACGTGCGCCAGTACATCCACGAGCTCGCGTTTCCGCCCTCCGAGGCCGCGCAGTAGCGACATTGGTTCGGGTATCCTCCCGGGCCACCCGTGCGAAGTGAACCATTGATGCCCGTGCCGCGCGCTTTCGACTACATCATCGCCGGTGCAGGATCCGCGGGCTGCGTGCTCGCGGACCGCCTGAGCGCCCAGGGCGACGCTTCCGTACTGCTCCTCGAGGCGGGCGGCTGGGACCGCGATCCCTGGATTCAAATTCCGCTCGGGTGGGGCAAGATACTCACCGGGCGGCTGCACGACTGGGGCTACTTCTGCGAGCCCGAGGCGAGCGTCGATGGTCGCAGCGTCGAGTGCGCACGGGGCAAGGTCGTCGGCGGCTGCTCCTCGACCAACGCGATGGCCTACGTGCGCGGCCACCGCCTCGACTATGACCGCTGGGCGGCGGGCGGCGCCCGCGGCTGGTCCTACGAGGAGGTGCTGCCCTACTTCCGGCGCGCCGAGCGCTGGGAAGGGGGCGCGAGCCTGTATCGGGGCGGGGATGGACCGCTCGCCGTGCAGCGTTGCCGCTACGAGGATCCGCTCATCGAGGCATTCGCCGAGGCGGGTGCGGCGGCGGGCCACCCCTGGACCGAGGACTACAACGCCGAATCGCAGCTCGGCCTGTCACGCCTGCAGATGACGATCGACCGCGGCCGGCGCGCGAGCACGGCGCGCGCGTATCTGCGCCCGGCTCTGAATCGCCGGGGCCTGCATGTCGAGGTACGCGCGCTCGCGACGCGTGTCCTGCTCGAGGGTGGCCGGGCGGTTGGCGTCGAATACCTCAAGGACGGCACACGCCACAGCGCGCGGGCCGAGCGCGAGGTCCTGCTCTGCGGTGGGGCGATCAATACACCCCAGCTCCTCATGCTGTCGGGAATCGGAGATGCGGCGACGCTCGAGCGTCACGGAGTTCGAGTCGAAGCCCCGCTCCCCGGCGTCGGTCGCAATTTGCAGGACCATGTCTCGGTGATCCTCATGTTTCAGCGCCGCTCGCCCGGACCGTTCCTGCGCGCCATGCGCGCGGATCGGGTGGCCCGCTCACTCGCCCGCGCCTACCTCTTCGGCACGGGCTTCGCCGCGGACGTGCCGGGCGGCGGCGTCGCGTTCCTCAAGAGCCGCGACGGGCTCGACCGCCCGGACGTTCAGTTGCTTCTGACCGCAGCGCCCCTCGGCGCCTGGCCTTACCTTCGACCGTTCAAGGCACCGTTCGAGGATGGCTTCGCGTTGCGCACCGTGATCCTGCATCCGGAGAGCCGCGGCGAGGTCACGCTGCGCTCGGCCGACCCGGGCGCGCCGCCGCGCATCCTGCAGCGATTTCTCGGCACCGATGCCGACTGGCAGGCGGCGCGCGCGAGCCTCCGGCTCGCCCGCGAGATCGCCGCGCAGGCGCCCCTGCAGGCCTTCATCGCCCGCGAGAGCGCACCCGGATTGCAAGCACGCACCGATGAGGAGCTCAACGCCTTCATCCGACGCACGGCGATCACCGTGCACCATCCGGGCGGTACTTGCCGCATGGGCACGACCGACGCGGCAGCAGTCGATCCGCAGCTTCGCGTGCGCGGCCTGGAGGCTCTGCGGGTGATCGATGCCTCCGTGATCCCGGAGCTGCCGAGCGGCAACATCAACGCCGCCGTCATCATGATCGCCGAGCGGGCGGCGCAGCTCCTGCGCGGTGGGGCTCAGAACCGGTAGCGGAACCCCGCAATGTACTCGCGCGGCGCGAAGTACATCTGCGTCGTCTCGCCGCCGTACTGATTGGTGAAGCGATAGCTCACCTCGGCCCGATTCGCCACGTTGTTGACCGCGAAGCTCACGTCCATCTTGCCGCTCGGCAAGGTGTAGTCGAACAACAGGTTCATGCGCAGATAGCTCGGCGTGATGTAGATCGGATTGGTGAACACGGTGTTCGCGTAATGATCGCGATACTCCACTTGTAGACGTGACATCAAGTTCGCGCCGTTGGCGAAGCTCGAGGTCTGCGACAGGGCCACCGTCGCCGTGTATTCCGGCAGGTTCGGCGGCGGGTTGCCATAGGCGTCACGATAGCCCTTGGCGCGCAGCGACGTCAGGATCGCGACCGCATTCGGCAGCCCCGGCGGGTTCACGCCGAACTCGGCGGAGAGGAAGTTATTGTAGCCGTAGAGCGCGATGAACTCGTTATTGGCGGCATTGCCTGCGAGGTTGTCGATGGTCGAGACGTGGGTCGCGATCTTGCCGTGCTCGGCGGTGACGTTGCCGCTCACCTTGAAGTGGTAGGGCAGGAGCGCGGTGAGCTCGCCCTCGAAGCCGTAGATGTTGACCTTCGGCAGGTTGTCGACGCCGCCGTCGAAGTTGATGAGGTCCTCCGCGTGGTACTGCATGTTCTTGTCGTTGTAGTAGAACGCGGCGACGTTCGCAATCAGCCGATCGTTGAGCTCGGTGTTCTTCGAGCCGACCTCGAAGGCGGTGATGGTCTCCGGCGCATAGTTCGGAGGCACCACGGCGGGCGCCGTGCCCGGGTTGCCGCCCCCCGGCTTGAAACCGGTGGAGACGCTGCCGTAGACGAAATTCTGCGGAGTGATCTGATAGTCGAGGCCGACCTTCCAGGTGAGCTTGCTCGCCGCCTGGTGCAGATGCACGAAACCGCCCCCGAGCAGCGGATCGCCGAAGTAGTTGTCGAGGAAGGAGTGGTTGCGGTCATCGGTGTAGCGAAAGCCCACGGTACCGCGCAGCGCATCCGAGAAGTGATAGACCGCCTGTCCGAACTCCGAGATCGACTGGCGCCAGAACGTGTTCGAGGTCTCGAAGTAGAGCGTGCCCGCCGCGATCTCCGGTGCGATCAGGCTCTCCACCTCATCGCTCAGGATGTTCGGGGCGCCCGGCTGCGAGGGATTGCGCAGATACTGATCGTAGCCGTCCTGCGTGCGGCTGTGCAGGTAGAACAGGCCCACCACCCAGTCGATCGGGCCGCCGGGCTTGGAGCTCAGGTCGAACTCCTGGGTCGCCGAGTAGATGTCGTGCAGCCAGTACTGATCGTTCTCGCCGCCGTACAGATCGGTCGCGAGCGTGAGATAAAGGCCGCTCTCCGAGTTCGATCCCGTCTGGTTGGTGTACTCGACGCCGGTCGAGGATTTGAACACCATCGAGCCGAAGTTGTAGGTCGCGATGAGGCTCCCGAGGGTCTGGTTGTAGAAGTAGCGTCCCGGCCAGTCGCTGCTCTCGTCGTAGGGGTTCGGGTTCGGATCGAGCACGTTCTTGCTCTCGATCTCGTTCTGGTCGGTCTTCGCGTACTCGACGCTCGCGAGCAGCGAGAAATCGTCGATCGGCTGAAACAGCGCCATCAGCCGCACGTGGTAGTTGTGGTCGTTGTCGAGCTGGAAGGGGGCGCCACCCTCGAGCCCCCCGCCCGGCACCTTGGTCGCGGTGGCATAGCCCTGCTGGTAGATCCAATCCGCGGCGATGCGCAGCGAGAGCGTGCTCGTCGCCGGCAGATTGATGGCCGCCTGCACGTGCTTCAAGTCGTACGATCCGTACTCCAGATTGGTGTAGCCGGAGAGGTCGTTGAGCTTCGGCAGCACCGTGATCACGTTGACGGTGCCGCCGACCGAGTTCTGACCGAAAACCGTGCCCTGCGGACCGCGCAGCACCTCGATGTGATCGACATCGAGGAAGTTCGTGGCGAGCGAGATCGGATCGGGAATGAAGATGCCGTTCTGGTGAAAGGACACCGAGGCCGGCGAGCCGTCATCCTGGGGTGAGTTCAGGCCGATGCCGCGGATCGCGACCACATTGTTGTAGCCGTCGGTCTGGCCAATGACGAGGCTCGGGATCTGGCTGTTGAGGTCCTCCGGCGCGCGAATGAAATTCTCGCGCAGCGTATCCGCGGACAGCGCGGTGATCGCCTCGGGCGCGAGCTGCAGGCTCTGGTTCTCCTTCTGGCCGACGACCACGATCGTCTGCAGCTGATCATCGGGCGTATCCGCCGCCCCCGCCCCGCCGAGCGGCAGCCCGATGAGGGCCACCGAGATCCACGAACGCTTGCGCATGAAGGTACCCAGCATCGGTCATCCCCTGGGGCGACGGTGCCACCCCGCCCTCGTGTTCTGTCGAACCAACTCTCTCCCGATTGGTTCAATACTCGCATTAGTCGTGGGTCCTGACAATCCACTTCATGGACCCAATGAGAAAGATTGGTCCCGTCTCCGTCGAGCCGGGCGAACCATTGACAGCGAAGGCCGCCGCCGCTCAGTGGCGCGACTCGTACACGACGCGTCCGCCCACGAGCGTGAGCAGCACCTGCGTCGCGCTGATCTGCTCGCTCGGCACGGCGAAGATGTCCTGCGAGAGTACGGCCAAGTCGGCGAGCTTGCCGGCCTCGAGGGTGCCAACCTGCCGCTCCGCGAACTGCGAATAGGCGGCTGCGCGAGTGTAGGCGTCGACCGCCTGCCGCACGCTCACCCGCTGCTCCGGCGTGTAGAGCTTGCCGGTCGGCCGCGCACCGCCCTGCCAGGCCCCATCGAGCGGCAGGTCGACGACGCTCGCCGTATCCTCGGAGCGCCAGATCTCGCGGGTGACGGCCTCCTGGATGCTGAGGAATGGATTGGCCGGCCAGAAGCAGGGCCAGTCGCTCGAGAAAGCAAGCACCACCCCGTCGTCGAGAAAGGTCTTCCACTGATCGCTCGGCGTCGTCTCCTTCGGGTTGGCATTGGTACCCGACTCACCGCAGCAGAAACCGGGCGAGGTGACATTGATCACCGAGAGCGCCGCGTATCGCGGAAAATCCGCAGGCCGCACCGAGCTGCTGTGCTCGATCCTGAGGCGCCGGTCACGCGGGCCGTTGGCGCGCACCGCCGCCTCGTAGGCATCGAGCACCATGCTCACGGTGTCGAAGCGTGTCGCGTGCGTCATGAGCTGGAAGCCGCGCCGATCGAGCTCCGTGACGAGCGCGCGAAATTCCTCCGGCCGATAGACGAGCGGCGCCAGCAGACCCGTGAAGCCGTCGGCGAAGAACTTCACGAGATTCGCCGACACCCACTCGTCGTGATAGCGGGTGCGCGCCTCCTCGAGATCGGCGAGCAGCGCCGGCGTCAGGCGCTGCGGCACGGAAACCGCGCCGAAGGCGGTGCGGGTGCGCACGGTGAGCTGCCCGCGATCGCGCAGCGCCGCGTACAGGCGGATCTCCGCAAGATCGCCGGTCGCATTGACGACGCTCGTGATCCCGTAGCCGTTGAGCACACGCATCGCCTCGCGCAGCATCGCGAGCTGCTCCTCCGGGGAGAGCGTCCTGCGGACGAAGCGCTCGACCGCCTCCATCCCCCCTTCGATCACGACACCGGTCGGGTGGCTGCTCGCATCGCGCACGACGTTGCGCTCCTCGACGGGATCGGCGAGCGGTGCCTCGGTGATTCCGCAGAGCGCGAGTGCCCGGGCGTTGAGCCACATCGCGTGCTCGGAGATGTTGTGCACGATGACCGGCCGGTCGTCGATTGCCTGATCGAGCAGCTCGTGCGTCGGCGCGTACGGCGGCATGGTGCTGAAATCCGCCCGCGCGAACAGGATCGCATCGCGCGGGTGCTGCGCAGCGTATTCTCGCAGCCGCTGCACGAGGAGCTGCGGCTGATCGGGCGTGATGCTCGACTCGGCGCTCGACAGGTTGAGGCCGTGCAGCGCGAGCGCGCCGAGCCACACGTGAATGTGCGCATCGATGATGCCCGGAATGACGGTGCGGCCCTTGAGATCGATGACGCGCGCGCCGCGCCGAGGACGTGCGAGGAGCTGTGCATCGCTGCCGATCGCCGCGATGCGTGCACCTTCGACGGACAGCGCCTCGGCCCACGGGGCCCCCGGGACGCCGCTGTAAATGTGGCCGTGCACGAGCAGCAGATGCTCGGCGCCCGCCGGCTGCGAGAGCGCCGCCAGTGCGGCGAGCCCAAGCGCCGGCGCCAGAGCCCGCATGCGCACCCTCAAGCGCCCGCCGAGCCGCGGGAACCGTCGATTCCGCGATCGATCGTCTCGAGCGTGGCCGCGACGCCGGCGCCGATGTCGACGCGGCGGCCCAGCGCGCGCAGCGCACCGCCGAGCGCGCTCACGGCGATCACGGCGTACATGGCTCGGGCCGTCGGACCCATGTGGCCGATGCGCACCAGCTTGCCCAGCGTCTCGCCGCGGCCCGAGGAGAACATGACTCCGTAGCGCGAGCGCACCGCCGCGCGCAGCGCCTCGTCCTCGACACCCTGCGGCACGCGCACGGCGGTCGCCGTCGGTGAGGCGGTGCGTGGATCGGTGGGCCAGAGCTCGAGCGCCATCGCGAGGACCCCGGCGCGGCAGGCCGCGGCGGTGAGGGCATGGCGTGCCCACACGCGCTCGGGACCTTCCTCGAGATAGTGATCGAGCGCCGCCTCGAGACCGTTGATCTCGGCGACCGAGGGCGTGAAGGGGAAGGGCCGGTCGTGGCGCCAGGCCTGCTCCCAATCGAGGATGCTCAGGAAGGAATCG
>DATGIA010000119.1:0-3485 GCA_035307465.1 Steroidobacteraceae bacterium
AAGGGCAGCGCCTCGAGGCCTTCCTCGGCGCGCAGCCCGTTGAGCGCGCCGACCATGTCGGGCGCCGTGTCGAGGAGCGTGCCATCGAGGTCGAAGAGGATCGCCGCAGAGCGCCCGCTCACGCAAGCTCCGGGCGCCGCAAGCGCGCGAGATAGTTGACGCGCGTATCGCTCGAGAGAGCGAAGGAGCGGGTGAGGGGATGGTAGCTCAGGCCCGTGAGGTCCTCGAGCTCGAGAGAGCAGGCCCGCGCCCAGCGCGCGAGCTCCGAGGGCCGGATGAACTTCAGGTACTCGTGGGTGCCGCGCGGCAAGATGCGGGCGACATGCTCGGCCCCGACGATCGCAACCAGGAACGCCGCCGGTGTGCGGTTGAGCGTCGAGAGGAAGATCGCGCCGCCGGGCCGCACCAGCGTGCCGAGCGCAGCGAGCGTCGCGGGTGGATCCGGGACGTGCTCGAGCAGCTCCATGCAGGTGATGACATCGAACCCGCCCGGCTGCTCCGTGGCGAGTGCCTCCGCCGACACCCGTCGATACTCGAGCGGCAGCTTCGCCTCGAGCGCGTGCAGCTCCGCCACCTGGATCAGCTCGGGCGCAAGGTCGATGCCGAGGACGCGCGCGCCGGCCCGCGCCAGGGACTCCGACAGGACCCCCCCGCCGCAGCCGACATCGAGCACGCGTGAGCCCTTGAGCGCGACGCTGCGCTCGATGTAGCGCAGGCGATGCGGATTGAGCTCGTGCAGCGGCCGCGAGGGACCCTGCGGATCCCACCAGCTCGAAGCGAGGGCGCCGAAGCGCGCAAGCTCGCCCGCATCGGCATTGGGCCGTGAGCTCATCGAAGTCCTCCCCATGCGTTACCCGTTGCACGGCCGGCGTCGAGGCGCGCCGCGAGGCGCGGCCAATCGAGTCGTGTGAATGCACCCTCGCAGATCAACTGCCGGCCCGCAACCCACACATCGCTCACGAGATCGCGTCCCGCTCCGAGCACCAGCGAGCGCAGCGTATCGCTCGAGCCCCGCGCGCCGGGCCTGGAGCGATCGAGGCACAGAAGATCCGCCCAGCGGCCCGGCTCGAGCGAGCCGATCGAATCCGCGAGGCCGAGCACGCGCGCACCGCCCTGGCAGGCAATCGCGAGCACCTCGGCGGGCTCGAGTGCACCGCGGGAGGCGAGCAGCAGCAGCTTGAGATCGCTCCACAGGCCACAATCGCCCCCCTCGAGCGACTCGCCGCTGCCTGCGCTTAAGGGCACGCCCGCGGAATTGAGCAAGCCGAGCGGCGGGGCTTGGCCCGCCGCGAGGTCGGACAGCGGACAGAGGGTCACGCCGATCCCGCAACGCGCGGCGAGTGCGACTTCCTCGACCGTCAAATACCTCATGTGCGCGGCCGCCAGAGCCGGGGTGAGCAAGCCGGCCCGTTCCAGCCGCACGATGGGCCGCACCCCGTGCCGCTCGATCGAGCGCTCGATCGAGGCGGCGCTCGCGTGCACGGGCGCGAGCACACCGCTGTCGATCTCGACACTCAAGGTCGCGATGCGCTCGAGCATGGCATCCTCGAGCCAGTTCACATCGGGGAGCGCGAAGAGCGTGTTGACGGTCGGATGAGCGCGGTACTCATCGTGAAGGCGCAGCGCCTCGCTCAGGCTCGCCGGGGTGCCCGCGAGCGGCAGGCCGAGGCAAAGTCGCAGGCCCTGCTCAAGGGCCACCTGCGCAAATTCGCCCGCCCGCGCTCCTACGTGTGCACAGCACGTGACCCCGGAGCTCAGCAGCTGCGCGACGGTCAGCAAGGCGGTATCCGCCGGCGCCGCAGCCGCCCCCGCTGCCGACGCTCCCGCCGACGCTCCCGCCGCGCCGACCGCGCCGGCCGCGCCGGTCATGCCGATCACGCCGCCCGCCGGGCGGCGGGGCGGCGCGCCTGCGGGGGCCTCGAGCACGGCACCGACATCGGTGCTCACGCGCGCGTTCACGAGGCCCGGCATGAGCAGGTGCGTGGGCCGCTCGATGAGCGCCAGCGGCTCGTAGCGCGTGCGTGCGAGTGTGCTCGACAAGAGCTCGACGATGCGGCCCTCGTGCACGATGAGCGTGTGATGCTCGAGGATTCCGGCGGCCGCGGCCGCGGCCGCGGTGGCGGTGGCGGTGGCGGTTACGGTGGAGGTGGCGGCGGGCACCAGGGGCAGCACCCAGCGGGCCTCGATGGCCAGATCGACGCTGCGGAGGCTCATGCGCTCAAGATGCGTACGGTCATGCGTTGAGCAGTGCTGCGCACGGTATATCGGCTGATTTGCGGGCTCTTGCGGGAGGCGTTGCCGGTGTGCGCGCGAGCCTCGATCGCGGGGGACATGTGCTAGAATCTTCGCATGTTGAGACCATGTCTCGCTTCTTTCAACCCCCACTGATCTAAGCCCAAGCAGGCTGATTCGGATTCTCGCACATGGCCGAGATCGCTCGCGAAATATTGCCCGTCAATCTCGAAGACGAGATGCGCAAGTCCTACCTGGACTATGCGATGAGCGTCATCGTCGGACGTGCGCTGCCCGATGTCCGTGACGGATTGAAGCCCGTGCATCGGCGCGTGCTGCACGCCATGCGCGAGCTTTCGAACGACTGGAACAGGCCCTACAAGAAATCCGCGCGCGTGGTGGGCGATGTCATCGGTAAATACCATCCGCACGGTGATGCCTCGGTGTACGACGCCATCGTGCGCATGGCGCAGCAGTTCTCGATGCGCTATCCGCTCATCGACGGCCAGGGCAATTTCGGCTCGGTCGATGGCGATCCTCCCGCTGCCATGCGCTACACCGAGGTGCGGATGTCGCGCCTCGCCGGCGAGCTGCTCGCGGACATCGACAAGGAGACCGTCGATTTCGTGCCGAACTACGATGAGTCTGAGACCGAGCCCGCGGTGCTGCCGGCGAAGATCCCGAACCTGCTCATCAACGGCTCCTCGGGCATCGCGGTCGGCATGGCCACCAACATCCCACCGCACAATCTGGGCGAGATCATCTCCGCCTGCATTGCGCTCATCGAGAATCCCGACATCAGCCTCGCGCAGCTGATGCAGCTCGTGCCGGGCCCCGACTTTCCGACCGCCGGCATCATCAATGGGGCGCAGGAGATCGTCGCCGCCTACAAGACCGGACGGGGGCGCCTGCACGTGCGCGCGCGCACGCAGGTCGAGGACATCGGCCGCGGCGATCGCCAGGCGATCATCATCACCGAGCTGCCCTACCAGGTAAACAAGGCGAAGCTCATCGAGCGCATCGCGGACCTGGTGCGTGACAAGCTCATCGACGGCATCTCCTCCGATGGACTGCGCGATGAGTCGGACAAGGACGGCATGCGCGTCGTCATCGAGCTCAAGCGCGGTGAGGTCGCAGAGATCGTGCTCAACAATCTCTATGCGCAGACGCCGATGGAGACGGTCTTCGGCATCAACATGGTCGCGCTGCAGGACGGCCAGCCGAAGCTGCTCTCGCTCAAGGAGATGCTCGAG
>DATGIA010000120.1:0-9103 GCA_035307465.1 Steroidobacteraceae bacterium
ATATGTGGAGCCGCTGGTGCGCCCTGGGCCTCATCGGTCGCCTGCGGTACGTGCGTGACGATGACTCCGCAAAGTCCAGGCCGTTTGCCGACGGCATGAGCGGTGCCGGATGGCTTCTCAGCGGCATTCTCGGACTTCTCACCTTCGCGCTGCCGGCGGCCACCGCGCTTGCTTTCGGCTATCGGCTCGAAGCGCGTGCGCTCGTCGGCGCGGCGCTCGCGGCCGCAGCGGCGACGCTCGTGTTCGCGCTTTACTGCCGGCGACGCATCGGCGGCTATACGGGTGACTGTCTCGGCGCCGCGCAGCAGCTGGCCGAGCTGGTGTTCCTGCTGGCCGGGCTCGCCCTCGTGTGGCCGCCGATGCAGGTCTGAGGCCAAAAAGTGCAGCTTTTTCTCGTGCGCCATCCGCGCCCCGCCCGCGCCGCGGGACGGTGCTACGGACGACTCGATCTTGAGCTCGAGAGCGGCGCGCTCGAGGCGGCCACGCTCGCCGTGCGCGCGAGCATCCCGACGCAGGACTTGCAGCGCGCGCGCGTGCTGTCGAGTCCGGCGCGACGCTGCGTGGAGCTCGCTCGCGCGCTCGCCGCGCCCGCCGCGCCCGAGCTCGCGGGGGCGTTGCAGGAGCTTGATTTTGGCCGCTGGGAGGGCTCGAGCTGGGACTCGATACCGCGTGCCGAGCTCGATGCGTGGGCAGCCGACCCCTGGCGGTACCGCCCGGGAGGCGCCGAGTCCGCGGCGGACCTGGCCGGGCGCTGGACCGCCTGGTGCGCCGAGCAGCGTTCGAGCGGCGAGGACGCGGCGCTCATCGTGACCCACGCGGGGCTGATCCGAGTGGCGCTTTGCTGCGCGGGATTGCTCGAGCCCGCTCGCTTCGCGAGCCGTCCGATCCCGTTTGGCTCGGTCTACCGCCTCGAGCTCGCCGCATCGGCGCCCCGGCTGCTCGAGCAGGTGCGCGCATGAAGACCTTCATCCTGGGCGGGGTGCGCTCCGGCAAAAGCCGCGCAGCCGCCGAGCTTGCGGCGGGTACCGGTCTGAAGGTGAGCGTGATCGCAACGGCGACCGCGCTCGACGAAGAGATGGCGAGGCGCATTGCGAGTCACCGTGCCGAGCGACCCGGCAGCTGGACGGTGATCGAGGAGCCGATCGAGCTCGGCGCCGCGCTGCGCAAGGCCGCCTCGCCCGGTCGTGTCCTCGTTGTCGACTGCCTCACGCTCTGGCTCACGAATCTGCTGCTCAGCACCTCCGCCGAGACGCTGCCCCGCGAGCGCCGTGCCTTGCTCGAGACGCTGTCTTCGCTCGACAGCGACATCATCCTGGTGAGCAATGAGACCGGACTGGGTGTGGTGCCCGCACCGGAGCTCGCGCGTCGCTTCACCGACGAGGCGGGGAGTCTGCATCAGCAAATCGCTGCGCTCTGTGACCGGCTGCTGTTCATGGTGGCCGGTGTCCCGCTGCTCGTGCGCGGTCCCAGGGCCGGGGCGATCCCATGAGACATGCGCTCGCGCTGCTGTTCGTGCTGTTGGCGATCCCGGCGCATGGCCGCGAGCGCGGCGCGGCCCGCGACGCTGAGCCCACCTTCCGCGACGACCTCGATCGCTCCGTACACATCCCGCAACCCCCGCAGCGGATCGTGAGCTTGCTGCCCTCGATCACCGAGACCGTGTGTGCGCTCGACGCCTGCACGCGTCTCGTCGCGACCGACCAGTTCTCCAATTGGCCGGCCGCCGTGCGCAACCTGCCCAAGGTGGGCGGCCTCGAGGATGCGCAGATCGAGGCCATCGTGCGCCTGCGGCCCGATCTCGTGCTCCTGAGCCGCACCCAGCGCATCACCGATCGACTGGCGCAGCTCGGAGTGCCCTCCTTCGCCTTGAGCAGCGAGACCTATGCCTCGATCGCTCACGATGTGCGCGTCCTTGGAGATCTGCTCGGCGACCCCGCGCGAGCCGTGCGCCTCGAGCAACAGATCGCGAGCGGTATCGAGACGATCGGCGCCCGGTCGCGGGCCGACCGACAGGGAAACGCGCCGAGCGTGTACTTCGAGGTCGATCGGATACCCTATGCCGCGGGCCCGACCTCGTTCATCGGCGAGCTTCTCACGCGGCTCGGCGCGCGCAACATCGTCACCGCCGACCTCGGGCCCTTTCCGAAGCTCAATCCCGAATATGTCGTGCGCAGCGACCCCGATCTCATCATCGTCGCGGCGGCGGATGCGCCGCACCTCCTCGAGCGTCCGGGCTGGGCGGATCTGCGCGCGGTGCGCGAGCATCGCATCTGCGCCCTCAGCAGGGACGTGCGCGATACGGTGGTACGACCCGGCCCGCGTGTGACCGAGGGCATGCAGGCGCTCGCCGACTGCCTGTCGCAGTGGGCGCCGTGAACGCGATACGCCCAAGCGTCCTCGAGCTCGGCGTCGATCGCGCGCCGCGGCGCGTTGCGCGTCGCCTCGGGCCGTGGGTGCTCGGCTGGCTGCTCATCACCGCCGTCCTCGCGCTCGCGAGCTTGCTCATCGGCACCTCGAGTCTGCAGACCTCGCTCGGCTGGCTCATCAATCCCGACGCGCAGACCTCGGTGATCCTGTGGCAAATTCGCCTGCCGCGCACCGCGGGCGCGTGGTGCGCGGGCGCGCTGCTCGGGCTTGCCGGCGCCATTGCACAGGGGCTGTTTCGCAATCCGCTCGCCGAGCCTTACCTGCTCGGCACCGCGTCGGGCGCAGCGCTCGGCGTCACGGTGACTTTGATTGCCGCGGACGCATCGCTCGCGGGACTGGCCTGGACGAGCCAGCTCGGCCTCACGCTCACCGCGTGCATCGGCGCGGCCGGCGCGACCCTGCTCACCCTCAGCCTCTCGCGAGGGGTGCTGCAGACCTCGCGCCTGTTGCTCGCCGGTGTCGTGGTGGCATTCCTGCTGAGCGCGCTCACCCAGCTGATGCTGCTGACGCGCCCCGAGATCTGGCGCACCATGCAGATCTTTCTGCTCGGTGATACCGCGTTGCTCAGCTGGTCCTCGACCGCGCTGCTCGCGACGGTCCTGCTTGTGTGCGCGATTCCCGCAACGCTCCTCGCCCGCGGCCTCGACGCGCTCACGCTGGGCGAGGACACGGCCCGCTCGCTGGGGCTGTCACTGCCGGTGCTGCGGCTCGTGCTCCTGGGGATCGTGTCGCTCGCGACCGCGAGCACGGTCGGGCAAGTCGGCGTGGTCGGTTTCGTCGGACTCGTCGCGCCGCATCTCGTGCGCGAGACTCTGTCGGTCAATCATCGCCAGCTCCTCGTCGCAGCCCCGCTCTGCGGGGGCGCGCTTCTGCAGGCGGCGGATCTCGTGAGCCGCTGGGTCATCCGCCCGGCGGAGCTGCCGGTCGGAGCGGTCACCGCCTGCGTGGGAGGCGCCTATCTCGTCGTCCTGCTCTGGCGCCGCAATCGCCATGGCTGAGGCGCACGCGCACAGGGCAGCCGCCGCGCAGCCGCAGCTCGCGTGCCGTCATCTGGTGGTCGGCTACGGAGAGCGCATCGTGCTCAGCGATGTGTCGCTCGAGATCGAGCCTGCCGCATGGACCAGCATCGTCGGGCCGAACGGCTGTGGAAAGTCGACGCTCCTGCGCGCGCTCGCCGGTCTCGCGCCGGCCCGCGCGGGCCGGGTGTTGCTCGCAGGCCGGCGCCTCACGGGCTGGTCGGGGCGCGAAAGGGCCCGGCGCCTCGCCTGGCTCGCGCAAAGCCCGCCGGCCACGGACCTCACCGCCGCGGAGGTCGTCGGGCTCGGGCGGTTCGCGCACTGCGGCTGGCTCGCCCACCACCAGAGTGAGGACGATGCCGCCATCGAGCGCGCCATGCGAGCGACAGGCTCGCTCGAGTGGTCACAGCGGCGCCTCACCACACTCTCGGGAGGTGAGCGCCAGCGCGTGCATCTCGCCCGCGTGCTCGCGGTCGAGGCGCAGGTGCTGCTGCTCGATGAGCCCACCACGCATCTCGATCCGCCTCACCAGGAGGATGTCGCGCGCATTCTGCGCGCCCAGGCGCACGAGGAAGGCGCGAGCGTCGTCAGTGCGATCCATGATCTGTCGCTCGCGCTCATGGCCGATCGGCTCATCGTGCTCGGCCGGCGCGGGCTGATTGGCCATGGCAGCATTCGCGAGGCGCTGGCCGAGGATTGGCTGTCGAGTGCATTCGAGACTCGCGTCCATATCGTCGATCATCAAGGGGTGCACCTCTGGCGCCCGGGTTTGCCTTGAGGGACCCCGGTCGATGGCGCGTCATGACAAGCCGATGACGCAAATTGATCAGCCATAGCCCGGTAACCTGACCATACTGCTGTTTTCGGAGAGCGATATGGACGAGCCACAATCGGCCGCGCTGGCCACTCCCCATGCCCGGCGTCCGAGCGGACGCGATGCGAAGCGCGCCTCCCGTACTGCACGCGCCTCCGCCTCGGTGCCCTACATCACGCGCAAGATCCCCTACTACGAGGTGCTCGGCGAGGAAGGACTTGAGCTGCTCGAGCGCAACGCCGATACCATCCTCGAGGAGATCGGCATCGATTTTCGCGACGACCCCGAGGCGATCGAGATCTGGAAGCAGGCCGGCGCCGACGTCAAGGGTGAGCGCGTGCACTTCGCGCGCGGCATGTGTCGCTCGATCGTGCAGCGGTCGGCTCCGAAGGAATTCGTGCAGCATGCCCGCAATCCGGCACGCAGCGTCATCATCGGCGGCGGCAACACGGTGTTCGCACCGGCCTACGGCTCGCCCTTCGTGCGCAACCTCGATGAGGGACGCCGCTATGCGCGCATCGAGGATTTCCGCAACTTCGTGAAGCTCGCGTACATGTCGCCCTCGCTGCATCACTCGGGAGGCACCATTTGCGAGCCGGTGGACCTGCCGGTCAACAAACGCCATCTCGACATGGTGTACAGCCATCTCAAGTACTCGGACAAGCCCTTCATGGGCTCGGTAACGGCTCCGGAGCGGGCCGCGGACTCGGTCGCTCTCGCCAATATCGTGTTCGGCCCGGAGCTCACCGATCCGGCGACCGGCCGACCGAGGACGACGATCATCAACCTGATCAACGTCAACTCACCGATGACCTACGATGCGACCATGCTCGGGGCCGCCAAGGTCTACGCGCGCGCCAATCAGGCGCTCATCATCACACCGTTCATCCTCGCGGGCGCGATGTCGCCGGTCACCATCGCGGGTACCGTGGCACAGACGCTCGCCGAGGCGCTCGCCGGCCTCGCCTTCGTGCAACTGGTGAACCCGGGCGCGCCGGTGGTGCTCGGCAGCTTCGCCTCCTCGATCTCCATGCAATCGGGCGCGCCGACCTTCGGCACCCCGGAACCCGCGCTCGTGCTCTATTCGATGGCGGCGCTCGCGCGCCGGCTCGGCATACCGTTTCGCTCGGGCGGGAGCCTGTGCGCCTCGAAGATCCCGGATGCACAGGCCGCCTTCGAGTCGGCCAACACGCTCCTGCCCACCTGTCTTGCGGGTGTCAACTTCGTGCTGCATACCGCCGGCTGGCTCGAGGGCGGCCTCGCGATGGGCTACGAGAAGTTCGTCATGGATGCCGACCAGGCGGGCATGATGCATACCCTGCTCGCGGGCGTGGATCTCTCCGCGAACGGACAGGCCCTCGATGCGATGCATGAGGTGGGGCCCGGCAAGCACTTCCTCGGCTGCGCGCACACCCAGGCGAACTTCGAGACGGCGTTCTACCGCTCGCCTCTCGCCGACAACAACAGCTACGAGCAATGGGAAGCGGAAGGCGCCACCAACATGGCGAAGCGCGCCAACGGCCTTTACAAAAAGATGCTCGCCGAGTACCAGCCACCGCCCATGGATCCCGCGATCGATGAGGCGCTCAAGGACTACATCGCGCGACGCAAGGCGGCATCTCCGGACTCGAACGTCTGATCGGCGCCGCGAGGGGCGGGCGGCACACCCCCAAGGAGCGGGGGCGCCGCGCTACGGGCCGTAGTAGCGCACCTTCACTTGCGATTTCTCCGCGAACTCATACGTGAGTGGGCGTGGGCCGGGCGGATAACCGTTCTCCCGCAAGATGAAGGCCATGATGTCGACGTACTCATCATGCGTGAGACTACCCGGGGTCGCCGCTGGCATCTGCTTGGCGACGAAATCGAAGATGTCCTTCACCCGGAAGTCATAGCTGGGATCGGCGAAATCCTCGCCCTTGAGCGCGGGCCCAGGATATCCGCCCAACTGCCCGTCGAGCTTCACGCCATGACACATGGCGCAGTTCTGAAAGTAGGCGAGCGCACCCTGCTCGGCCTGCTGCGCCGTATAGAGCGCGGGGGCCTTGGAGTGGATCGGCGGGTGAGCCGCTGCGGCCCGGCGCACCGCGGGCCCGCCGCCTGCAACCTCCATCGTGTAGCGAGCCACCCGTAGACCGCCATACCGCGCCGCGCGATCACCCGCCGCTCGATCGCGCCATGCCTGTCCCGACAGGCTCGCATCGACCCTCGAGCGTGGAGGCGGTGTCGCAGCGACCCGGAAGGGTGCAATCAGGCCAGAGAGGCGTCCCTCACGGGCGAGCCGCGCAAGACCGCGCTCGAAGTTGCCGGCCGCAGCCGGCTGGTCGGGTGCATACAGCGCCTCGAGCTGCCACACCATGTGCTCACCCTCGAGCGGCATCACGTGCAGGGCTCTGCCGCCGGCGCGCGCCTGTCGCCATTGCTGCACCGTGGGCTCCCACGCGATCGCCGCGGCAACTCGCTGCGCGACCAGCGCACCGAGCATCGCGCCATCGGACGGATAGACGTGCATGACGAGGCGTGACTCGGCGCGCAAGCGCACGCCGGCATAAGTATCGAGCTGCGCAATGCCGACCTCGCTTCCGTCGCTGATCTTGGCGAGTGATTCGGCGCGGTGCAGCGCGGGGGTAATGAGCACGAACCCGGTCGTGGCGTAGGCCGCGGTCGCGGCCACCCGCGGCGGCAGGTGCGGGTGTTCACGCTCGACCGGAAATCCCATGATGAGATCGCAGTCTGTCGAAGCCATGCGGGCGAAGCGGCTCGGTGGCAAGCCCTCTCCGCCGCGCCCATATCCCTCGAAGTACACCGCAGTGACAACGTCCGTCGGTGCGACGTTGAGCGCGGCGCGGGCGATCCTGAGATCGAGACTTGCCGACGGACTCGCTCGGTCAATGCAGATTCGCGTAGCGGCGGTCCCGGCGTGCGGCATGAGTACCGCGCCGAGCGCCGCCGCAAAGATGAGGCCCAAGCGTGCGCCTCTAGGGGAGCGTAAAGACATAGAAATGGCCGCCCTTGGGAATGGACTTCACCTCGGGATCGTTGGCCATCTGTCCACCCCAGATCGGGCCGGCGCCGCCCCAACCGGCCCACACGGCGACGTATTGCTTGCCGTTCACCATATAGGTCGTGGGCACACCGATGATTCCGGAGCCGAGCGAGTCACTGGTCCAAAGCACCTGGCCACTCTTCGCGTCGAAGGCCATGAAATGGCCATCGGTGCTGCCGCTGAACACGAGACCGGCCGCGGTGCTCAAAGCGGCGCCCGACCAGGGCAGATGCGTCTCGTGCTGCCACACCTGCTTGCCCGTGTTCAGATCGACCGCCTGAAGTGAGCCCCAGTTGCTGGTCGCCGGGTCGTGCTTCACCTCGAAGCTCTCATCGAGAAAGGCGAGACCGGCCTTGTACGCGACGGGTTGCGCGCCCTTGATGTCCATGCAGGCGTGCTGCGTCGGAATGTAGGCCATGTGAGCGGTGGGGTCGATTGAGATCGGCCACCAGTTTTTGCCGCCGAGGAAGCTCGGACAGGTGAAGACCTGCTTATCGAGGGTCGGCCGCATCTCCGGGTCGGATTGCGCCACGCCGTCTTTCATACCGACGATGGAGGTGACGTGCACGAAGGGCTCGGCATAGATGAGCTTGCCGTTGGTGCGATCGAGTGCGTAGAACCAGCCGTTGCGATCAGCGTGCACCAGCGCCTTGTAGCGGGTGCCGCCGTGGGTCAGATCCGTCATCACAGTCTCGTTCGCACCGTCATAGTCCCACGTGTCATTCGGCGTCCACTGGTAGTACCACTTGATCTTGCCGTTCTGCGGGTTGAGCGCCAGCACCGAGTCGGTGTACAGATTGCTGCCCGGGCGCAGCGTCGCGAGCCAGGGGCCGGGATTGCCCACGCCCCAGAAGAGCGTGTTGGTCGCCGCATCGTAGGTGCCGGTGATCCATGGGTTGCCCCCGCCCGTCTTGTAGGCGCCCTTCGGCCAGCTATCGCCGCCGGGCGTGCCCGGCGCTGCCGTCGTGTAGGTCTTCCAAGCGACCTTGCCGGTCTGCGCATCGAGCGCGACGACAAAGCCCCGCGAGCCGTACTCGCCTCCGCCGTCGCCAATGATGACCTTGCCTTTCACCACCAGCGGCGCGCCCGAGATGAAGTAGCCGACTCCCGGCGGCGCCAGGGTCGTATCCCACTTGACCGTCCCCGTCGTGGCATCGAGTGCAACGATGTGATTGCCGAGTGTGCCCATGTAGACCAGATCGCCGTACACGGCGACGCCGCGGTTCACCACATCGCAGCACACGGTCTTCAGGGCCTTCGGATCGAGCGGGTAGTCATACTTCCAGAGTACCTTGCCGCTGGTCGCATCCATCGCGATGAGATGATCCATGGGCGTGGTCACGAACAGATAATTGCCGTTCACGACCGCTGCGGCCTCGTGTCCCTGGAAAAGGTTGCTGTCGTAGCTGAAAGCGACCTTGAGCTTCGCGACATTGGTGGCATCGATCTGGCGGAAGGGGGCATAGCCGGTGCTCTCGTAATTGCGCCGGTACATGAGCCAGCCATTGTCCTTCTGCGCATCGAGCAGCCGCTCATCCGTCACCGTCGGATAGGTCGGAGCAGCCGCCGACCCGATCACCGGCACCGCCAGAATGACCGCCGCGATCCATCTTCCATACAGGTCAATACTCATTATCGTCTCCCCTTCTTTCCGCGAGCGATTAGAAAAAGCCCAGCGCCTTGGTGCCGTAGCTCACCAGCACGTTCTTCGTCTGCTGGTAGTGGTCGAGCATCATCTTGTGCGTCTCGCGACCGATGCCCGATTTCTTGTAGCCGCCGAACGCCGCGTGCGCCGGATAGGCG